>JAZJZB010000077.1:0-7451 GCA_040390085.1 Pseudomonadota bacterium | reverse complement strand
GGTGACCGGGCCGCCGCCCACATGTCCCTTCATCTAAACCGACAATGTCAAAGAGCCGACGTGCATCCTCCCCCGGTTCGATTGGTTCCGGGCATCGGCTGTACCGACCAAGAAGAGGCACGAAACGAACGCCGACCCCCGCAAGGAGGCCGCGTCCGCCGCTGTGAGAGGCCATATATGTGGGGCCTCCCACTGCGTCAACCGGGTATTTTGCAAACTTGTTGCAGTTCGCCGCTGGCGCTGCTCCGGATGCCGTTAAACGCCCATCGCTGAACCCTAGATGGGGTCCTGCGAGCGCCAGACAAGGGCGCTAAGCCGTTGGAATTCCGAAGGTTAGGCTCGAGCGGCTCAGGCGCTCTGGATATAGGCGCGCATCGCGTCGGCCTCGGCCTCGATCCGCTCCATCCGGTGCTTTACGAGGTCGCCGATCGACACGATGCCCTTAATCTCGCCGCGCTCGACCACCGGCAAATGCCGGATTCGGCGCTGAGTCATCAGCGCCAGCGCCGCCATCACATCGGTTTCGGGGTCCGCGGTGATCGCCGGCGAGCTCATCACCCGCGACACCTGCCAGGCGAGGACGTCGGGGCCGTGGTCGCGCAGGCAATAGATAATGTCGCGTTCGGAGATGATCCCGGCAATTGTGTCGCCGTCGATCACCGGAAGCGCGCCGATTCGCTTTTCGCCGAGCTTGCGCACTGCATCGCTGAGGCTGGCGTCGCCGGCGATCGTCTCGACCGCGCTGCCCTTGGATCGAAGCACTGATGCGATGGTCATGTTCTTCTCTTCAGACTCGCTATGGCCCCTTCCCTTGATCCTCCCACTTCGTGCGGCCAAAGGGAAGCCATGCCCTCCAATTCCCCCCGGCCAGATCCGGCGCCGAGCCCGCGCCTGTCGACGATGCGGCGCTTCTGGCGGATCTTCCGGCTGCTGGCGCTGCTGTCGATCGCAATCGCGGCGATTGGCGTGGTGCTGGTGACCCGCGGACGCGGGGAGGTCCACGCCAGCCTGATCATCGCAACCGCGCTTGGGATCGGCTTGACGGTGCTGCTTGGCACCGGGCTGATGACCTTGGTCTTCATCAGCGCCGACAGCGGGCACGACGACAAGGCGACGCCGACCATCCACCAGGAGAATGATCCGCAATGACCGCTATCGATTCCGAGCCAGTGCTGCGGGTGATCCCCGGACCGACGGACATCAACGCCAACGGCCACATCTTCGGTGGATGGGTGCTGAGCCAGATGGATATTGCGGCGGGCATCGTCGCCTCGCGGCGCGCTCGCGGCCCGGTCGCGACGGTCGCGATCGAGGCGATGAAATTCATCGCGCCGATCCATATCCGCGACGTGATTTCGGTTTATGCGGCGGTCGAGAAGGTCGGCCAGACCTCGATGGGCGTACGGATCGAGGTCGTCGCCCACCGCGACCTTGGAGCGACCGAGGTCAAGGTGACCGAAGGACTGTTCACCTTTGTCGCGCTCGACGCCAATCATCGCCCACGGCCGGTCGATCAGGGGTCAACGGTGTCGATAGCGTAGCTCGCTCGAGCCGTTGGCGGGCACGGTCACCCGCCACAGCAACCAGCCGTCCCGCTTGGCCAGCCGGGTGGGGCCGCTTGGCCTTACGTCCGGCGGCAGCTCGATCTCGACCGTTTCCGGCCGCGAGAGATCGCTGGTGAGGGTCAACCGGTAACCGCCGCCCTCCTCGCTTGCGAACGCCTCCTGGCGCGCCCGGACACCGGTCAAAGTCGCCACTGCAATCTCGACCTTTTCGCCGATCGTGTGGTCGTCGATCCGGCCCTCGCCGATCAGGATTCGGCGGCCGTCGCAGCGGCCGAACAAGGCCAGCTTGCCAGCCGGCAGCGGAAGCCCAAGGCCTTCGCTCGGGCGGTTGCGAGTGATCAGGACTCGCTCGAGCGGCGCGTCCAAGATGCCGGAGCTGACGCGCAGCCGCACGATGTTTTCGATCCTGACCGCTGGCTGCCGCATCAGCGCGACCTGCTTTTGCGACTTGGCGGCGACGGTGACCTCGATCGGGATGCGGTACAACCGGACTTCGCCGATCCGCTCTTCTTCAGCCATGACCCCGCCGCGCTCGGGTGTCGCCGCCGGCGGCGGCGGTGGCGGCGGCGCAGCCACGCGCATTCCGGTGACGACAATGTCCTCGGCGGACAATTGCGTCACTGGAGACGGTTCGCCTGGAATGTCGCTGGTGGTGCCCTGCGGCCAGCAGGCAATGGTGATCGGCCTCGCCTCGCCCGGGTCGACCCACACCCGCTGGCGATTGAGCTTGCCGGCGACCGCCTGGGTTTGCGCGTCGGAAAGGCCGGTTTCGTCGCCATTGGCCAGCGTCATCCAGGCGAACAGCGACATCGTGTCGCCCGCCTCGGAAAGCTCGGCGATATAGTCGGCCTGCCAATCGAAATTGTTGGTGATGTAAGACAGCGTAACGTCGCGCTCGACCGGCGTCGGGCTGCGCACGCGCACCGACAGGGTCGGCTTGGCCGACAGGCCGGCAGGCACTTCTCGAGCGACCGGAGTTTCGGCAAGGCCGGTGCAACGCAGGGCCTCGATCCCGTCGGCCGTCTGCAGCACCACGCCGTCGCCGGTCGCTCGAACGATGGCGTCCTGCTCGCGCACTGCTCCGGTCGCCCGCGACGTTCGACGCAAGTGAATCCGTTCGCCAAGATGGGCATCGAGCAGGGCGCCTGGCGACAGCAAGCGGGCGTCGCGGTTCTTTTCGAGCACGGCTTCGCCGAGCCCGGTGACGATGGCGCTTTGCGGAACGATGCCCGAGGTGACCCCTTCGAAGCGCAGTTCGCTGGTCCCCGCTGGAAGGCGCACGCGGCGAGTCTCGCTGACCAGCGCGTAGCCGCCAAGCCAATTGAGGTTGATCGGCTCGAGACCGCGGTCCGGATTGCGATAGACGGTCACCGCCACGCGCTCCGGCGCCGGCGAAGTGACGATCGCCTGGGCGGGCAGCTGGCTCGAAAGCGCCAGCGCAGCGAGCACGACGAGTGCGCGCATCGCTCTAGAATCGACTGTCGAAGGTCGCCGTGACGGTCGCTTCGCCATTGGCCGGCACCGGCACGCGCCACCGTGCATCGCCGGCGCTCAGCCGCTCGGACCTGAGGCTTTCCTGCGCAATTCGCGTGTCGCCCGACAAGCCGGACTGCACCACGTCGACCGTAATCGGCTTTGGCCCCGCATTGCTGACCGTGTAGCGCATTCGGGTCCGCCACCGGCTGTCGCCAAGCTTGGTGCGTTCCTCGACCACCGGGCGGATTTTGACGTCGAACGCCTGGCCGGTGGCGAGGGCGATGTCCGAGCCCATCGGCGTGTGGCCGACGCGATGCTCGCCGACGAACTGCGGATTGCCGCGGGCATCGCGCTGGTAGACCCGGATCGTGCCTGCGGGGAGTGCATCGCCGAGGCCCTGGTTGCGCGCGCTCGAAAAGCGCAGGACGGTGTTTGCGCTGATCGGTTGATCGCTGGTCGAAAGCCAACCGTTGCGAAATTCGTAGCTGCGCGCAGCCAGCGTGTTTTGGACGTCGAGGAAGCTGACCTGCTTGGTCTGCTTGTCGGCGATCGTGGTGCGTTCGGGCAGGGGATAAAGATAGAAATCGCCAAGCCGCTCGCGCGTCGCAGTTTCCGTTCCAGGCCGCCGAATCGCGCCTGGCGGGGGCGGCGGCGGGGGCGGCGGAACCGGATAGCCGCGGTCGTAGCCATAGCGGCTGCGGCCGTCACCGACCGTGCCGGCAACCAGCAGGGTCGAAGCGTTGACGTAAGGCGTCCCGCTATTGTTGGTGAGCGTGATCCAGCCCTGGACGTCCATCCGGCCGTTGGCTTCGTCGAACAAAGCGACATAGTCGGCCGCCCAGGCGAGACCCGGAGTGAGATAGGTCAGGGTCACCGGCCGCGATCCGCCGGCGTCGGAATCGAGCGTGACCGACAGGGTCGGACGGGCGCGGAGGGTCGAAGGAAGCTGATCGAAAATGACGCGCGCCGGCAGGCCGTCGTCGCGCAGGACCTCGATATGGTCCCCGACCTGCATGACGACGCCGCCATTGGCGGCGAGGATCTTGGCGCGCTCGCGGACTTCGGCGCCGGTTGCCGGATTGACGCGGACCAGCGTGACCGTCTGGCCGACCGCATTCTGCATCAGAGCCGCCGGAGTCAGCAGGTCGAAGTCGAAATTCTGTTCGACGATGCTGATGCCGCGGCCGTTCAGCGTGACGGTTTCGGGCTGGATTTGCGCGGAAACGTCCCTGAATTCCTGACGACTGCGGCCGGCCGGAAGGCTGAGCTCGCGCCTGTCTTCGACCAGCGCGCGATCATTATTGTAGATCGTGACCGCAACATCGCCTTGCGCCGTCTGGGCCGGAACCGGCGCCGGCTGAGCCGCCGCCAGCGACGCACCAGCCAGCGCTGTGCCGGCCAGAAATCGGATACGCATCAACAGTCTCCCCTCGAACGAGCGGAGAATGTGACAATGTTACCTTGACCGACAATGAACGGCGGAAATCCGCCGCTTCAATGGGATCTCAAGCGGCTGGAGCGATCTCGCCTTCGTCCTCGGCCGGGCGCGCAGCGCGCGTGCGGCGGCGGGGACGGGGACGTTCTTCCTCGGCCGCATCTTGGCTGTCGTCGCGACCGATAGCCGGCGGCAGGATGTCGAACGGGATGGTTTCGCCACCGCCGCCATTGGTCTGCGCCGCCTCATCTTGAGAAGCCGCGTGGGGCGCGCGCTCTTCGCGATTGCGGCGCGGGCGATTGTCGCGATTGAACCGCTCGTCGCGGTCCTGCCGCTCGGCGCGTTCGGGCCGTTCGTCGGCACCGGATTCGTCACCGGCCTCGGCGAGCTCCTCGTCACCTTCGTCCTCATCCTCGTCGTCGCGTTGACGGCGTGGATTCTGGTCTTCGAAGCGGGCCCGGCTCTCACCCAGCACGCGGAAATAATGGTCCGCGAACTGGAGGTAATATTCGGTTTGCACGCGGTCACCCGCAAGCTGCGAATCGCGCGCCATGCTCTTGTATTTTTCGAGCAGCTGAGCGGCGTTGCCGCGCTGGCGATTGTCCTGTCGGTTTCCGGGCTGTCCGCCGCCGACGTTAGGGCCTCGCTGCCCACCACGACCGCGCCTGCGGCCGCCCTGACGATTGTTGATCAAATGCCTACGTCCTTACGCAGTGTGTATCAGCCCCCTTGGTCCTTCAGGCGGGCAGGGCTGCGCTGGAAGGCGCGGCCCTGACCCTCTCGTTCCGGTCTGCGCTTGAAGCGCTCATGAACGGCCGATTGCGTCGGGGGTGGGATGGGATGCGCTCTACAGCTTGTATTGGTGGAGCGGGCCCGGCCCAGGCCACTGATGTAGTGCGCGTGTCGGCTTCTGCCAAGCGATTTCGTTCAAATCCAGGTTAGGAGCACCGCGCGGGGCCGATCGGCAAGGTCGGCCGCAATCCTCGCCTGCAGTCCGTCGCGGGCGAGCAAGGCGGTGACTTGGGCGCCCTGGTCGGGACCGATCTCCATCGCGGCGATCCCGCGCGGATTGAGCAATCGCGGAAGCTCGGGCGCAAGCGCTCGATAGGAGTCCAGCCCTTCTTCGCCGGCGAACAGCGCTTCATCGGGCTCATATTCATGGACGCCGGGGCCGAGGTCCGCGCCTTCGGCGACATAAGGCGGGTTGCACAGGATGAGGTCGAACGACTCCTTGATGCCCTCGGCCCAGTCGCCAAGCTTGAACTTGACGCGGGATTCGAACCCGAGCCGCCGGGCGTTGGCACCGGCATAGGACATCGCCTGACGAGACACGTCGATCCCGAGCCCGGTCGCTTTTGGCCAGACGTCGAGCGCTGCAAGCAGCAAGGTGCCCGGCCCGGTGCCGAGGTCGAGGATCCGGCCGGGGCCTGCCGTGCCGCCGAAATGCTCGATCGCGGACGCGATGAGGACTTCTGAATCCGGCCGCGGGACGAGCACTCCGGGACCGACGTGGAGCTCGATGTTCCAGAATGCGCGGCGCCCGGTGATGTAGGCGACCGGCTCGTCCGCCCGCCGCCGCTCGACCATCCGCCAGAACCGGTCGGGGACTTCGCGGTCCGGGGGCGAGAGCAGCAGCCGATCGCGGTCGATGTTCAGCGCTTCGGCCATCAGCAGCTCGGAATCGAGCCTTGCAGTATCGCTGGTCTCGCTCAATCGGCGCGTGGCGTCGGCCAGCGCGCGGGCGATCGGTTTCACGCCTCCTCCAGGCCCGCGAGGCGTTCGGCTTCGTCTTCGGAGATGAGCGCGTTGACGAGCTCGGCCAAGCCGGGGCCCTCGAGCACCTCCTCGAGCTTATGGAGGGTCAAGTTGATCCGGTGGTCGGTCACCCGCCCCTGCGGGAAATTATAGGTTCGGATGCGCTCCGACCGGTCGCCCGATCCGACCATCGACTTGCGCGCTCCGGCGCGCTCGCTGGCAAGCCGTTCGCGCTCCAGTTCGAACAGCCGAGTGCGCAGCACCTTGAGCGCCTTGGCCTTGTTCTTGTGCTGCGACTTTTCGTCCTGCTGGATGACCACCAGCCCGGTCGGCAAGTGAGTGATCCGGACCGCGCTGTCGGTAGTGTTGACCGACTGGCCACCGGGGCCGGACGACCGGTAGACGTCGATGCGCAAATCCTTGTCGTCGATCTGGACGTCGACATCCTCCGCCTCGGGAAGCACCGCGACCGTCGCCGCCGACGTGTGGATGCGCCCGCCGCTCTCCGTCACCGGCACACGCTGGACCCGGTGCACGCCGCTTTCGAACTTGAGCTTGGCGAACACGCCCGACCCGTTGATCGAGGCGATCGCCTCCTTGTAGCCGCCCATTTCCGACGGGCTCGCCGAGATGAGCTCGAACCTCCAGCCCTGGATGTCGGCGAAGCGCTGGTACATGCGCAGCAGGTCGCCGGCGAACAGGGCGGCTTCATCGCCGCCAGTGCCGGCACGCACCTCGAGCATTGCGGCGCGGTCATCGACGGCGTCGCGCGGAAGCAGCTTGAGCGCCAATGCGCGTTCAGCGCCGGGCAGCTTGTGCCGAATTTCATCGGCCTCGGTCGCCGCCATCTCCTTGAGCTCGGCCTCGGCGCCCGGATCGGCGACGAGGCCGTTGAGCACATCGAGCTCCGCGCGCAGCCGGCGCACCTCGCGCGCGGCGGCGGCGACCGGCTCGATTGCCGCATAATCCTTGGACAGCTGGACGAACTCGTCGGGCGACAGGTTCGGCGCCGACATCGCGTCGGCAAGCTCGTGCTTCTTCGCCTCGATCGAGGCGATGCGTTCGGACGAGATCCGGGTCACTTGCGCAACGCCCCCGCGACCTGGTCGAGCGCGACCGCGCGTTGCTCGCCGGTCGCGAGATTCTTGAGCTGGGCTTCGCCGCGATCGAGCTCATCGTCGCCGAGCGTGATCGTGTTTTGCGAAAGCCACGTCGCGCCC
>JAZJZB010000076.1:4549-14770 GCA_040390085.1 Pseudomonadota bacterium | reverse complement strand
GCGAAGGCGTCGAGCGCGTCTTCCCGCTCTATTCGCCGATCATCGACAAGATCGAGGTCGTTCGCCGCGGCGACGTCCGCCGCGCCAAGCTCTACTATTTGCGCGGCCGCACCGGTAAGGCTGCCCGCATCGCCGAGCGTCGCGACGTCCGTCGTGACATTCCGGGCGGCAAGGGCGCCGAGACCGAAGCGCCCCGCGCCGAGACCGCGCCGAAGGCTTAAGCCTCTAAAGGAAGTTGCAGCGAGGAACGCAGCCGCTACCAACACGGCATGCGTATCCTGGCTGTGTGCGCTTTGGCGCCATTCCTGCTCGCCCTCGCACCGCCGCCTGGCATTCCGCAGAAAAAGCTGACGATCGATCGGATCTTCGCGAGTCCGCCCATCTCGGGCCAAACGCCAAGGGCGCTCAAGCTGTCGCCGGACGGGCGCTTCGCCAGCCTGCTCAAGCCCAGGAAGGAGGACCGTGAACGGTTCGACCTGTGGGCGATGGATACCGGCAGCGGCGAGCTGCGGATGCTGATCGACTCCACCAAGATCGGCGGCGGCGAGATCAGCGAGGCCGAAAAAATGCGGCGCGAGCGCGCGCGGGTCGGCGGCTCCAAGGGGATCGTGGAATATGAGTGGGCGCCGGACGGTAAGTCGATCCTGGCGCCGGTCGATGGCGATCTCTACCTCGCCGAAATTACCACCGGCGCGATCCGGCGGCTGACCAACACGCCGCAGACGGAAATCGACGCCCACGTCTCCGAAGGCGGCCGCTACGTCAGCTTCGTCCGCGACCAGAATCTCCATGCCATCGACCTCAGGACCGGCCTGGAACGCCCGCTGACGACGGAAGGAACGGGCACTGTGACCTGCGGCACGGCCGAGTTCGTCGCGCAGGAAGAGATGGATCGCCGGACCGGCACTTGGTGGGCGCCTGGCGATGGCCGCGCGGTCGTGGAATGCTATGATGAAGCCAAGGTACAAGTCGCGACCCGTGCGGCGATCGGCGCGAATGGCACCAAGACGTTCGACCAGCGCTATCCCGCGGCGGGGACTCCCAACGCCCTCGTGACTCTTTGGCTGATGAATCCCGACGGCAGCGGCCGTTCGAAGGTCGATCTCGGGCCGGATCCGGACATTTATCTCGCCCGCGTCGACTGGGCGAAGGACGGCACGACTTTGTTCGTCCAGCGCGAAACCCGCGACCAGAAGCGGCTCGATATGCTCGCGGTCGATCCGGCGACGGGCCTGAGTCGGGTCCTATTCACTGAAACCGCCACGAGCTGGATCAACCTCAATGAGGATTTCCGCGCGCTCAGGGATGGAAGCCTGATCTGGGGATCGGAGCGCACCGGTTTCCACCACCTCTACCGCTGGGCGAACGGGCAATGGACGCCGATCACCCGCGGGGACTGGGTGATGACCCGCCTGGTTGGCGTCAATGAAGCCACTCACCGCTTGTTCTTCACCGGCAATAAGGACGGCGCGCTCGAGCAGCATGTTTATTCGGTCGATTATCTCAGGCCAGGCGAACCGCAGCGCCTGACCGAGCCCGGCCGCTGGAACGACGCTGTCGCGGACAAGGCCGGCACTCGCTTGGTGATCACCCGCTCGTCGCCCGACCAGCCGCCGCAAGTCTATCTCGCCGACACCGCCGGCAAGCGGATTGCCTGGGTTGAGCAGAACAAGCTTGACCGATCGCACCCTTACGCCCCCTTCCTGGCATCCCACCGCGAAACGAAGTTCGGCACCCTCAAGGCGGCGGACGGGACCACGCTCTATTGGGAAATGATCACTCCGCCGATGAGGCCGGGTAAGAAATATCCGGTATTCTTCGAACATTATGGCGGGCCCGGGACCGGACAGCAGGTTACTCGCGCGTGGGGCGGGCCAATGCGCCAATATTGGGTCAGCAAGGGCTGGATTTACTTCCAGGTCGACAACCGCGGCTCATTCAATCGCGGCAAGGCGTTCGAGGGCCAGATCTATCACGCAATGGGCACCGTCGAGGTCCAGGACCAGGCAACGGCGGCCCGCTGGCTTCAGGAACAGTCATTCGTGGATCCCAGGAAGATTGCCATCTCGGGCTGGTCATATGGCGGTTACATGACCCTCAAGATGCTCGAGAAGGCCCCCAAGAATCTTTATGCGGCCGGCATCGTCGGGGCGCCGGTGACCAAGTGGGAACTGTACGACACCCATTATACGGAGCGCTACCTCGGCAACCCGGCGATCGATCCCAAGCCTTATCAGGCGTCTGATGCGATCGACGGTGCTGTGAAGATCGGCAATCCGTTCCTGCTCATTCACGGAATGTCGGATGACAACGTCATTTTCCAGAATTCATCGTTGCTTGCCGACCGGCTGCAGGAGGCTGACCGGCCGTTCGATATGATGCTTTATGTCGGCCAGACGCATCGCGTTGCCGGCGAGGGCCGGCAGGCGCATGTCCAAAAGACGGTCGAGCGCTTCCTCGACGAGAAAGTGCTCGGGAAGACGCCCTAGTCTCTTCGGCGACGGCGGGCCGGGATCCGTTCCCGGTCGACCAGCCGCGTATAGAGGTGCCAGGTCGCATAGCCGAGCCACGGAAGCACGAAGGCGAGCCCGACGAACAGCGGGATCGAGCCGAGCACCAATAGGCCGGTGACGATCACGCCCCAGCGGATCATTTCCGGCTTGTTGGCGTGGGCCGCTCGCCACGAGGTCGATACCGCTTCCGCTGCGGTGAGGTCGCAGTCGACCAGCATCGGCAGCGAAGCGATGCTGAGCGCAAGCACCAGCCAGCCAAATATGGCGCCGATGACCGCTCCGCCCGCGATCAGCGACCAGCCGCGGGGGGTGGTGAAAACCGCCCTCAGGAAATCCGGCACCGAAGTTGGCGTCGCCAGGCCGAAGATGGCGGCATAGAGGGCGCCCGCCGCGAACAGCCAGACAACGAAGATCGCCAGCAGAAGCCCGGCGACGATCCCCATATCGTCGATCGACGGCCGCCTGCGCACGTCGATGAAGTTGAACCAGTGGACCTCTTGTCCCTGCTCGCGGCGCCGGGCGAGCTCGTAAAAGCCGACCGCTGCGACCGGGCCAAGCAGCCCGACTCCCGCGACGACCGGGAAGAAGAAGGGCATCAGCGGACCGTTGGTGGTCATCACCACCGCGGCGAGGCCGATCAATGTGTAGATGACGCCGGCGAAGACGATATCGCCGCGCAGGGACAGGAAGTCGTCGAGGCCCTCGCGAAGCGCGGCGTTGAGGTCGTCGTTGCCGATCTTGCGGACTGGAATTTTGGCCAAACGCGAACCACCGCGGGCAATCGTATTGGTCGCCATGACACCTCCTTTGATGGTGCCGTCCGGCGCAAAAGGGCGCCGGGCGCCTCACAGGTTCATAACACAGCTAAAGATCGGGTGTCAGAGCCTGACTCGCGCGTAAGCGATGCTTTCGTCGCGATTGTATTGCGGCCGGGCGAAGCGCGGCCGCGCCGCAAGCAGGGGGGCCGCGGTCGGCGGCAGCGTCGCCTTGCTGCCGATGACCAGGAACTCGACCGGGGCGGGCTTGGCGATGGTCACCTGAAGCGTTGCGCCGTCGCAGCTCCGTCCGAAGCAATCGATGAAATATTTGCCGGTCTCGCCTTGATCGATCGGCCGAACGAACCCGCCAATGCCGGCGGTGCGCAGCTTGGCGTCCGCCGGCGCGATCAGCGCAACGCGCTCGGCGCCGTTGGCCGCGAGCCGGAGGGTTATCGTCCGCTCGTCGCCACTGCGGACGTCCGACAAGCGGGCGATGGTGGGCGCTAGTGCCACTGGATTGGCCGGGGCTTGGGCGAACCAGCGCGGACGGTCGCTGAACGGCAGCTCGCCGCGCTTCCAGCCGGAACCGAAGCCCGCCGGTAGCGGCGCAGCATCGTTCAGCACGGACCACCGACTCTTGCGCGAGGTCTCGTCGGTGACGTGCTGGACGACGAGCCGCTGCTGGCGGTCGGCCGAATAGGCCGGGGCCGCAGCAGCCGCGGCCCAGCCGATCAGCGTTAGCGCCGCTGCCGGCAGGATCGCGCCGCGACCGATCAGCGGCTTGGCCTCGATCAGGACCGGCAGGATCAACAGGCTGCCGAGCGGCGCGAACAGCCACATCGGGCCGCCGTTGAGCAGCTCTTCGAGCAGCCCGAGCATTCCGCCCCAGGTCAGGTAAAAAAACAGGATCGCGGTCGCCGACCCGACGGCCTCGGCTGGCCGCCACCAGCGCGCGCAGAATATCCCGACCAGCGCGATCAGCGGCGGGAACAGGAAAAAGACGATCCCGCCGGGCGCGAACAGGCCGACCAGGGCGCCGATCACCAGCACGAACAGCCAGACGCAGGCGCGCAGCTGCGCGACCTTGGCTCGGTGGCCGACGGTGGCGAGCAGCAGTGCTGCGACCAGCATCGCCGACGCGTAAGCGGCAAGCGTTGTCCACACCGGATGCGCGCGCCAGATCATGCCGTGACGGACCGCGCCGATCGCCGCCAGCGCGACCCACGACAAAATGGTCGAGCCCGCTAGCGTGCCGACGACCAGAATTGCACCAGTGGCGAACCCGCCGCGCTTGAATGCCAGAAAGGCGAAGGCCGCCAGCAACGCGGCCATCAGGACGATTCCAACGGTCAGCGGCAGCGTGACCAGCGCCCGGCCGGCAATGTCCATGAAGATCCGGTCGCCGCCGGTGGGTGCGGGCGTGGCAATGCCGAGCGCCCGGGTCAGCGCCAGCGTCTGGTCGCCCATATGCTGCAGCGTCGCCGGGTCGAGCGCTGCGAGGTCGTCGCCTTGGCTGTGGTAGCGGGTCTCGTTGCCGATCGGCGCCAGGTTGAGGGTCAGCCAGCCGCGCTCGGCGAAGCTGTTGACGTCGGTATAGTTGGGCATCAGCCGATAGACGTCGGTCGACAGCGAATCGGCCGTCGGCCGCTTCACCGCGGCAGCGAACAGCGCGATCGGCGCAGCGTTGGGACGGCTCGTCTCGAACATGTTGACCGGCCCGCGAACCCCGCGCGCCTCGAGGTTGACGAGCGCGTCGACGTTGCGGCTGAGCGGGTCGGCAAGGAAAGCGCGGGCGCCGATCAGGCCCAATTCCTCGCCTTCGTTGAACAACAGGATCAGCGGTCGCTTCAGCTTGTGGCGGTCGAGGTTGGCGGCAACCTCCAGCAACGTTGCAACGCCTATTCCGTCGTCGGCAGCGCCGGGGCCGACCGGCGTGCTGTCATAATGAGCGTTGAGGAGCAGCGCCTTGCCGCTCGCCGGCCCAAGCTTGGCGATCACGTTGCGCACCCGCGCGCAGGACACGCCGCGCTGCTTGTACAGCTCGTTGCATGCCAGCTGGTCGCGAACCACGGGATGCAGGCCGAGGGCCTCGAGCTGCCCGACAAGCCGCGCGCGCACCCCATCGTCGGCGATCGAGTCCGCCGGGTGCGGTTTCTGGTCGCCGAGGATCGCGGCCAGCCGGGCCTTGGCGCGCACGGCGTCGAATTGGCCCGGCGTTGCAGTTGCGCGAAGTGGTGGCGGCCCGACCAGCACCCCCTTCGCGGCCATCGCACCAAGAAGAGCGAGTACTACCAGCACGTACAGCAACGTCCGTCGGCGCATGCTCCCCCCTTGGCCCGCCCGCGTGGCAGCGCCATATCGCTTTCGCGGTCGCCATGCGATAGGCGCTGCGAACACAGTTTTTCGGAGAATGAATCGATGGGTTACCGGGTCGCGGTGGTCGGTGCGACAGGCAATGTCGGGCGCGAGCTGTTCAACATCCTCGCCGAGCGGCAATTCCCGCTGGACGAGGTCGCGGCGGTGGCTTCGGGCCGCTCGACCGGCAGCGAAATCGACTTTGGCGACAGCGGCAAGACGCTCAAGGTCAAGAACCTCGAGCATTTCGACTTCGCGGGCTGGGACATGGCGCTGTTCGCGGCCGGCTCCGAAGTGTCGAGAATCTATGCGCCCAAGGCCGCCGCGGCGGGCTGCACGGTGATCGACAACAGCTCGCTGTACCGGATGGACCCGGATGTTCCCCTGATCGTCCCCGAAGTCAACCCGGAGGCGATTGACGGGTACCGGCGCAAGAACATCATCGCCAACCCGAATTGCTCGACTGCGCAGCTGGTGGTGGCGCTGAAGCCCCTCCACGATGTCGCCAAGATCAAGCGGGTGGTGGTCGCCACTTATCAGTCGGTGTCGGGCACCGGCAAAGCGGCGATGGACGAGCTGTTCGAGCAGTCGCGCAACATCTTCGTCGGCGATTCCAACGAGCCGTCGGTCTATCCCAAGCAGATTGCCTTCAATGTCATTCCTCAGTGCGACGTCTTCCTCGACGATGGCTCGACCAAGGAGGAATGGAAGCTGGTGGTCGAGACCAAGAAGATCCTCGACCCCTCGATCAAGCTTACGGCGACGTGCGTCCGTGTGCCGGTGTTCGTCGGCCATTCCGAGGCGGTGAACATCGAGTTCGAGAACGAAATTTCCGCCGCGCAGGCGCAGAGGATCCTGCGCGAGGCGCCGGGCGTGATGCTGGTCGATAAGCGCGAGGACGGCGGTTACGTGACGCCGGTCGAATGCGTCGGCGAATATGCGACCTATGTCAGCCGGGTCCGCGACGATCCGACAGTCGAGAACGGGCTCAGCCTGTGGGTGGTCAGCGACAATTTGCGCAAGGGCGCGGCTTTGAACGCGGTCCAGATCGCCGAGCTGCTCGGACGCAAGCATTTGAAGAAAGCCGCCTGAGCGGCAAAGGACTGGAGGGCATGATGCGTGCTGCGCTGATTTGTGGACTGGCCGTTCTTGGCCTCTCGGGTTGTGCCAAGCCGGCCGGCCAGCAAGCGCCGGTCAGCCAGGCCGAAGCGACCGCGATCGCCGAACGCGCCGAGGCCAGCTTCACCACCGGCGACGTCAACGCGATCATGCGCCAATATGCCAACGGCGCGGTGATGATCGACGCCTCGAACGCGACCCCGAGCACCGACCGAGCCGTGCAGACCGGTTGGGCAAGGGCGTTCGTCAGCATGAAGCCCGCCGATTATCGCGTGCCCGACCGGCGCATCCAAATCCTGGGCCCCGATGCGTTCATCAGCTCGGGGACGGAAATAGCCACCATCCAGGCCGGCGCGGCGCGGCCGACCATCAGCGCGCGGTTCACCGACGTTTACCAGCGCCAGCGCGACGGCAGCTGGAAGATCGTTCACGAGCACGTGTCGATGCCGCCAACCCCGCCGGGCCAGAAATAGAGAATGCCCGGCCAAATGACCGGCGGCTGCGCGTGCGGGAGGATCCGCTACACGGCGACCGTTCACGACGCTGACGCTTACCTTTGCCACTGCCGGATGTGCCAGCGCGCGACGGGCTCGGTGTCGATCGCCTTCAAGAGCATGAAGCAGGCGGACATCAGCTGGGAGCACGAGCCCGACTGGTACGATAGCTCACCGATCGCGGTCCGACCCTATTGCCGCGAATGCGGGACCTCGCTGGGCTTCAAGTTCAAGCAAGGCAGCGACAAAATGGACCTGACCGTCGCCTCGTTCGACGATCCGTCGCGCTTCACTCCGAAGCATAACTTCGGCGCGGAGAGCATCCACCGGGCGTGGCTCAACACCGACGGCCTGCCGGAAATGCGCACCGAGGATTATCCGGTGCTGGTGGAAAAGTGGGTTGAGGCGACCGGGAAGTTCCCCGGTTGAGCGAGCCGCTCGTGCAATATTGGACCGCGTCGGACGGAGTCGAGCTCGCCTATCACGAGGTCGGTCACGGCCGGCCCGTGGTTCTGCTCCATGGCCTCTTTTCCGACGCACACATGAACTGGATCAAGTTCGGCCACGCAGAGCGCATTGCCGCGGGCGGATTTCGGGTGATCATGCCGGACCTTCGCGCGCACGGCCAAAGCGCAAAGCCGCACGGGACCGAATATTATCCGCCCGGAATCCTTGCGCGCGACCTTCGCGAGCTGATTGCCAGGCTCGCCCTGAATGAGTTCGACCTTGGCGGGTTCTCGCTGGGCGCGCGAACGACGGTCGAAGCGGTGGGCGAGGGGATGAAACCCCGGCGAGCGATTCTCGGCGGCGCCGGGTTGGAGGGCCTGCGCAACTGGAAGCGGCGCAAGACCTTCTTCCTCGACGCCATCGCGATGTTCGATCACGTCCGGCGCGGCGACCCGCATTGGCTGTCGATCCAATTCATGAAGAGCCAAGGCGTCGACCGGGTTGCAGCGGCTCAATTGCTCGACAGCTTCGAGGACGCGTTTCTCGATTGGCTCAAAGCGTTCACGATGCCGACGCTGGTGGTGTGCGGCAGCGAGGATGACGACAATGGCTCGGCCGAAGAGCTGGCAGCGGCGCTGCCCGACGCGCTGTTCCGCGAAATTCCCGGAACCCACATGAGCTCGGTCACCCGGCCGGAGCTTGGCGAGGCGATCGCCAACTTTCTCGCGAAATGAAAAGGGGCGCCCGAAGGCGCCCCTCGTCGAGTGGCTGGAAGGACCGTCAGGTGGTTGCCTTCCCCGTTTCCTTGAGCGTCAGCGCCTCTTCCGCGAAGTCGGATTGGCTCTTCCGGGTCCCGCGGCGGCGTGGGCTGGCCATGAAGCTTTCCGTGGCGGTCGGGTCGTCGGTGGCGAACTCATCGCTCGACTGAAAGCCGTCGCGCCACTCGCTGATCTGCTCCGAGAGGTTGCCGATCTGGTCGCTGATCTGGTTCCGGCGCGACCACAGGAAGACGCCGGCCGCAACCGCCCCGCCGACAGCAGCGGCAGCGGCGAGCGGATTCTCACGAGCCTTGCCCGTCAGACCGCTATATTGATTGATGCCCTCCGGATTGTTGTTCCGGCCGCGGCTGCGGTTTCCGCCACGATTCCCGCCTCGATTGCTGGTCGCCATTTCACGCTACTCCTCTACTTGGTTGCTCCATCACTTAACGCCCAGAGCGACCAGGCGTTTCGACGCAGCGGCAAGGGGAGACGAGGCAGCGGCCAGTAGCGGAAGTCGTTACGCGGTCGCCAGCTGGTCGAGCATATATTCGGCGCTGGACGCGCGATATTCGCCGGGGCCTTCGACGTTGAGCTGCTCGACGACGCCATCGTTGACGATCATCGAATAGCGTTGCGAGCGCTTGCCCATGCCGAACTTGCTGCCGTCCATGGTCAGCCCGATCGCATCCGCGAAATCGCCATTGCCGTCGGCGAGCATGGTGATGTCCTGGCTGCCGTCGCGCTCGTTCCACGCGGCCATCACGAACGGGTCGTTGACCGAGATTGCGGCGATCTCGTCGATCCCCTTGCCTTTGAGCTCGCCGGCCTTCTCGACATAGGAGGGCAGGTGCCGCGCCGAGCAGGTCGGCGTGAAGGCGCCCGGCACCGCGAACAGCGCAACCCTTTTGCCCTTGAAAAACTCGCCGCTGGTGCTCGGCTTGGGGCCGTCGGCGGTAGCGATGGTCAGTGGGACGTCGGGCAGGCGGTTGCCTTGTTGGATGGTCATGTTGTTCTCCTCAGCTTCGGTTGAAGCGGCAGATAGGCCCGGCGGGAGGGCGCCTCAAGTATTGCCCGTCGCGCGGAGGCGGCCCATTGTCGCAGGCGATGGCTGAGCAGCCGAGTTTCTTGTCCGGCAAGCTGCTGCTGGCGATGCCGGGAATGGCCGATCCGCGCTTCGAGCGCGCGGTAATTGCCCTTTGCATGCACGACGAGAATGGCGCGATCGGCGTCGGCGTCGGCCACAAGCGGGCCGGAATCACCTTCCGCGGGTTGCTTCGCCAGCTCGAGATCGAACCCGGCGAGGCGCCCGATGTAGCGGTCCACCACGGCGGCCCGGTCGAGCCCGGCCGCGGCTTCATCCTCCATTCGAGCGATTGGGGCGGGCAAGACACGCTTCACGTCAACGGCGAGGTCAACGGCAAGATGGGCGAGATTTTCGCGATGACTGGCACCATCGACGTGCTTCGCGCGATCGCCGAGGGGCGAGGGCCGTCGCAATGGATCGCCGCGCTCGGCTATGCGGGTTGGGGCGAAGGCCAGCTCGATGAAGAGATGACCCGGCATGGCTGGTTCACGGCGCGCGGCGATCCCGCGATCTTGTTCGACACGCCGACCGACGAGCGCTGGGGCGCGGCGTTCAAGGCGGAGGGGATTGATCCGCGGTTGCTGACGAGCGAGACGGGGGCGGCGTGACCGGGACGGGGTTGTCACTGCGGTAAGTTCATCGGAGGGCGTAGTCTCCCCCCTCGTGGGGGAGGTTGGAGGGGGGCCGGCC
>JAZJZB010000076.1:0-4539 GCA_040390085.1 Pseudomonadota bacterium | reverse complement strand
TCCGCGGCCGAAGAGATTCCTTTGCCGGCGTCACCGGCTCTCGCCGATGCCGCGCCCCCACCCAACCCTCCCCACAAGGGGGAGGGCTTAAGATGTCGCCTGCGCTCGGTGGCTCAAGCGAATCTTCGCGAATGTTCGCAGTGACGAGCATGTGTTCCGCCTGAAAGAATTGAGCTGGAAGTTTGCTAAGTTTGCTCCTCATCGCGCGCGCGTACGCGAGGGGAGGGGTCTGTCGGCCCTTCGACTTGGCTCAGGACAGGTTTTGTCGGTTTCGCGCTCGCGAGCGAGGCGAAACGCAGCGAATGCAACGATGCCACACGTGCACGTGCACGTGCGCGAGCGACGCGCGCAATCCGACACCCTTCCGGCAGGCGCGCGCGGCGATTCCGGGGACTGTCGGATGTGTCGGAATCCAACATCCACCGACGCGTGGCGGGCGAGGGTGCGCGAATGAATTGCATTGTGCCTCCGAAGGGAAAATGGAGGCGACTCAGATATGCCAAAAACGGGGCTGTAGGACAGCATTTTGTTGGCTGGCGGGAGAGGGTGCCAGGCAGTCGCCTGCAGGGTGTGCCTATCGTTTAGTGTGAGGTCGGCGCGGAGCCTAAGCAGCAATGGACGAAAAATTGCTGTTGGGGACAGGATGATAGGTGTGAACGAGATAAGGGTGCGCCGACAACACCGAACCGCTCGGCGCGCGGAGCTTCACTAAGCCATTCATTATCTCGCTGTTGGGCGGGGAGGATTCTACCGGTTCACAGGTAACGTGCGGCGCTTCCGGCCCGAACCACTCGCCAGTTACATGCCAGAGTTCGTAATAACCGAGCCACTCAGACGCCCATGGTAAGACGGTGTCGGCCAGATATTTGGCTGAATTGAACTCGACGCCGTCGGGCCAGTAGAGGCAGAGTTTTGCCGCAAGATGATCTGAAGGCTGCCGATAAAGATGCGGAATCGAGCTATCGGGATTGCCAGGTCGGCGAACCAACGGGGGATCCAAAACTGTGATCGTCGGTGACGAGTAGCTGCTTCGGATCACGCTTCCGCGAACATTAAGAGACCAACCCAATCGGACGAGGTACGGTTGGGCAAATGGTTGAAGCGGTCCTTCCCAGATCGACTGCCCTGGCAACGACGCAATCAGGCGGAATTCTGGGAATAATCTTCTAATCTGATGGTCATCGGCAGCGAGAATTTTCCGACCGATCCGCTCGGTCCAATCGCTGCTTCCAGCGCACCGGTCGGGCCGGTCGAATGGCATTAGTGTTCGCCGTAGAATTTATGCTTAGGAACACTAATCGCGTTCGCGGGTGCGAGTGCAGGTGCAACGCCCATTGCACCGCGACCGACGCCAAGCTTCAAATCGCCGGATGCACTTTTCTCGGCTAGACGCTTCGCAGCGGTTTCAAATGCGCGGCGCGCGGGACGCTCACCAAACAGCTCTTCTAGAATGCGCAGCTTGTCTACCTGCGAACCCTGCTGAGAAAGCTGTGACAGCCGATCATCGAGATATTGCAGGTCGTGAGCGAACAAATCCCGGTCACTCACCGCTTCCGGCCAGCGATCAGACAGAATGTCCTCGTCGCAACGGGGATTGCTGACTGGAGGGGGGATTAGCGTAACCGTTCTTGCGAGATGCTGAGCTGCTCTGCGGAGATCGTCGTAAAGTCCCGCGCCATTTGATGCCTCTGCCGACAACCTGGACAGCAAGACGGAGGGGCACCTTTTGTACGAGCGCCTGTCGCAAGCGAGGTCGCGGAAGCGTTTTAGCAGCTGAATCGACAGCAGCCTGATCGGTTTTTCCTCAAGCGGCTTTTGATCAGGCACGGGATACGTATGAGCGCGCATTGCACGCTTCTGAAGAAGTTCAGCCGGTAGCACGCGCTGGTCAAACCATTGCGCAAATCCCTCTGGATTGGCGACTGCATGGTCAGGACGATCAGGATGCCGGTCGAATATGCCGATTACCCGAGGGTTCGTTCCGTCAAGTAACACCGCCGGCGTAATATCAAGGTGCATGTCCGCGTACTCGATTGTTACGCAACGCTTTTTCTTTCGGCAGCTGCTGAACTGTAGCAATCCTTTTCCGCGTTCCATCACATCGCCGATTAGCTGAAGGACCTGTTCAGGGTTGCTTCCGGCGGAGATCGCAATCTCGAGGACTAGGTCGATATCGTAGTCTTCGTTGTCTTCGCAGGCGGAAATCGTCGTACCGACACGGAAACTGCCTTGCGGATAGATAATAGGCCTGAAGTCCGCCAAGCCGCTCAGCGCATCGTTCAGGAAAGCAGCGATACGATTGTATCGGTCGACCGCTCTTTCATATGCGTTTGGTGTTAGCTGAATCTTCTCAGCGACATCAGCGAGAAGCTGGTCAAGCCATTGATCATAAATTGGATCGTACTTCATGCCGCTCTCCTTGTGACATGATATTCGGGAACGAAGGGCTCGCGCCGGCCAACCATGAAGCACCGCTCAATTTCGGGCTGGTTTTGTCGAGCTACCGAAGCACCTAATCCGGCGAGCGCATCGATTTTCGCAGCATCATCCAGGCTTGCGAAATTACGCGGCACCTGAGGATCGATCCTAACCAGATGAGGATTCGAATGAGGGTGACCTAACAAGAGTTTGGCTGCGGCCATGCTGAAGCAAGCTTGACCCTCCATCATCAGATCAAGAATCCATTTGTCCTTTGCGGCACCGATCAAGCCGGCGTCGGGCTTCGGCGGGAGATATGTGCGGGAGCAACCAACGGATAACAGCCGGACTTCTGTCATTTCCCATCCGAGGATCGTCGCTGCTTCAAGTGCAGCGGCGCCTGCCGGGTTGTTAGCCCACACTCCGCCGTCGATGATGTGCGTTCCGCCGCCAAAACTGTGAGCTGGCAGAAAGGTCGGCGCTGCCGCCGTAGCGAGCGCAACGTCGACCACGCGGCGAGTGTAGTCGCTCTTGAAGCGGGTATGATGAGCAGTCTTGAAGACGTATGGCCCGCATGTGGTTGAGTCGAATGCTGGGATAACGAGCCTCGTCACTGACTCGCCGAGTTGCCGTTCGCCAAAAACGTCGGTGAGTGCTTGAGCAAGTTCTCGGTTAGAATATTTGCTGCGTACAAACTGCCGTGCTCGCGCACCGACGTTCGATGCTGCGCGCCCGAGCCAATCGCCCAACCCCTGCGCGCCTCCTGCCCGCTGACCAAAGATTGTCGGACCTCGGTCGCGATAGAATTGCAGAATTTCGCCCGCACTTAAGCCCATAGCTAAGCCGAGCGCGATGATGCCGCCTGTGGAGGTTCCTGCTACAAGGTCGAATTGGTCGACGATGCGCTGACCTGAGCGCTCTTCTATTTCGGCCAGAAAGGCGGCGGGAAAGGCGCCCTTTAGTCCGCCACCGTCAATCGCCAATAGTCGCCTGACACCGGGGTTCTGATGCACTCTCGACTCCGAGAACAATCAGTGAACTGCATACGCTCACCGCCTCTCGGTCACAAGCGTATTCCCCCAAGCGAATATCAATATATTGTGGATAAAAGAGCGCGGCAACGCGAGATATTCACATTTCAGCGATTTCAGGCCTTGGAACGATACAGGAACACGGTCACGGGAGTAAATCCCGTGACCACGTCGGACGGATTGTCCTCGCTTTAGGCTCGGCCCTCCGCCGGCCGCGCTTCCGCAGCTCTACGCGCTGCTCCGGCGGCGCTTCGCACCGGCGTCGCTGCGCTCGGTGCTACAGCTTGATATAAAGCTTTCCTTATATGTTACTCCGCGCTAGGGGCGGCGCAACGGCGCCCGGTACGGCGCGACCATTCATTTCATCCGGAGACTCTCGACGTGGCGACGCAGGCTGACACCCGTTTCAACGACTTTGTCGTCAAGGACCTCGCGCTCGCCGACTTCGGCCGCAAGGAGATCGAGATCGCGGAGACCGAGATGCCCGGCCTGATGGCGCTGCGCGCGGAGTTCGGCGGGTCGAAGCCCTTGAAGGGCGCGCGCATCACCGGCTCGCTGCACATGACGATCCAGACCGCGGTGCTGATCGAGACCCTGATCGAGCTTGGCGCCGAGGTTCGCTGGGCTTCGTGCAACATCTTCTCGACGCAGGACCATGCGGCTGCCGCGATTGCCGCGCGCAACATCCCGGTGTTCGCAATCAAGGGCGAAACGCTCGAAGATTATTGGAACTATGTCGTGCGCATCTTCGACTGGGCCGAAGCCGGCAGACCCGACACCACCTGCAATTTGATCCTCGACGATGGCGGCGACGCGACGATGTTCGCTTTGTGGGGCGCACGGGTCGAAGCGGGCGAAGAGCTGTTCAAGTCCTCCAACGAGGAAGAGGAAGTCTTCGTCGCCACGCTTCGGCGGTTCATCAGCGAGCGGCCGGGCTATCTCACCAAGACGGTCGAAAGCATCAAGGGCGTGTCGGAAGAGACGACCACCGGCGTCCACCGGCTCTACGACCTCGCCAAGCAGGGCAAGCTCCCGTTCCCGGCGATCAACGTCAACGACAGCGTCACCAAGTCGAAGTTCGACAACCTCT
>JAZJZB010000075.1:4922-10833 GCA_040390085.1 Pseudomonadota bacterium | reverse complement strand
ACGATGTCCACGCGGTCGGCCAGCGCGTGGACATCGGAGGCGGGAAGGGCGCTGGAGCAGGACCCGAGCAACGGCGCGGCCTTGGGCATCATCGCCGGCGGCTACGCCGCGCTCGGCGAAGTGGAGCGCGCGCGCGAATGGATCGATCGCGCCGTCCTCATCGATCCGGATAATTGGACGATGCGCTACAATTTCGCCTGCGTGCTTGCCGCGCACCTGGGCGACAAGCAGGGCGCGCTGGACCTGCTCGACCGCACCCTGTCCGCGAGCGGTGAGATGCAGCTGCGGATGGCGGAGACCGATCCGGACTTCGCGTCGCTGCACGACGACCCGCGATTCCAGGAGGTGCTCGCCCGCGAGCGCAAGCGGCTGCGCGGCGACGGCGCCGCGATTCCTACTCCTGCCGCAACCTGAGCGAGACCTCGCTCATGAACCGGGCGTCGTCGCCGTCGGCGAGCCAGTCGGCTTCGGCGGCGATGGCGGCGAGGAGGTCGGACAACGGCTCCATCTCGGCCTTGGCATAATTGCCGAGGACGTGCGGCGGGACGAGGTCCTTTCGACCTGGGCCTGGATGGCCGATTCCGATCCGCACCCGCCGGAAATCAGGTCCGAGGGCGGCGTCGATCGATCTGAGGCCGTTATGCCCGGCAAGCCCGCCGCCGACGCGGACCTTCACCTTGAACGGCGCGAGGTCGAGCTCGTCGTGGAACGCGGTCAGTGCATCGAGGTTGAGCTTGTAGAAGCGAAGCGCCTGCTGAACCGCGTCGCCGCTGTCGTTCATGAAGGTCTGTGGCTTGAGCAGCAGCACCCGGTTGCGGCCGATCCGCCCTTCGGCGATCAGGCTTCGGAACTTCTTCTGCCACGGGCCGAAGTCGTGGACCTCGGCGATGACGTCGACGGCCATGAAGCCGACATTGTGCCGGTGCAGCGAATATTTCGCGCCGGGATTTCCAAGGCCCACCCACAATTGCATCGCCGATCGCTAGCAGGACAAGCGGACAAACAAAAACCGCCCGCCCTTGCGGGGCGAGCGGTTCCTGAAAATCGCGAAGCAAGCGGTTATTCTTGCTCGCCGCCCTCGGCTTCGCCTTCGGCGGCTTCTTCGCCTTCGCCGACGGTCGGGACATCGCCCTCAGGCGCGGCCTCTTCCTCTTCGGCCTTCATTGCCGACGGAGCGACGATGGTTGCGACGGTGAAGTCTTCGTCCTGATTGGACGCGGTGACGCCGGTCGGCAGCGACACCTGGCTGATGTGGATCGAATCGCCGATCTCCAGCCCGTCGAGCGCGATGTGGATCTCGTTCGGGATGTGCGCCGCGTCGCACGTCAGCTCGAGCTCGTGCTGGACGACGTTGAGCACGCCGCCGCGCTTGAGGCCCGGTGAGGCTTCCTCATTGTCGAAGCGCACCGGCACCGCGACGGTGACCTTGGTGTGCTCGCCGATGCGCAGGAAATCGACGTGGATCGGCCGGCTGCTGACCGGGTGGAAATCGACCGCCTTCGGCAGCGTCCGGTGCGGCTTGCCTTCGAAATCGATCATGATGACCGAGTTCATGAAGTGACCGGTCGAAAGCATCTTGGTCAGAAGCTTCTCCTCGACATGAATCGAGAGAGGCTCTTTCTTCTCGCCGTAAACCACGGCGGGGACCCGGCCTTCGCGGCGCAGTGCACGGGAGGCTCCCTTGCCAGCCCGGTCGCGCGCTTCGGCGGGCAGCGTCAGCTGTTCGCTCATTGCTATGCTCCGTTTGCTAAAAACCCCCGCGCCACGCCTCCAGGGATGACCATGGCCGGGGAAGGGCGCGCCTAGTGCAGCGCGCTCAGAAAAGCAAGTTTGGGAGAGAAGTGGGATCCCGGACCAGGTCCGGGACGAACGGCCGGGCCGTCAGTTGACGCGCTGCGATTCGATTCCGCGCTCGGCGAGCCGAACCAGGACGCTGTCCTTGCCGGCGAGATGGCCGGCGCCGACCGCGACGAACACCGTCCCGGGCGCTTGCATCCGCGCCCTGATCCAGTTGGCCCAGTTCGCGTTGCGTTCGGTGAACATCATTCGATAGGTCTCGGGCGAGCCGTTGCGCAGCTGGTCGAGCATGCGCACGAACACGTTCTGATCGCCCTGCTTCCACGCCGCCTGCATGTCGGTCATCGCCTTCGACAGGCTGCTCGCCGGATCGGCACCGACCGGCTGGCCGGCCTTGGGCGCTGGCGCCGCGGTCGGCGAGGGCATGTGGTTGAACATGTCGAGCTGGAACTCGAGCGTTTCCAGGCCCGCGACCCGCTTGCCCTCCGCTTCGGCGACGTGCCGGAGGACCATGTCGGCGCCATTGTTGACCTGCATGCCTTGCGAACGGCCGGCGCTGATCGCCATGCGCGTCGTCGCCAGGAACGAGGCCGAGGGTGTGACTGAAGGCGGGCGGAACGCATGGCCGAAGTCGGCCGGGGTTGCCGGCCCTTCGGGGATCAAGGTTTCAAGCACCAGCTCGTTGGATTGCTCGAAGGCGTCGCGGACCTGGTCGGTGAACCAGTTGGAGTGGCCGTCGAGGGCGTGGAACGTGCCAAACAGATAGATTGTGGTGTCGGCGTCGCGAACGACGAACATCGCCGGTTCCGCGGCCGACGCGGATGGGGGCAGTGCAGCAGGTGTTGCGGCGGCAAGCGCGGCAGCGACGAGCAATTGGACCATCCTCACCCTCCCGAGGCGAATGGCGCTGGAGAAACCGTGCAGAAGCATTCCGCATCATGGGGAAACCCCACGATCCCGTCTGCTTCCTGCATCAGACCCCCCAGCCCGATACCCGATAAAGATGGTCACCGACATGTTAACAAATGTCTAGCGAATTCCATGAAATGTGAAGATTTATCGACGGATCGCTACAGTTAACGGATGGATTGAGCGCTATTGAACGCGGCGCACCCGATAGCCGTTCTTTTCGAGCATCGCGATTACCGAATTCTTGCCCGCCAAATGCCCGGCGCCGACCGCGATCATCACCGCTCCAGGCTTGCCCATGCGCTGCTCGATCCAGCGGCTCCAATTGGCGTTGCGCTGGTAGATCAGCGCCCGCTGGAGCTCGGGCGAGGCCGCGAGGTCGTGGTCGAAGGTGCGGGCGATCCCGGCGACGTCGCCGCGCACCCATGCGGCGAGCATCCCGCGGAAGTCCTTGCCCATCGCATCCGCGTGCTCGATCGATCCCTCGAGCAGCTCGCGCTGCGCTTTTTCGGGCAGCTTGTCGAAGAAGGTGAGCTGCTCGAGATTGCTCTCGAGCTCGCCAACCGGCTTGCCCTGGCCGGTGAAGCTTTGCCGAAGCACGCTTTCGACGCCTTGGCCGCCCTTGAGGCCAAGGTCCTTGAACTGGTTGGAGAGCAGCACGAACGCCGCCGCCCACGTCTCCATCCGGTCGAGCGCCTGGGGCGGATAGCCGCTCGCCTTGACCGCCGCGGCGAGGGCCGCGCGCTTCGTCGGAGGGACCCGTTCGGCAAGCGGCGGGAGGCCGGGCGAGAAGGCGAGGCTGGCCATCGCCGACATCAGCTTGAGCGGGTTCTTGTCGTCGACGATGGTTTCGACGACCAGCTCCTGCGAATTTGCGACCGCCTGGTCGAGTTTTGCCGAACGCCATTGATATTGCTCGGGAAGCAAGTGGATCGTCCCGAACAGATAGATGGTCGTGTCGGCGTCGGATACTGCCCAAAGCGCGGGCTGCGCGGGCCGCGGCGCTCGCGCCTGCGCAGGCGCTGCCGTCAGCAGAAGCGACAGGCCAAGCGCGCCAAGCACGCGCCGAAGCAGGGCTTTCACCATCCTATTCAATCCTTCCGTTTCGAATTGCGCCTAATGCTCGCAAGCTGAACCGCGACTTGCCCCTTCGGGATGCATCCGCCAAAGCCCCGACAAGATCTGAATCATCTTCATGGGGCCTTCCGTTTGAGCCTGAGCTTCCAGGACCTGATCCTAACGCTCCACCATTATTGGGGCGCGCAGGGATGCGTCATCCTGCAGCCCTATGACATGGAGATGGGGGCGGGCACCTTCCACCCCGCCACGGTATTGCGCTCGCTTGGGCCCGATCCGTGGAAGGCCGCCTACGTCCAGCCGTGCCGCCGACCGACCGACGGCCGCTACGGCGAGAACCCCAACCGCCTCGGCCATTATTACCAGTACCAGGTCGTCCTCAAGCCAAGCCCCGACGATCTCCAGGACCTCTACCTCGGCAGCCTCGCCGAGATCGGTATCGACGCGCTCAAGCACGACATCCGCTTCGTCGAGGACGATTGGGAAAGCCCGACGCTCGGCGCCTGGGGCCTCGGCTGGGAAGTGTGGTGCGACGGGATGGAAGTCACCCAGTTCACTTATTTCCAGCAGGTCGGCGGGTTCGAATGCAAGCCGGTGACCGGGGAGCTGACCTACGGGCTCGAGCGGCTGGCGATGTACATCCAGGGCGTCGACAATGTGTTCGACCTCAGGTTCAACGACGCCGGGGTGACCTACGGCGACGTGTTCCTCGAGAACGAGCGCGAGATGTCGGCCTATAATTTCGAGGTCGCCGACACCGATGCCTTGTTCGACCTGTTCAGGAAGGCCGCCGCCGAGTGCGAGCGCTGCCTCGACAGGAAGCTGCCAATCCCGGCCTACGAGCAGGCGATCAAGGCCAGCCATGTGTTCAACACCTTGCAGGCGAGGGGGGTGATCAGCGTCGCCGAGCGCCAGGCCTATATCGGCCGCGTCCGCGACCTCGCCAAAGCCGCGTGCGGCGCGTGGCTGGAGCGGAGCGCCTGATGGCCGACTTCCTGCTCGAATTGCGGTCCGAGGAAATCCCGGCGCGGATGCAGGCCAAGGCCCGAAACGAGCTTGCGCGGCTGTTCGCGGAGTGCACCGAGGCGGCCGGCCTATCCACCGGCGCGATCGACGTCCACTCGACGCCCCGCCGGCTGGTGTTGATCGCCCGCGACGTGGCCGAGGCGAGCGCCGCCAGCCGCGAGGAGGTCAAAGGCCCGCGCTCGTCCGCGCCGCCACAGGCGCTCGAGGGATTCCTGCGCAAGACCGGCCTGACCCGCGATCAGCTCGAGGAGCGCGACGGCGTGCTGTTCGCGGTGGTCGAGCGGCAAGGTCGCGCAGCAGGCGACATTTTGGCCGAGACAATCCGGCGGATCATCGCCGACTTCCCGTGGCCCAAGTCGATGCGCTGGGGGAACGGCCCATTGCGCTGGGTCCGCCCGCTGCACGGGATCGTTGCCTTGCTCGGCGAGGAGATCGTGCCGGTCGAGGTCGACGGTATTGCGTCCGGCGCGACGACCGTCGGTCACCGCTTCCATCACCCAGGGCCGATCACCGTCGGCGGCGCGTCCGACTATGTCGAGAAACTGCGGGCCTGCCACGTCATCGTCGACCAGGACGAGCGCGAGAAACTGATTCGCGAGGGCGCCGAAAAAGCGGCGAAGAAAGCCGGCCTGACCTTGCTTCCGGACGAGGGCCTGGTGGTTGAAAATGCCGGCCTGACCGAATGGCCGGTGCCGTTGGTTGGACGCTTCGACCCCGGTTTCCTCGATGTCCCGCGCGAGGTGATTGTGCTCACCATGCGCACCAACCAGAAATATTTCGCCTGCACCGACAAGGCGGGGCTGTTGGCCCCGGCGTTCGTGTGCGTCGCAAACATCGCGGCCAGAGACGGCGGCGCATCGATCGTCGAAGGCAACCGCCGCGTGCTCGCCGCACGCCTCGCCGACGCTCGCTTCTTCTGGGAGCAGGACCTCAAGATTCCGCTCGAGGAGCAGGCGAAGAAGCTCGACGGGATCATCTTCCACGAAAAGCTCGGCACCGTCGCCGACAAGGTCGAGCGCGTCGCCAAGCTCGCGCGGTGGTTAGTGGAGGAGGGGATTGTAAAACCCTCCCCCCCTGTGGGGGAGGGAAGGGAGGGGGGCTC
>JAZJZB010000075.1:0-4912 GCA_040390085.1 Pseudomonadota bacterium | reverse complement strand
CATCTCGCGGCACCACGCCGAGACCGGCTCGGCGGTGGCCGCCCGGCTGCTGGCCGACTGGGAGCCCGCCACCGCGCGGTTCACCAAGGTCATGCCGAAGGACTACAAGCGGGTTCTCTCGGCGGCGTCGGCCGCCGAAAAGACTCATTCAGCCGCAGACGCGGCTGGCCCCCCACCTCAATCCTCCCCCACAAGGGGGGAGGAGATTAAGTGCGTTGCGGACCTCGCCGAACGTGCCGCACGCCTTGCCAAGGCCGACCTCGTCACCGGCATGGTCGGCGAATTCCCCGAGCTGCAGGGCGTGATCGGCGGCTATCTTGCCGAAGCGCAGGGCGAGCCCAAGGCCGTCGCCGATGCGATCCGCGAGCAATACGGCGCCCCTGGCGAACCGACTTCGGTCGCCGTTGCGTTGGCGGACAAGCTCGATACCATCTGTGCCTTCTTCAGCATCGATCAGAAGCCGACCGGGTCGAAGGATCCATTCGCATTGCGCCGCGCCGCAATCGCCTCGATTGAGATCATCGTCGTCAATGCCCTCCGGCTGCAGCTGACCGAAGCGCTACGTGGCAGCCTGGCCTTGCGCGCCGGAACCAGCTCTGACGCGGGGCCCACCCACAGCCTCGATAAGACCGTGCCGGAGATCCTCGACTTCTTCGCCGATCGCCTCAAGGTCCAGCAACGCGAGGCGGGAGTGCGCCACGACCTCATCGACGCGGTATTTTCGCTTGGCGGCGAGGATGACCTGGTTCGGCTGCTTGCCCGCGTGAACGCCTTGCAAAAATTCGTCGAGACCGGGGACGGCGCTGATTTGCTGATCGCCTACAAGCGCGCTGCGAACATTCTCAAGAAGGAGAATTGGACCGGTCCGCAGGTGCTGAGCTCGCGCGAGGAGCAGGGGATTCCGCAGACTGGCGAGGAGGATCCGCTGGTGCTGGTCGAGGAGCCGATCCTCAAGGAGGCGATCGCCGAGATCGCGTCGGGCCAGGCCGGCGCCGACCTGCCGCAGGAAAGAGCGCTCATTGCAGCGCTCGACAAGGCCGAACCCAAAGCGTCGGCGGCGATCGCCAAGGAAGATTTCACCGCGGCGATGGCCGCGCTCGCATCACTGCGCAAACCGATCGACGATTTCTTCGACCATGTGACGGTCAACGATGCGGATTCCGCGAAGCGGGAACGCCGGCTCAACCTGCTGATGCGGTTCCGCGACGCAGTGAACCAGGTCGCGGATTTTAGCAGGATCGAAGGCTAGAAAGCGTCGTCCGCCGGATCGCGGCGATCCTTGGCCGCCGCACCGCGCAGGCTGTCGCGCTCGCGCCATTCTTTCTCGCGCTCTTCCGATTCCTGTTTGAGCCGGGCGTGCTCGCGCTCCCACGACTCGCGGCTTTCCACTTCGCTTTTGTAGCGCGCCTTCCATTTGCGGCGGCCGCCGGCGGTCAGGAACGCGCCGATCAGCAGCCCGAGCAGGAAGACGAGGGCAGCGATCGCCCACAGGTTCGGGTCGGTAGTGATGTTCATGACGCTTCCTCGGGCAGTGGGAATTCGCGACGACTACGCATCAGCGAGCCGCAGCGTTCCCTTTAGTGTTGCCCGTGGATGAAGCTGTCGTTGATCGAGCAGGCCGCCGGACCGAGGATGACGATGAACAGGGTCGGCAGGATGAACAGGATCAGCGGCACGGTCATGATCGCCGGGAGACGAGCGGCCTTCTCTTCCGCCCGCATCATCCGCTGATGGCGGAATTCGGCCGAAAGCACGCGTAGCGCGCTGGCGAGCGGCGTGCCGTACTTTTCGGTCTGCACCATGGTCGTGACCACGCCGCGCACCGCCTCGAGATCCACGCGTTCGGCGAGGTTCTGGAACGCCTGCCGGCGCTCGTTGAGGAAGCCGAGCTCGATCGCTGTCAGGCCGAACTCGTCGCCGAGCTCGGGATAGGCCTTGCCAAGTTCCCGTGCGACGCGGTTGAACGCTGCGTCGACGGTGAGCCCGGCCTCGGCGCAGATGACGAGCAGGTCGAGCGCGTCGGGAAGGCCCTTGCGGATCGCCGCGCTGCGCTTGTTGACCTTGTTCTTGAGCCAGATGTCGGGCGCCTTGTAGCTTCCGATCAGCACGCCGGCGACGGTTCCGTAGCGTCGGAACCAGCTCCAGTCCGGCCAATGATTCATGCCGTAGATGAGCACCACCGCGGTGATTCCGAGCACGACCGGAAGTACGAAGCGCGCGAAGATGATGAAGAAGGCCAGGTCCTTGGTGCGGATTCCGGCCTGCATCAAACGCAGCTGCGTTTTCTTGACCTGGTCGTCCTGGAGCATTTTGAATTGCGACAGAACCTGCCGGACATTGTCCGCCGCCTGGTTGCGGTTGGTGAGCTTCTTGCGCTTGTTGGTCGAGGCGACGATGCCGGCTTTGAGCTGCTCGCGGCGCTCGTTGAGCGCTTTGACGCGGCGGGCCATCGGATCCTTCACCGTCGTCGCCGCATAGATTGCGAGCAGCACGGCGAACGTCGCGACCGCGCTCAGGATCGTGGCGACCCAGAGGACGTCGATGCCGAAAATATGAGGGCCTGAGGCCGCCTGCTGCATGGCTCGTCGTTCCCTTTAGATCTCGAAATTGACCATTTTGGCCATGATGAACACGCCCATGCCCATCCAGCACATGCCGCCCATGCCGGCGATCATCAGCCGCTGATCGCTGAAGAAGCCGCCCATGTAGACGGGGTTCATCATCCAAACGAGGCCGAACACGATGAAGGGCAGCGAGCCGACGATGTAGGCCGACGCCTTGGATTCGGAGCTCATCGCCCGGATCTTGAGCTGCATCTGAGCGCGCTTGCGAAGCACGTCGGCGAGGTTCGACAGCGTTTCGGCGAGGTTGCCGCCGGTCTCGCGCTGGATCGCCAGGGTGATCACGAAGAATTGGAACTCCGACGTGCCGAGGCGGTCGGCGGTCTCCTGGAGTGCTGCTTCCATCGTCCGGCCGATCTTCATCTTGTCCGACACCATCCGGAACTCGACGCCCACCGGGCCTGGGAGCTCGGTCGCAACGATGCCCAGGGTCTCCGCGATCGGAAGACCCGAACGAAGACCGCGAACCATCAGCTCGATGGCATCCGGGAAATTGCTGGTGAACTTGGCGACGCGGCGCTTGATCATCTTGCCGACGATGAAGTGAGGCCCGCCGATGCCGAAAAAAAGCCCGAGCATCAGCGACAGCAAGAGGGGCGCTCCGCGGAACGTCAGCAGCACCGTGATGAACAGTGCAGTTCCACCGCAGATCGACAGATATTTGCCGAGCGTAATATTCTTGCCGGTCATCTCCAGCCGCTTGCGCAGCAGCGCAGGCTTCGGGATCAAGCTTGAGGCAAAGCCCTCGAAGCGGCTTGCGCGCGCAGCGAACAGCTTGCGGATCTGCGCCTGGGCGTTGCCGGTGATGGCGTCGCCGTGACGCTCCTTGATCAGCTCGATGCGACGCTTGAGCGACTTGCCGGCCGAAGGCCCGCTCATCGCCATGAACGCCAGCGCAAGCGCGCCGATGCCGCCGATCATGATTAGCCACAAGAGCATGTTACGCCTTCGCCTCTCATCTCACCGTCGGTGCAGTTGAGCACCGCCGCGAACACTATGCGGCTTGCGCCTTGTCCTTCTTCGCAAGCATCGACTTCAGATTGCCGACCAGCGACGACTTGCTCGAAGCCGCCGAAGCCTTGGGTTCGCCCCCGCTGCCTTCCTCGGTCGCGTGGCTAAGGACGATGTTCGACAATTGGTTGAACGGCGCCGCCATCTTGCCGCTGGCGACTTCGGCCATCGGCTTGCCGAGCTTCGCAGCCTGGGCGGCGAGCTTGGCGTCGTACGGAAAGACGATGTCGACTTCGCGTTCGATTGACTGCTCGAAGTCCTTGCGGCTGATCTCCAGCGCGCCGCCCGAAGGGACGCTGTTGGCGACGATCACGATCTTGGTCTGCGGAGCGTTCGACTTGAGCCAGGCGAGGATGCGGATGGTATCGCGGGTCGCTGCGAGCGTCAGCTCGGCGACGACCACCGCGACATGGGCGTCATGCACCAAGTGCGGATATTGGATCAGCATGTGCCGCGGCAGGTCGAGCACGGTCGATTCGAACGCGTTGCGCATTTCTTCCTGGAGCTGGAAGAAGGCGCTTCCGTCGGTCACCAGCGGCTGGTGAATCGGCGCTTCGGCCGAAAGCACCGACAGGCGCTCGTTGGCGCGAACCATCGCGCGTTCGATGAACAGGCCATCGATGCGGCTGGGATTTTCGATCGCGTCGGTCAAACCGCGGCCAGGCTCGAGGTCGAGCGCGAGCGCGCCGGTCCCGAAATGGACGTCCAGGTCGAGCAACGCGGTCGTGCGCCGCGCCTTCTCGCCCATCAGCCAGGCGAGCGACGTCGCAAGCGTGGAAGCACCGACTCCGCCGCGAACGCCGATCACCGCCGCCATCACGTGCGGCCGGTCAGCCTGGGCTTCGCCGCGCGGGCCCGACAGGATCGTTTGCGCATGGGCGAAGGTGTCGCGCAGCTGGTCGACCGAGAACGGCTTCAGGAGATAATCGTGGATCCCGCTCGCGACCAGGTCGCGGTAGAGGCGGACGTCGTTGACGGTGCCCGACGCGATGACGATCGTTCCCGGCTCGCACACTTCGGCAAGCGCGTTGATGTCGTTGAGCGGGTCAGCCGATTCCGAAAGGTCGACGAACAGGATGTTCGGGCTGGCGGACACCGACAGCGACTGGACCGCATTGCGCAGTCCGCCCTTGTTGACCTTCTCCGGCGACCAGCCGTGCTCGACCGCGACCGGCCGCAGCATGTCGGCGGTCGCATCGTCGCAGACGAACGCGGTGAATGGATCACGCAGCCCTGCGCGGGCCTGGAACGGGGCGTTCATCATTTACCTCCAGTGGTGG
>JAZJZB010000074.1:1719-53789 GCA_040390085.1 Pseudomonadota bacterium | reverse complement strand
CGCTGCAATCGCACTGCAGAGGTCAGGGGTTCGATTCCCCTCAGCTCCACCAGCCAAGCGAAAAATTTCTCAGTTTTTCGCAGATGGTGAGAAACCCGCCGGCGCCGGTCCCCCGTTTTGGTCCCACAGGCGCCTGCGCTCTAGCGAGACAGCATGAGACGAGCACTGGTCGGCAGCTTTCTTGTGGAATGTCACCCCCAGCGCGGGACGTAACTCGTGCTTGATCATAAGATCGGCCGGTGGACCGTCTCGGGCATTGGCGACACGTCCGAAAGCGCCCATTCCAGCTGTCCTGCAGCCAATTGCCGCTTCAGAAGGGAGACGCTGGTTCAGGTAGACGCGCTTACCTAAGCTCGTCCTCTCTATTGAGGGCCGCACCTAGCGCTGTGGTCGCGAATTTGAACCGTGCACGCCTACGGCCGATGCGGCCGGCTTCCCCCGATATGGAAGATGACCGTGCCGGTCAGGATACCGAGCAGCAGGAGCAGGAAGATGCGGCGCCGGCTCATGCGTGCCTCCGCCCAAGTCGTCGGCTGGTACGACGGACCATGTCGCCCTCAAGCCGGACGAACCCGCTGTGCTTCATGTTCTGGAGTAAACGCGAAAAGCCTTGGCTCCGTTCGAGCCGCTGCGCCGCTTCGGGATCCGCCTGGATCATCGCCAGCAGCTCCGCGCGCGTGCACCCGCCGCCGCGCTCGGCAACCGTTCGCCGCACGAACTCGTAGAGCGAGCCCCGGCTGGGAATCGGAACTTCGGACATCACGGGCCGCCTTGATGCCGCGCCAGCTCGTCGAGCGCTTGATCGTTGAGCTCCTGATGCGACCCGCGCAGCGCATTGATCGCGATCATCAGCACGAAACCAGTGATCGCGCCCACGGCGATCCACTTCAGTGTCGACGAGAACGGACTTTCGGATTTCATGACCTGCAAACAATCCTCGACCGCGATCTGACAAATCCACGTCGCCGCAGCTTAAACCACCTTATCGGATTCCAGGGCGCAGGCCGCCGCATCGCGTTCGATCTGAAGCGTCGCATGGCCGATGTTGAAGCGCCGCTTCAGGAGCTCGGCGGCATCGTGCAGAAAATGATCGCCGTCGCAACCCTCGGGCATCACAAGATGCGCGGTGAGCGCCGTCTCCGTCGTGCTCATCGACCAGATATGAAGGTCGTGGACGCGGGCGACTCCGCTCAAGCGGCTGAGAACCTCCTCGACCTCTGCCGGCTTGATGTGCACGGGCACGCGGTCGAGCGACATCGCGACGGAATCCCTCAGCAGCCGCCACGTTCCGATAAACACCACCAGCACGATGAAGAGGCTGGTCACGGGGTCAACCCAGGTTGCCCCGGTGAGGGTTATCAAGAGGCCGGCCCCGACCACTCCGGCCGACACTGCGGCATCCGCAGCCATGTGCAGATACGCTCCGCGGATGTTGATGTCGCCCTTGCGGCCGCGGGCGAAAAGCCAAGCCGTCGCCCCATTAATCACAATACCGACTGCGGCAACGAGCATCACAATATTGCCGGAGACCGGCTGCGGATTCCAGAAGCGCTGGATCGCCTCAGCCGCAATCGCGCCAAGCGCGGCGAGAAGGAACAAAGCATTGAACAATGCGGCAAGGATCGTCGAGCGGCGGAAGCCGTAGGTGTAGTGCGCTGTCGGGAGCCTCTTGCCGAGAGTCGCCGCGGCCCACGCCACCACCAGACCGAGCACGTCGGAAAGGTTGTGGCCGGCGTCGGCCAGCAATGCCATCGAATTGACCGCAATGCCGAACCCGGCCTCGATCAGCACAAAGCTCACATTGAGCACAATCCCGATCAGGAACGCGCGTCCGAAGTCGGCCGGCGCATGGCTGTGGCCATGACCGTGCCCGTGATCATTGGCGCTCACGTCGTGATGCCCATGCGCGGTGTCAGCACTCATCGCGAAATTCCCTCTCGGTCCTGTGTCGCTTCGCCGGCATCCGCTCGCCCCACCGGCTCATTCTGACGGGCCGGCGGACGTGCCGGCTTGCCACAAAGGTTCCTGCGAGCGGGATCTGCCTACCAATCCATTCCAGATGAGCCGGAGGCGTTGCAGATTGAAAATGACGATGATCGCCGCGAGCCCGATATAGGCCCACCCCAGCAGCGTCAGCGTGGTGATGGTTCGCGCTTCGTCCTCGCGATAGGTGAAGGCCAGGGTGACCTGCGCCACAAACAGAAACGCGAGCGCCGCCGCTGCGGCAAGGCCCAGGCGCAGCCGAAGGAGCAGCGCAAGCCCGAACAGCGACTGGGCGGCGGTGAGGAAGAATTCCTCATGCTGCCGAGCGTCGAGCGGAAGCGAAGTGATCGCGCCGGCGCCGACGCTCATCGCCAGCGGCAGCATCCCAACCAGCAGAGTCCACTGGTTGATCTTGTCGGAGATCATCGTGGTCATGCCCGCCGCGGCCCGGGCGGAGAGCACGAACAGGATCGCGATAGTGACCGCCGGAGCCTCGCTGGCGAGCGGGGCGAGCCACTGGATCAGCAGGAACTCGTTGATCCCGAGCGCGCGGCCCGATTCGACCATCGCTTCGGCGAACGGCTCGGCGGAAAGGAAGATCACCACCGCGGCGACGATCGTCAGTCCGGCCATCAGCGCCCATTGGAAGCGCAACGGCAGGCTTTCGATGGCTGTCGCAAGGCCGGGCCCGCCGGCCTCTTCCTCGCCCTCGCCTTTGACCTTCGGAAGAGTGCTGACGCGCCACACGTAAGCGGCGAAGATGCCGATCAGCACGATCGCGTCGGCCGGGCCGATCCGGTTCCGCAGCAGAATGACGAAGGCGTAGAGCGATGGCAGCGCGAGAAAGGCGATCTCAACGCTATTGACCGGAGCCAGCGCGATGCCGCGCTCGCGGTTCCGCCACCAGTTCAGCAAAACCAGCAATGGCCAGGCCAGGCCGACCAGCAGGCGGTTGGCGCCGGTCATGTTGGCGGCCGCATAATGGACGTAGTTCGACTGCGGGTCCTGGCCGGCGCGCCAGGCATAATAGATATCGACCGCATATTCGGGCAGGACCGTGACCAGAGCGACGAGGGCGAGGATCAGCCCCGAGGCGATCTGCCCTTCCGCCGCCTCCGCGCCCCACGACAGCATGAAGCCCGCGGCGAGAATGGCGAAGCCGAAGATCGCCGAGCCGAGCAGCGGGTCCGGACGGGCTCCGGTGTAGCGCATGTAGAGCGCCGGCAGGATCACGAGCACCGCGATCCCGATCCACAGCCACAGCTTGCGAACTTCCATCCTGTCTCTCCAGTGGTAGCGACCGCTAGGGCTTGTCGGGCCGATGCGGGTCGGGCGTCGTCGCCTGGAACAATATCTCGACCTCCTCGAGCGTTGCGAGGCCGATCCCCGTCACCTCCCGCAGCGCTTGCGCGAATGCGCGCAATCGCTCCTCCTCGTCGACGATTTCGATGACCACCGCTCGGTCGCTTTCAAAGACGTGGTGCCGATGCAGATGCGCCGACTTCCCGAAGCCGAGCAGCGCCTCGATGATTGTGATTCCGGCAACGCCGCGTTCACGCGCCAGGGCGGCGATGACCTCAAGCGATTTGCGGTCGCCGGAATAGGAGGCTGCGTCGGTATAGATGCGCAGGAGCTTGAATTTCGTCACGGCGTTTCCTCATCATTTGTGGCTGAAGGGTCAGCGGTACGGTGGAGCTTGCGGCCCCAGCGCCAGTTCGCCCCGAGCACCACCCTGGCGATGGCCGGAAGCACCAGCAGCGCGAGGATCGTCGCCGCGACGAGACCGCCGATCACAGTCATGGCGAGCGGCTTCTGGACTTCGGCGCCCGTCCCGTGCGCAAGCGCCATCGGGATGAAGCCGATGGCGGGGACGAAGCCGGTCATCACCACCGCCCGCATCTTCTCTGCCATGCCCTCGCGGATCGCCTCGGCGAGCGGCATTCCGTGGTTGAGGCGTTCGCCGATGGCGGACATCACCACCAGTCCGTTGAGCACCGCCACGCCCGCCAGCACGATCAACCCGACGGCAGCGGATACCGAGAAGGCGATCCCGGTCATCAGCAGGGTGAATATCCCGCCGGCCAGTCCCAAGGGCAAAGCAAGGAAGACCGACGCCGCTCTACCGAAGCCGCCCAAAGCCTGGAACAGCAGCCAGAAGATCGCCGCGAAGGCGAGCGGAACGACGATCGACAGCCGCCGAGTCGCCGCCTGGAGGCTTTGGAACTGGCCGCCCCACTCCAGGTAATAGCCGGGCGGCAACTTCACCTTCCCTATCTTCTCCTGCGCCTCGGCGACGAACGAGCCGGCATCGCGGCCTTGCAGGTTCATCTGGACGACGACGCGGCGCTTGCCGTTCTCGAGCCGGATCTCGTTCAGGCCCTCGGTGAAGCGGAACTGCGCAACCTGCGACAGCGGCACCGACGTTCGCGGACCCGAACCTTCCTGCGGCAACATCACCGGCAGGCTCGCGACCTGTTCGAGGCTGGCGCGGGTCGACTCGGGAACCCGCACGGCAATCGAAAATCGCCGGTCGCCCTCGAACAGCAACCCCGACGGACGCCCGCCCATGCCCGCGGCGACGGTGTCGGCAACCTCCTGCACGGTCAGGCCATAGCGGGCGATCGCCGCACGGTCGAACTGGACGTCGAGCACGGGCGCGCCGCCGACCTGGTCCGCCTTGACGCTGGAGGCGCCGGGGATTTTCTGCAGCACGCGCACCATCTCGTTCGCTACCGCCGACATCTTGTCGAGGTCGTCGCCATAGAGCTTGATCGCGACATCGCCGCGGACGCCGGCGATGAGCTCGTTGAAGCGCAGCTGGATCGGCTGGCTCAGCTCGTAAAGCTGGCCGACCTGTGCTTCAGCGACCTTCTCTATTCGTTCGATCACGTCGGCCTTGCTCTCGACGCCCTTGGGCCAATCCTCCTGCGGCTTGAGGATCACGAAGCCGTCGGAGATGTTGATGGGCATGGGGTCGGTGGCGACCTCTGCGGTGCCGGTCTTCGAAAACATCAGCGCGACTTCGGGCAGCCTGGTGACCGCTCGCTCGACCTGCTGCTGCATGGCGAGCGATTGATCGATGTTCACCGACGGCACGCGGGTCGAGGCCAAAGCGATGTTCTTCTCGTCCAGCTGGGGGATGAACTCGCTGCCGAGCAAGCCGAACACCGGAAGCGAGGCGAGGAAGAAGGCGAGCCCACCGAGGATGAACGGCCACGGCCTCGCGATCGCCTTGTCGAGCAGCGGCAGGTAGCGTTCCTTCGTCTTGCGGATGAGCCACACCTCCTTCTCCGCCACACGGCCGCGGATGAGCAGCGCGACCAGAGCCGGCACGAGCGTCAGCGACAGGATGAACGCCGCAACCAGGGCGAGCATGATGGTGATCGCCATCGGCGAGAAGGTCTTGCCCTCCGTGCCGGTGAACATCAGCAGGGGCACGAAGGCGAGGAGGATGATCGCCTGGCCGAACACCGTCGGCCTGATCATCTCCTGCGCCGCGCCCATCGTTTCCTCGAGCCGCTCGCGCAGGGACAGCATCCTTCCCTCGTGCTCCTGCCGGTGCGCGAGGCGGGCGAGGCAGTTCTCGATGATGATCACCGCGCCGTCGACGATGAGGCCGAAGTCGAGCGCACCAAGGCTCATCAGATTACCCGGCACGCCGAAGGCGTTCATGCCCATCGCCATCATCAGGAACGAGAAGGGAATGACGAGCGTCGCGATGATCGCCGCACGCCAGTTGCCGAGCAGCAGGAACAGCGATGCGGCGACCAGGATTGCGCCTTCGGCGAGATTGCGCTGCACCGTCGCGACGGTTGCGTTGACGAGCTTGGCGCGGTCGAGAACGACCTGCACTTCAATCGCCGGGGGCAGTGTCTTGGCGACCTGCTGAAGCCTGGCGCCGGCGTCGCGCGCGACCGTCCGGCTGTTCTCGCCGATCAGCATGAGCACCGTGCCGACCACTGCTTCACGGCCGTTCATGCTCGCGGTGCCGGTGCGCAAATCGCCGCCCACGGTCACGGCCGCTACCTGGCCGACGGTGACCGGCACGCCATTGCGGGTCGCTGCGACGGCATTCTGGATCTGCTCGACTGACCGAATGCGGGCGTCGGCACGCACGAGATAGGCCTCGCCCGAGCGATTGAAATAATTCGCGCCGACCGCGAGGTTGGCGGCCTCCAGCGCCTGGGCGAGTTCGGAATAGGAGATGCCGTAGCTCGCGAGCTTTGCAGGGTCGGGCTCGACCACATAGGTCTTGGCATAGCCGCCGATCGAATCCACGCCGGCGACACCCTTTACCGTGCGCAGCTGCGGCCGGATGATCCAGTCCTGGACCGTTCGCAGATAGCCGTCCCTGGAGACCTCGTCGGCCAACCGCTCGCCCTCGGGCGTGAGGTAGCTGCCGTCGGTCTGCCATCCGGGCCGGCCGTCGATCATCGGCGCGTCCTTGCCCGGCCGCTTGTAATTGACGGTGTACATCAGGATCTCGCCGAGACCCGTCGTCACCGGGCCGATCTGCGGCTGAACCCCTTCGGGCAGGGTGTCCCGCGCCTGCGTGAGCCGTTCGGCGACCTGCTGCCGCGCGAAGTACAGATCGGTCGAATCGGAGAAGATGGCGCTGACCTGGCTGAAGCCGTTGCGCGACAGCGAGCGCGTCGTTTCCAGCCCCGGGATGCCGGCGAGCGCGGTCTCGATCGGATAGGTCACGAGCTTCTCCATCTCGACCGGCGAAAGCCGCGGGTCGACGATGTTGATCTGGACCTGCTTGTTGGTGATGTCCGGCACCGCGTCGATCGGCAGCCGCGTCAGCTGCCACATGCCAATCCCGGCAATCAGAAGAAAGATGAAGAGAACCGCCCACCGTGCGCGGACGGCAAGCGCGATCAGACTGGCAATCATCGCTTATTCCTCTTCCCCGGCGCCCTTGCCGAGCTCGGCTTTCAATACGAAGGCGTTCCTGGCGGCGATGGTCTGGCCTGGCGCCAGTCCGACGACGATCTCGATCCGTCCGGCGCCGCGGCGGCCGAGCGTGACCGGCGTCGCGCGGAAGCCGTCCTTCACCTGGACGAAGACGACGTCGCGGCCTTCCACCTGCTGGACTGCCTCTTCGGGCACCACAATGCCGCGGTCGCTGCCTCCTCGCGGCGTAATGCGGACGCGCAGGGCCTGCCCCTGCCGCAGTCCGCCGGGGGCGCCGTTCAGCTGCAACACGACAGTGGCGGCACGGCTCTGAACGTTTACCGACGGCGTGGCCGAGCGGACGACCGCCTCCACGATTCCGCCGGTCGGGAGCTCGACGACGGCTGGATCGCCGGGCATCACGCGCTGCGCGTCCGTCGCCGGCACCGCCGCTTCGATCTGGATGCGGTTCGGGTTGGCGACATTGAACAACTCCGCGCCGGAAGAGACGAAGGCGCCGAGCTGCGTGTCGATTTCAGTGATGCGCCCGGCGATCGGACTGCGGACGGAGAGGTATCGGTCGCCCACGACACCGGCGGCGCGCATCGCCGCTTGGGCCCGCCGCAGCTCGACCTCCGTGCCCTCATGCGTCGCGCGAGTGGCCTCGAGCGATTCGCGCGACGTGATCTTTTCGCGAAACAGTCGCTGTTCCCTCTGCCACAAGGCATGCGCCGATTGCTCCTTCGCCGCGGCTGCGTTGCGATCGGCGACGAACTGCGCCGCATCCCGGCTTTCGAGCATGGCCAGCGTCTCGCCCGGCCGCACTGGATCGCCGAGCCGCTTGAAGATGCGCACGATCGCGCCGTCGGCGCGAGCGGTGACCAGCGCCCGGCCCTCGGGAGGGGCCGTGACGGTCGCCTGGGCAAGGATCTCGCTCGCCAGCGACCCTGCTTGCACCTGCTCGACCGCGATGCCGTTGGCAGCGATGCGATCGGCGGTCATCGGCACGAAGCCCTCCGACCCCTTGGCTTCAGCCGGCTTGTCGGCAGGTTCCTGCGGTGCCGGAGCCGCGGGTTCCGGTGCAGTGCTTCGGCCAATGATCAGCCCGGCTGCGCCAGCTGCCAGTGCCAACGCCGCTGCGCCGGCGAGCAGCCGCGACCGGCTGTCGTTGAGCCGCACGATCTGTAATGTTCTGTCCTTGAGGGTCATTCTTTTGTCCTATTGAGCGGCAATGCGGCCGAGCTCGGCCGTCGCAACGGCGAGCGCGAGTTCGGCTTCGGTGAGCGAAGCCTGAGTGGCGAGATAGGCGTTCTGGGCGTCGAGCAGCTCGACCAGCGTCGCCCGCCCTTCCGCGTACGACATTTGCGTGAGCCGCAGCCCCTCGCGCGCTTCCGGCAGCGCTGCCTCGCGCAGAGCGGCGACGCGCCGCCGCGCGGCTTCCACGGCGGCGATCGCATTGCGCCCCTGGCTCGTCACTCCGACGAGCGCCGCGCGCTGTCTTGCCTCCGCCGCCGCGATCACCGCACGCGCCGATTCGATGTTGCCGCGGTTGCGGTTGAACACCGGCAAAGGCATCGACAGGCCGGCGACGAGTCCGACATCGCCCGTTTCGCGGATGTTCCGGACGCCGACGCCGACCGCCGGATCGAGACGGGCTGCGGCAAGCTGCTCCTGCAAAGCGGCCCGCGCTGCTGCGACTTCGGCGGCGGCGACGCGCACGACGAGGCTGCGGTCTAGATTGATGTTCGAGGGCTTGAGGTCGACGGCACTGCCGACCACCGCTTCTATGGGCGAGTTGGAGCCGAGGAGAGAGGCGAGCGTCGTCCGCGTCGCCAGCTCTTCTGCGCGCGCGGCTTCCTGCTGGGCCTGCGCCTGGGCCAGAGCCGAGCGCGCGCGGATCGCGCGGAGCGGCGGCTCCCGGCCCGCATCGACAAGCACGCCGGCGACGCGGGCGAGCTCCTTCGTCAGCGCAACGTTCTCGTCGGCCTGCGCCCGTCGTTCACGGGCAGCGATCGCCCGCGCAAACGCCTGGCGCACGCTCTGCGCCACATCGGCATGCGCCACGGCCAGCCGAAGCCGCTGAAGATCGATCTCCGCGATCGCCGCGGCGACACGCGCCGAGCGGCGGCCGCCAAGGTCGAGGCGCTGGTTGATCGCCACCGTAGTCTGCACGGAGCGCACGCCGCGCAGCTGCCCCGTTCCGGCAAAGTTCTCCACCTGGACGCTGAGCTCCGGGTTTTGGCGGTAGCCGGCCTGCCGCGCGCGCGCCTCGGCGGCCCTGACCTCCGCTTCGGCGGCGATGACCGCGGGCGAACGGGCAAAAGCTTCGTCCAGCGCCTGGACGAGTGACAGGCGGCTCGGGAGCGGGCCGGTGCGTGGCGTTCCTCGAAGCATCCCCGCGGTAGGCGCCGTCGGCCCGGCGCGTTCGGGCAGCACGGGCGAGCCGACGACGGGCGTGGCGGGCGTCGACGGCTGCGCTTTGACTGCCGGCGCTATGGCGGTGAGCATTGCCGCGGGCAATGCCGCAGCAACCACGCATTTCATGTTGATGATCTCCTGACAGCAGACTTGTCCTCGCCGGAGCGAGGAGACGGCCGCGTCAGGCTTTTGGCGGGTGTGGCTCCGAAGCCGGGTTCAGTCCCGGCGGCAGGAAGTCGCGCGAGATCGTGACGACCAAGCGGCCCGTCGAGACCGCGGCCATCACCGGTGCAGGGTCGGGCACGGCGATCTGGTGCTCGCCGAAGGCCGAGTGGTGATGGTGCGCGCCGCCGGCAAAGGGACAATCCGGCACTTCGTCGCCGTCCGCTTCATAATGCAGGAGCATTTCGCTCGGTGACGGCTCGGAAAACGCGGCAGCATTCGCTGCCGCTCCGTTGATGACGGAAAGCAGCAGGACGCATGCAGCGAGGAGAGCGAAGACGAATCGCATCGCACCGGCCGATAGCAGCGCCCGGCTAATAACGAAACGCATGTTCGGATTCCGGGCCGGCATCGGCATGAGCCATATTCGACTTCAGCTCGCGCACGGCGCGGAGGATGATCTGGCCGCCGAGCCCAGAGTCCGAGGCTGGCAAGCACGGTCGCAGCGATCAGGTCGGGCCATGAGTCCGCTTCCCCCGTCCGGACTGTAGCACGTGAGGTCCATGATAGCGCTAAGGGGCGGCGACCTGCTGCCAACGCAACTCAATTGAACGCGCCGATACCGTCAGTTCACGGTCCAAGCGGAGATGGATCAAATGCATGGGGATTTCGGGTAGCGGCAGACGGCGTGTTCTCTGCCGATCAAATGTCATCGACGCTGAAGAACATTGGGTTGCGCATCCAGGCGTTGACGGCGGACTCGCGCCAGCCCGCGCAGCGGGTACTGATATGCACCTGCTTCGGGAAGGTGCCGTTCTGAATCTTTCGATAAAGCGTGGACCGGCTCAGGCCGGTCCGATCCAACACCGCTTTGATCCGCAAAATCCGATCGTTGCTGTCGCTCATCACAACGGATTCCTACACACAACGCGATTCTTCGCGCTTTAATGCGCAGGGTCGGGATGCTTTCGGACGAGCTCAAGATACTGCGGCGCGAGATTCCGCGGACGATGCCGGAGTGCCTCAGAGAGGTACGACGAGAGAGCTATTGATCCGGTTTTTCGCGTCGCCGAAGCTCGTTCTCAACGGCCTCGCGGATGAAGCTCGCAACGCGACGGTTGCCTACCAAAGCCTCGATTTTCCGGATCGTTTCGACCGGCAGCCTGACTGTAGTCGGCTTCATTCCAAGAGGCGGGCGTCCCATCGCCGCTTGCGTATCCGGCTCGGTACTGTTGTCCAACGCCTTCATAGTTGACGCTATCGTTTATAGAGTTTACGACATCGTATATAGGCTAAACGGTGTCGTATATGATCGCGAAGCGCCACTCTTGTTCAGCTCAGCCAGCAATAATGCGAACCGCAGATACTGCAGCGATTCGCGACCGCGGAGCCGAAGCGCCACTGCTAGAGGTCGGCAGCTCCACATCACGGCGCGCGCTGTTGGGTGCCCTAGCTGTGGCTCCCTTGGCGGCATTGTCGACGGCCGAGGTGGGCCGCTTCGGGATGTCTGTCGATGTTCCAAGCGAACTTGTCCCGCTTCGACGGACCAGAGAAGGCCGGCACCTCAGCCGTATTCGATACCATAATGCCGAAAGCTTCTTCGCGCCGGTCGAGCAGGGTTTCCCGTTTCGACCCAATGACCATCTCTACCAAACCGGCATCACTCTGCAGCTGGCGCTCAGCTCGCATTTGCTCGACGTCGGCTTTGACGACGCGTGGTGCGCGAAGAATATCGGCCTTTATCTCAACAAGTCGCTTGAACATGCCAATGCGACCGGGCTGGGTCACGACCGTTCGGAGCTGAAACGGCTTGGGGACGTCCTTTCGCCCTACGGCCGTTTGCGCAACGCGGATGTTTCAACGGCCTTTAGTCCGTGCCCGTTTTCAAACGAACAGATCTGCCGGCTTGTGCGCGAGCTGCTCGAACGCGTCCGCGAAGTCACCGGGCATAATCGGCCGCGCGACCGGCGAAGTTCGCTGTGAACCACACACGAAAGCGTCCTCTCGACGGCGGCGAGGCTGAAAACGGCGCGACCGATATCGACCCGCTGACGACCTGCACGCGAGAAAAACTAGAAGCTGCGTTTGCCAAGCTGCCGCCTTTCACTCGGAACGTGTTCCTGGCTCATCGCCTGGACGATCTCAGCTACACCGAGATCGCGACGATCGCAGGCGTCAGCGTTCGCCGGATCGAGCGAGAAATGGCGCGCGCGATCGTCGCCATCGATCGCGCGCTTTCGGAACAGCCGACGCGCAGCCAGTGGTGGCGCTGGCGGTAACACTCAGCGCTCTTCCAGAGCGCCATCGTTCGATCGCTCCGCTTCAATTTCAAACGCGCGCTTGCCCCGCCTGCGCCAGGCGACCAGCGCTTCCTGTCGCTGTTCGCTTCGGAGCATCGCGGCGGTCGCGAGAAACGCGCCATAAAGGGTCGCGCGATCGTCATCCGTGAGCTCGACCAGGCCCGCTTTGATGACGAGACCGCCAAGCTCGATCAGGTGGCGTGTGCGCTCGCGACGCTTCACGACCCACTCGCGAACGTCGTGTCGAGCGCACTGCGCTTCCGTCCGATGCCGTGCGGCTTCACAGCGGCAAAGCGCCCTCAGATTTGCCGCCAGAATGGCCCGCAGCTTTCCGTGGCGGGCGTTGAAAGAAGGCTGCGCCACGCTTGCGCCAGCCCTCCTTGGTTGCGGCGTCTTTTGTCTCCGCAATTCCGAGGAGTGCGCCGGCCAGATGCTCAGGCGACAACGCGTCGGTACCGCAGGCGACAACCAGTTCGCCGAGCTGCTGCACCTTACGCTCTTTGAGTCGCGTGGCCCTTTGGTCGAGCGCTTTCAGTTCTGAATCGTAGTCCCGGGGTTTGCGCATTGAGCTGTCCTCTTTTGGTAAGAGGACAGCTCAGTTATCCGGCTGATCGACCAGCCTCAATGTGTTGAAATGTCTTGGGACCAACGCGTCCCGAGAAAGATCAATTCTTTTGAGGGCGCGCTTATACGTCGTACCGACGTGCGGCGAAGAGGCACTGTAACGCCGACGACCTGAGGCGCATTCGATCACTCGGAATGGCGATCTATCACTTTTCCGCAAAAGTGATTTCCCGTGGCTGCGGCTCCAGCGCACTCGCGGCCGCCGCCTATCGCTCCGCCTCGAGGCTCAATGATGAGCGGCTAGATCGTCATCACGACTTCTCCAACAAGGCCGGTGTCGTTCATTCCGAAGTGATGCTGCCCGACGGTGCGCCCGAGCATCTGTCCGATCGCGAGCGCCTGTGGAACGCGGTCGAGGCCGCGGAGGTCAGGAAGGACGCGCAGCTCGCGCGGGAGATCGAGTTTGCTCTTCCCCGCGAGCTTTCCGCGGAAGCCGGCATCGAGCTGGCGCGCGAGTTTGTCGCTCGCGAGTTTGTCGCAGCGGGCATGATCGCCGACCTCAACCTCCACCGCGACATCGGAGCGGACGGCGAGCCCAAGCCGCACGCGCACGTCATGCTGACGATGAGGGCCGTGGACGGGAGCGGCTTCGGCGCAAAGGTTCGCGATTGGAACCGTGCCGAACTTCTCCAGCAGTGGCGCGAGCGCTGGGCTGAGCACGTCAATCAGCGATTGGCCGAACTCGACATCGATGCTCGCATCAATCACCGCTCCCTGGGGGCGCAGGGCATCGACCTTGAGCCGCAGAACAAGATCGGCCCAGCAGCCTCGCGGATGATAAGCCAAGGGCTCGCATCGGAGCGCCTCGGCGAACACCTGGCAATCGCGCGCCAGAATGGCGAACGCATCATCGCCCGCCCTCAAATCGCTCTTGAAGCGATCACCCATAGTCAAGCGACGTTCACGATCCGCGACTTGGCGCGGTTGATTCACCGGCAAAGCGCCGACAAAGAGCAATTCGTCCGCGCGATGGCGGCTGTGCGTGCTTCACCCGAGCTCATCCTCCTAGGCAAGGACGGGCGTGGCGAGGAGCGATTTTCCTCCCGCGAAATGATCGCGACCGAGCAGCGGCTGGAGCAGACGACAGCGGCGCTGGCTGGACGATCAGCGCACAGCATTCCGGCGGCGGCGCACGATTCTGCGATCGCCGCCGCCGGAATGCGCGGGTTGGTGTTGGGAGTAGAACAGCAGGCCGCGCTTAGGCACGTCACCCGCAGCGGCGATCTTGCCAGCATTGTTGGCTATGCGGGCACGGGGAAATCCGCTCTCCTCGGCGGCGCGCGCGAAGCTTGGGAGGAAGCCGGCTATCGCGTGCAAGGGCTCGCCCTTTCCGGCATTGCGGCTGAAAATCTGGAAAGCGGTTCGGGCATCGCATCGCGCACAATTGCGAGTCTCGAGCATCAATGGTCGCAAGGCCGCGAGCAGCTCACGCCCAAGGATGTGCTCGTCATCGACGAAGCCGGCATGATCGGCTCGCGCCAGATGGAACGGATTGTGTCGGAAGCGGAGAAGCGCGGCGCGAAGCTGGTGCTGGTCGGCGATCCCGAACAGCTCCAGGCAATCGAAGCTGGCGCAGCATTCCGCTCAATCGCCGAGCGACATGGCGCAATTGAGGTGACCGAGGTCCGCCGCCAGCTTGAGGACTGGCAGCGCGCCGCCACTCGGCAGCTGGCGACTGGCCGCACCGCGGAGGCGATCCGGGCATATGAGGAGCGGGGCTCCATCCTGGCCGCGCAAGACCGCAACGAAGCGCGATCCGCACTGATCGGCCAGTGGGAGCGTGATCGCAAGGACAACCCGCGCTCTTCCACGCTGATCCTCAGCCACACGCGGGACGAGGTGCAGCAGCTCAACGCCCTGGCGCGCGATCGATTGCGCGAAGCAGGCGAGCTCGGCGAGGAAGTCACCGTCAGAACCGGTCGCGGAGAGAGAGCGTTCGCGGCCGGCGACCGCCTCATGTTCCTCAAGAACGAGCGCAGCCTGGGCGTGAAGAACGGCTCACTCGGGCGGGTCGAAAGCGTCACTGCCGTCCGAATGGCCGTGCAGTTGGACGACGGTCGCGCGGTCGCGTTCGACCTGAAGGACTATGCCGAGGTCGACCACGGCTACGCCGCAACGATCCACAAGGCACAGGGTGCCACGGTCGATCGAGGCTACGTCCTTGCGACTCCTGGCCTCGACCGGCACGCAGCCTACGTCGCTTTGTCACGGCATCGGGAGAGCGTGCAGCTTCACTACGGAGTCGACGACTTTTCCGATCGCGACCAGCTGACGCGTACCTTGTCCCGCGAACGGCAGAAGGACGCAACGACCGACTACACGCGCGACTTCGCCGACCGGAGAGCGATCATCGTGCCTGCGTCAACTGGCCCGGCGCGGCAGCTCGGTCTGTTCGACCTGCAGGATTCTAGAAGCCCTTCCGATGCACCGCATCGGCGCCTCCACGAAGCGGTCGTGCGGTTTGCCCGCGCAACCAGCGATATCGTTCGGATGCGCGAGCAGGGGCGCGCAGAGAATACGCAGCAGCGCGCTGCATTCGACGCAGCGCGGGCGGGAGTAGATGCGGTGCGGCCGAACGCCGCCCGAGACCTCCGGGCAGCGTTCGTGCGCGACATGGGCCTGCTGGAGGATGCCGCAGCCGGCCAATCTGCTAACGCCATTCGTGGCATGGAGTGGGAGCGCCGATACCGAACGGAGCCGAAGTTCCGCGCTGATCATTTTGTGAAGACGTGGCGCCAGCTTGGAGATCGGCACGAGCTTCACGAGCGACGCGGCGATGAGCGCGGAGCTCAGCGGATTGCCGCTCAAATGACCGGACTTGCAAAGAGCCTGGAACGCGACCCGCAGCTAGAGTCGCTCCTGCGGCGACGGCACAGCGAACTAGGGATGCCACCATTTATGGAGCGGCCACTTTCGCACTCGTTGCCGGACTGGATCGGATGGGGGAGAGGCCGCGGACTGGGGCGATAGGGGGCGATGGGGCGGTGCTTTGCCGGATCGTTGCCTTGCGGCCATTCAACCGTCCACAATCGGTTAAAGCGGAAATGAGGTCAACTTAACCAGACGCTTTGTGCTCGAAAGCCTGACTTCATGACGTTGTTGAGCTTGACCCCCTCCCCCCTAGGGGGTAGGGAGGGGTTATGGCACACCAGGCTGATCCCGAAATTCGTCGCGGACTGACGCAGGCCCGGGGACACATCGATTCAATCCTTTCGATGCTAACCGAGGATCGTTCGTGCATCGAACTCGCGCAGCAGCTTCAGGCCGTTGAAAGCACCGTCCGCAAGGTCAAGCGAGCGCTGGTCGAGGATCATATGCAGCATTGCATAGGGGATGCTGCAAACAGTGGCGCGATGTCTGGCGAAGACGCTCTGCGCCAGTTCAAGGCGCTTACCAAATATCTGTGAGGGGCGATGTTCAGCAGGTTCAAGGACTGGTTCGGGTTAGGCGATCGGCAATTCGCTCGCGGGCACGATCATGACCATAAAGGCCATGGCCACGGCGGCGGCCCGCACGGTCATACGCACGGCGTGATCGATGCAAGCCTCGCCTCAACCGAGCGGGGCATCTGGGCGATCAAATGGTCGTTCGTGATTCTGGCGATCACCTCAGCGATCCAGCTTGCAGTCGTCTATTTGACGGGCAGCGTCGCGCTCCTCGCCGACACGATCCACAATATCGGCGACGCGACGACGGCAATTCCCTTATGGTTCGCGTTTGTGCTGGCACGTCGAAAGCCGTCGCGGACATTCAACTACGGCCTCGGAAGAGTGGAGGACCTCGCAGGTATTCTGATCGTGGCGATAATCCTGTTCAGCGCGCTGGTCGCCGCGTACATGGCGATCGACCGCCTGATCAACCCCCGCCAGATCACCAACCTGTTGGCGGTAGCGATAGCCGGTTTCGTCGGATTCGTCGGCAATGAAGCCGTGGCAGTGTTCCGTATTCGCGTGGGCCGCGCAATGAACAGCGCGGCGCTGATCGCCGATGGCTATCACGCACGGACCGACGGACTCACCAGTCTTGCGGTCGTGCTCGGCGCTGCCGGCGTCTGGTTCGGGTTCCCGCTGGCAGACCCGATTGTCGGCCTCCTGATCACGATCGCCATCTTCGGTATCGTCTGGCAGTCCGCCAAAGCGGTGTTCACACGAAGCCTCGATGGCGTCGATCCGTCGATCCGCGACGAGATTGCGCACGCCGCCGGGCATGTCTCCGGCGTGAAGCAGGTCGTCGATGCCAGAGCGCGCTGGCTCGGGCACAAATTGCGAGCAGAATTGACCGTGCAGGTCGATGACCAGATGTCAGTATCGCGAGCGAGCGAAATTGCAGCAGAGCTTCGACAGTCGCTTCACGATCACATGCCCGCACTTGACGGGGTGACCATTCAGTTCGGACACGCACAAGCCGACGGGCCGATAACTGCCTCGCTCGCCGGTCAACGCCATGATGAAGGGGTTCATGTCAATTCGGCACGCTGACAAACGTAGTGTTAATCCGTATTTTCCCTAAGGCCACCCAAAAAATTAAGCCGCGATCCGCCAATCATGACATGCGCCAAGGAAGCGCATCCAAGCGGCCATTAGCTGGCGCCGTTTCTCAACGAAGTCGGTTCGACGGTAGGCCGCCTCCACGCGATCAACGAGCTTGTGCGCTAGCGCTTTGTCGACAACCGCCGTGGGGAAGTTCGTTCGTTCCGCGGCCCAGTCCGTGAAGCTGCTGCGGAAGCCGTGGACAGTAATCTTTGCCAAGCCGAGGTCTCTCAAGACCTTCGTCATGGTCATGTCGCTGAGCGGCTTCGTTCCATGCGTTGAAAAGACAAGACCGTCATCGGAGGCGCGGAGCGGCCAGCGGCGCCGGAGGACCGCAACCGCCGCGGGAGAGAGCGGGACAACATGCTGCTGGCGCATCTTCATGCGCATTGCAGGGATGGACCAGATTGCGGCATCCAAATCGATTTCGGGCCAAGTCGCCAGGCGCGTCTCGCCCGAACGTACCGCGTTATAGATCGTAAACAGGAGAGCATCGCGGCCGGCCGACTCCGGCAACGTAGTAAGACGCCGTACCAGGTCAGGGACTTCCATGTAGTGCATGGCCACGAAATGGTTCTCTTCAACCGGCTGTCGAGGCAGGCCCTTCGGAACTGACCGGAGCGAGGCCTCGTGTGGGCACCAGCCCATGATGTGCGAATAATCGAGCACTGTTCGTACACGCTGAAGGCTGCGCCTGGCCGTTTCTGGAATGGTGAGCCAGATCGGGGCGAGCGCGTCCCGCACCATCCCGCTGCTAACTTCGTCGACCGGGACTGCACCGATGTGCGGAAAAATGTGATTCTCCAGCGAGGCCAGCCACGAATCGGAGTGTCGGCGATTCCGCCACCCGCCCTTGATCGCCCGGTGGCATTCACGGGCGGCTTCCGCGAAAGTCGGAGCCGCTGGTTTAGGGCCTAGTGACGCGGGCCTGACCTCACGCCCAGACTTAAGCCTTGCCCGCATCTCCGCCGCCCGGACGCGCGCCTGCGCCAAGGATACGGTTGCTGCCGACCCGATGCCGAAATCCTGCCGTTTCCCGTCCGTCTGGGCCCGCAAGACCCACGATCGTGACCCGCTTGGCCGAACCAATAAGTACAGGCCACCACCGTCCGCGTGGCGGCCAGGCTTGGCATTTTTTGCTTCGATTGCGGTAAGCACAATCTAACCTCCTCGTCCCTCATTTGATCCCACGAGCACACGCGGCTGCAGTGGGATTGTGCAGGACTCGCCGAGACGAAGGAGATAACGTGAATTGAGCAAACTCAAAGGCTTAGGGACGTCTCGGGTTGTCCTGAGACGCTAACAATACAGACCTCAGCTCCACCAGCCGCCGGCGTTGAAAATAAACGATTTCCTGAATCAGGCCGCCAGTACCGAGGCGGATGCGCCGAACCCTTGAGCGGCTCAGGAGCAAGGAAGAGGCTCTCCGACAGCCTCAACGCTCGCCGATCGGATCGCCAAGTCTGTTCCCTTGTCTGCCTCGAGCTTCAATGGCGTGGTGACGGCATCCACCGGCGCGCCGTCGTCGGCGAAGCAGCGCAGCGGGACTTTGACCGTCGCCAACTTGCCGGACGGAACCGCCAGCAGGATGCTGGAGATGTCGACCGACTTGCCTCCAAAGGACAGACGGATCGGGCTCGCGATGGACGTCACCATCAAATCGAGCCGAATTGCGAAAGCATTGTTCAACTCACGCCTGAAGTCTGCCGGACTACCATCGATCGAGAGGCTCGCCGGCCCGGCCCAGCGAAAGCGGCGGCCATCTTCCTGCGCCGACAGGTCCACGGGGCTCATGGCGATCGCTCCCTCGAGGCTCGTCGCGGTGCTGCCTGAGACAAACCGGCCGCCGCCGGAATCGGTGAGGTTAAGCCCCCACGGGCCCGCGGCGCGCCCGGCCACGAGCAAATGGTCGATGTCGACGGCGGCCGCGAGGTCCAGGCGCGGATTCTCCGACAATTGCGGCACGGTTTTTCCCTGCTCGTAACTTAGCCCGTAGCCGCGCGGGAACAGCGGCGCATTGATCGGCGATCGGGCGTCAGCGGGCCATGGGAACGACAGCTTTCCAGTGAAATCGCGGCGGGAGTGGCCGTTCGCGCGGGCTACCAACACATCCGCGATGCCCCGCCCTTGGGTGCCAGGAAGCCAAGCCGCAACGAAGGCGTCCGACGCATTGATTTCGGCGGAGACGAACATCGGCCGGCCGGAAAGGAATATTGAAACTACGGGGATGCCGTCGGCCTTCAGTTTCCGCAGCAACGCCAGGTCGCGTTGGTCACCCGGCTGATAGGCCAGCGTCGGAACGTCGCCGAGGAACTCGGCATAGGGCTTTTCTCCGAAGACGACGACGGCGACATCGGGCTTCGCGACAAAGCTTCCATCTGGGGAAAGGGCCGCCTTGCCGCCAGCTTCATTCACCGCTTCGGCCAGTGCCGAATAGATCGTTTGGCCGTTCGGGAAATCGGCGTTGGTGGTGTCGCTGCCCTGCCAGCTGATCGTCCAGCCGCCCGATTGCATCGAAATGCTGTCCGCTCCGGCGCCGCTGACAAGGACGTTGGCGCCTGGCCGTATCGGCAGCGTCGACCCGTTGTTCTTGAGCAGCACCAGCGATTTCGCGATGGCTTCACGGGCCAGCGCGAGATGCGCGGGCGAGCCGATTCGGCTCGCGTCCAAGCGCTTCTCGAACCCGGGCTGCAGGAGACCGAGCTTGGCCTTGACCCGCAGGATCCGCCGAACCGCGTCGTCGATGCGAGTCACCGGCACCGTGCCGGACTGGGCCTCGCGAAGCAGGCTCGAATACAGGCCCTTCCAGCTGTCGGGCGCCATGAAGAGATCGAGGCCCGCGTTCACCGCCGGGGCGCAGTCGGTGACCGTGCAGCCGGCGACCTGGCCATGACCATTCCAGTCGCCGACAGTCAGGCCGTCAAAGCCCATCTGTTTTTTGAGGACGTCGGTGATCAGGCTTCGGTTGCCGTGGTTCTTGACGCCATTCCAGCTTGAAAAGCTGATCATGACGGTCAGCGCTCCGGCGTCGATAGCCGCCGGATAGCCGGCCGCGTGGCGGGCGATCAGCGTAGCCTCCTCGATCTTCGCATCGCCTTGGTCATGGCCTTGGAAAGTGCCGCCGTCCGCGACAAAATGCTTCGCAGTCGCCGCCACATGGTGCAGACCGATGGGAACGCCGGAGCGCAACCGTCCCTGCAAGCCTGTAACCATCGCCCGGGCATAGCTGGCGACAAGCGCCGGATCCGACGAATAGCCTTCGTAGCTTCGGCCCCAGCGAAGGTCCTGCGGCACCGCGAGCGTCGGCGCGAACGTCCATTCGATTCCGCTGGCGGAGACCTCGTCCGCGGTCGCTTCGCCGATGCGCCGGATCAGCGCGGGATCGTGCGCCGCGCCGAGCCCGATATTGTGCGGGAATATCGTCGCGCCCGGCAAATTGCTGTGGCCGTGAACAGCATCGACGCCGAACAGGATAGGAATGGCGACGCCGGTTGCCCTGGCCCGCCGCGAGGCAGCTCGATACTCGTCAACCAGGCGGTGCCAATCTGCGGCGCTGGCGCGCTCATTGCCGTAGGGGCCACTATTACCGCCGGCCAGGATCGACCCGAGCGGATATGCCTCCAAGTCGGCAGGGGTGATCGTGCTGATGTCCGCCTGGATCAGCTGGCCGACCTTCTGCTCGAGCGTCATCCGCGCGATCAGCCTGCCGATCATGCGCTCGGTGGTGGGATCGGTGATTGCGGTCGGGCTATGCGCCGAGGGCCAACGGGTGGGATGCGCGGTCGCCATGGTTGTCGGCTGCGCGATCGTCAGCGAGGGAGTGAGATAGGCCGCGGCGGCCAGCAGCGCCAGCGGGCTCGGCTTCATCAGGCGCACCATTACCCCTCTAATGTTAACGTTCTCAATTCTAACTGTTGCGCGAATTTTGCGAGCAATCAAGCGCTGCGGATTTTTCGTGTGACGACGATCAAAATTGCGGCCGCGGTAAGGGAGAATGCGGACAGCAGCGCAAACAGCCCTTGGAAGCCAAATGACGGCACGATGGACACCGTCAACCACGGCATGATCAGCGATGGCGCGGTGTTGGTGAGGTTGAAGATCCCGAGGTCGCGCCCGCGACGAGAACTTCGCCGCAGAACGCGGAAGGTCTGCGCGGAATGAAGCGACAGGAACACAGTCGTTGCCAGGCCGAACAGGACATAGCCCGCCGTCGCTTCGGCCGGATTGCGCGCGGAAGCCATCACCATAAGCGCTCCGCCTCCCAGCGTCGCGGCGACCACCAGAGGCGCGATTGGACGTCGATGGCGGTCCGACCATCGGCCGATGATCAGAGCAGCTGGGACCGAGGTGCCGATAACCAGGCCAAACAGGCGGGCAATGGAGGCGGCGTCGCGCGACGGATCCAATGCCCGGAAATAGTAATAGAGATAGGCGAACAGCGCCGCCTCGGAGATCTGAACGAGGAAACGGGCGCTCCACATCGCCACGGCAACAGAGCGTGAGGGCGGCTCTCCATGCACCTCCTTGCTGCCAGCCGTCCCGGGACGCTGATCGGTCGATGCGGGTTGACCGGAGAGAAGCGCCGGAAGGACGCAGGACGCAACCAGGATGGCGACAAGGGTCAGCCGCCCATCTGCCGAGGCCAGTCCGCGAATGGTCACCAAGGCTCCCGCGGACGATCCGAGCGCGGGCGAGAATGCCAGCAGCCCGCCCAAGGTGCCGAGCTGACTTGAAGGCACATGATCGGCGGCCCATGCGGCCAAGGGCGCCAGCATCATGTTGAGCGCCAGTTGCCAGACAATGATCAGCAGAAGCAGCGGTAACGGGCGCGTCGCCAGTGGGACCAAGTGCAACAGGATGATGGTGCCGATCAGTCCCATCGCGATCCACGGCCGGCGCGTCCGTGTGCGGTCGCTCAACCAACCGAACAATATGCCGCCGACGCTGGCCGCAATCGCTCCGAAGAAGGTCATGTAAGCGAGCCATCGCACAGGATCGCCGGTCATTACTTCCACGCGCGCCGGGAGCAGGATCGTCAAAAATGGAACGTATGCGACCGCGCCGCCCGCCCATGCGATAGCGTAGAGCCAGAGGAAGGCTGCGGGCTGACGCGTCGCCGGCTGGCGATCAAATGCCAAGTGGCGCCGCAGTCGAATGTCGAACCACCAAGCCGGCCTCAACCACTATCGGCGTGCGGGGCGGCTCTTCCCCACGCAACTGGCCGATGATCAGTTCGATCGCTTTGGAAGCGGTCGCCGCTACCGGCTGGTCGACCGCGGTGAGGCTCGGCTCACTGAAGTTCACGATCGGCGTATTGTCGAAGCTGATGATCGACACATCGCGCGGGACTTCCAGCCTAAGCTCGCGCGCGGTGGCCATGCTGGCCAAGGCCATCCGATCATTGCTGGCGACGATTGCGGTCACCGGTGCCCGGCGTTGGAGCAAGCGCCGCGCGGCCTTCAGGCCTGATTCGTAACTGAAGTCTCCCTCTTCGAGGAGGCCTGCGGTCGGGAGGCCAAGGAGTCCCATCTCTGATTTCCAGCCCTCTACCCGCCATTGGCTGAGCGCATAGGTCCGCGAACCGGCGATGAAACCGATGCTGCGATGACCAAGCTCAGCGAGGTGCCGGGTAGCGAGCGCGGCGGCCCTTTCGTCGTCCATCGTCATCGCGATGCCGGGTCCGGGCGCGATCGACCCGATCCGTACGAACGCAATGCCCGCTTCTTCGAGAACGCTGCAGATTCGCGGATTTTCGGAGTGAGGCGGGGTAAGGATAATGCCGTCGGGCTGCAGCGCGGCGATGGTCGCGCGCAATTCTCGCTCGATATGATCGTCATGCGTGTCGACCAGTTCGAACATCATCCGATAGCCGAACTCTGCGGCCTTCAGCATGCCACCGAGAAGCATCTGGTCGACCCAGTCGGTACCCTGCCGCTCGCGCCAGTCGGCGATGGTACGGTCGCGGTCGTTGAGCGCGACGATCAGATAGGAGCGCGAACCGCTCAACCGTTGCGCGGCGATCGACGGCACGTAGCCGAGCTTGTCGATCGACGCCCGGACGAGGCGCTCCATCTCCGGCCTGACATTGGGCTCGCGATTGATCACGCGGCTGACCGTCTGCAGGCTCACTCCCGCGTCCGCTGCCACGTGGCGAATCGTCACTTGCTGGCGCCGGCGCCCCATCCCCCAATATCTCCCTGATTGCGAGCCGCTAGCGGGCCGCCACAGAATGCTCCAACGCCCACACGCGCACATAATCGATCTCGAACCGAGCCGGGAACGCGGCTGGATCGACTGTCTTCAGGTCCCTGCTCTCAGGCAAGCCGCCACCCACTGCGAGGTTGAGGATCAGGTAGAACGGCTGGTCAAACGGAGCTCCCGGCCGCTTCGAATTTTCCGTGTACCATTCGTTTGCAGTTCGCGTCGCATAGGGCTTGCCGTCGACGGTCCACACGATTTTGTCCGGGTCCCAGATCAGGCCGAACGAGTGGAATTTCCCATCGAGGATCGGCGGATAGAACAGCTCATCGCCCTTATGCGTGTTGCGCGGGCTGACGCCGCCGAAGTGAAGCGTGCCGAGGACGCGATCGTCTTTCCCGCCTGGACATTCCGCGCATCGTGCCCCGAGATTTACGGTCTCCAAAATATCGATTTCGCCCGACGCCGCCCACGGTCCGTAGGCCCAGTCTGACGCCAGCATCCAGATCGCCGGCCATGTCCCCTGACCCCTGGGCAATCGCGCACGGATCTCGAACTTCCCATACTTCCATTGCCCTTTGCCCGCCGTGGTCAGCTTGGCAGACGAAAAAGGCTGCGTCCTGGTCGTAACTCGTTCGCCTGGCTTGCGCAGCGCTTCGGGCAGGTCGGGCCCCGTGGTCGTTTCACGCCGAGCAGTGATCGTCAGCACGCCATGCCGAACAGTGGCATTGCGATCGGTGTAGCATTGCCGTTCGTTATTGCCGCCGCCCCAGCATTCGCTCGCGAGGCTCCACTTGCCAGGATCGATTGATCGACCGTCGAATTCGTCGCTCCACACCAGCCGCCAGTCTTCACCCTGCTCCAAAGGAATGGCGCCAACAATGGCCGCAAGCATCGTGATTGCGATCATGCGGCGTCCGCCTCGGAGGCATCGCAATAGCGGCCAATATAGTCCTGGTGCGCGGGCAACGTCCGCACCGTTCGCGCAACATTGTCGCGGATCCCGGACAGGAGGCTACTAAGCTCGGCATCGCTCAGCTTGCTCGCAATCGGGTGATGAGCGCGCGGGACGATTCCTTGCCCGAGCATCACCTGAACCCAACTGTTTTCCTGGAAGAGTTCCTCGTTCTTGCGGAACACCCGGCCTGTTTCGCGGAACAGCTCCATTTTTTGCGCGAGCCCATCCGGGATCGTCATCCCCGAAACATAGCGCCAGAAGTCGCTGTCCCGCCGTTCCGTCGCTTTGTAATGAAGGATGATGAAGTCGCGGATCTGAACCATGTCGGTCAGCTGCTGCTCGTTGAATTCATCGATATCACGCTGACTGATCTCACTCATCGGGAGCATGCGGATCAGTCGCAGCACGGCCCGCTGGATGAGGTGAATTGCGGTCGATTCCAGTGGCTCGATGAATCCGCCGGAAAGCCCAATGGCGATGCAATTCTTCGCCCACTGCTGCCGACGCGCGCCCGTCACGAATTTCAGCCGGTTCGGCTTGGTCAAGACCTCGCCGCGGATATTGCCAAGCAGCCGCTCCTCGGCGGCCGCATCGTCAAGATAGTGGCTGGAATATACGATCCCATTGCCGGTCCTGCGTTGAAGCGGGATCCGCCATTGCCAACCGGCATCATGCGCCATGGCGCAAGTGTAAGGGACCGCGGGTTCGACCGATCGAGTCTGCACGGCAATCGCCCGGTCGCAGGGCAGCCAATGGTCCCAGTTTTCGAACCCGGCGCCGAGCGCGCCTTCGATCAACAAGGCGCGGAAGCCCGTGCAGTCGAGAAAGAGGTCGCCGTCGATGCGCTGCCCGCTTTCGAGCGCCAGTGAGCGGATGAACCCGGTTTCGGGATCCTGCTCAACCTGCGCGATCTTGCCCTCCTGCCGGCGCACGCCGTCACCCTCGGCCATCGTGCGGAGAAATTTTGCGTACAGCGTCGAGTCCAGCTGGTAGGCATAGTTGAGACCATTGTCCGGCAGATGCGCGAAGCGGCCGTCCAACGCGGCCTTCAGCTCGATGCAATAATCGTCCAGCGGCGCGTCGTGACCGCGGGTCAGGCCATTCAGCCAGAAATGCTGAAATCCTGCGGACCAGTGATCTTTGCCAGCGGCCCCGAAGCTGTGGAAGTAGCTGTGGCCGACGGCCTTCCAATCGTCGAAACGGATGCCGAGCTTAAAGGTCGCCTGCGTGGCGCGCATGAACCGCGCCTCGTCGATCCCCAAAAGATTGTTGAAGGTGACGATCGGCGGGATCGTGCTTTCGCCGACGCCGATGGTGCCGATCGCGTCTGACTCGATCAGCGTGATTTGCGCGATGTGGCCCAGCGTTCGGCCGAGCGCGGCCGCTGCCATCCAACCGGCTGTACCGCCACCAGCGATGACGATGCGGCGCATTTTCCATTCGCTCATCGCGACAGGCTCCGCAGGAGGAAGGCACGAATTTGCCCCGCGGTTTCGGGAGTCAGTCGAGCGAGGATGCCGCGCCCACTTTCAGGAATGTGAGCGGTCACGTCCTTTGAATTCTCGAAGACGTAATGTTCGAACAGCTCGCGCCATATTTTCCTGTCGGCTTCCGGCAGGTCGCGGATGGCCAGTATCGCGTGGTTGAGCGCGTCTTCCGGCTTGCCGAGATAGGCTGGCGGGTCCCGCCACCAGTAATTGACCAGTATGTTAAAGGGAGAAAGCCCTTCGACATGATGCCAGTATAGCGAAGGGACGAAGATGGCGTCGCCGGGGTTGAGCTCTGCCACCATGCCGTGGGCCAGCGCCTCACGAAAACGGGGATGCGCGGCAAAGTCCGGATGATGGAAATCCACCATGCTGATGGGACGTCCGGCGGGCGTGTTCTCGACGGGCCCCGGGTAAAGATTGCGAAATTGCTCCGGCGGAAACAGGGTGAATCGCCGCCGCCCTACCGCGCAGACCGCAAGGTTATTCGGCACGTCGGTATGCGCCGCTACCCGGGTACGGCTGCCAATCCAGATGCTCTCGATAGGATGACGGTTGCCAAGCGGCAGCCGGTTCTCCTCGCTCACTCCGTGGAAATAATCACCGAGGTCGACCGAGGCGAGATAGATGACCGGGGCATCCGACTTGTTTTCGTTCGCGGCGATGTCGTCGAGGATTTCGGCCAACGGGCCTTGGGCGATGCGAAAATTCATGCCCATCGCACAGTCGTAGAACAGCCGATCGCCGGCGCCTGGCTGTCCGATATTCACGGTGAACTTTCGGTCGCGCCCTCGCGCTTTCAGATAATCGCGAGCAGCGTCCGCGCTTTTCAGCCCGGCCTTAACGAGCGGCCAGTCGTCAGCGATCCGCCGGACCACGAAAGGATGCCGCGCCTCCGCCAGGCGCGCGTCCAAATCGCTTGCGGGCAGCACCTCTTCTGGGACGCTCGGCAGTGACTCGAAGATGGTGGCGGCGTCAGCCATCGGCCGACCGCCGGCGCTTGCTTTCGATCAGCCGGCTCAGGTTGGCGAGCGACGCCACCGCCATGTAGATCGGGAGCAGATGACCCGCTGCGTTGAGCTCGGTGAGCGCGCTGCCTTCGAGCGACGCCAGCTTTTCCTCGTTGATCAGATGATAGCCTACCATCCGGTGCCGAGCGCCATTCATCAGCTCGACGTCGAGCGCGAACGGCTCGAGAAGATCGTGACGCTCGAGCGCGGAGAAGAAATCCGGGCTGGATCGATAGCCCCGATCGAGGGCCTCAAGCATCGCGACGATCTGCTCAAGATACGGTGATGGTTGGCCCGCGTCATCGAACGCCCGGACACCTTCACCGCCGGTCGAAACGCGTGGGTGATCGAGGTCGATATGGACCTGCGCATCCCCCGCCTCGTCGCGCGGTCGCCCAAGCAGGAACGGCTGGATCGACAGCGCCAGCGGCTTGTAGCTGGCCAGCCACTCAGAGCCGTCCAGGTACAGGTTTTCACCGGGTTCGAAACCGAGCAACGCAACCGCGGCAAAGCTCCGCGATTCGGGGTCCCGTTGGAACAGGATCACATATTCGTTCTGCAACCTTCGAAACTCGTCGGGGATCGTGAAGCAGCTCATCACCGCGTCGCCAAGCGCGGCCGAATGACTGACCTTCACGCGCAGGTCGCGGTGCTCTTCGGCGGTCACGATTGCGTGATTGCTCACGCCGCGTTTTCCTGTTCACGGCTGGCAAGTCCATCGAGGTAGGCTCTGTTCGTGGGCAGTGCCGCGGCGAGTGCCCGCGTACGCTGCGACGAACGCGCGAACTTCGCAAGCAGGTCGTTCGGGGCGGGCGGAAGCTTCCGAGGTACTGCGCCTCCCATGCCGTAATAAACATATTGATAGCTCGCGGGCGGGAATATCTCGTCCGCCAGGGGCAGATCCGCAGCCGATGGCGGCTGATCGCGCCACAGTTCGAGCAACTCCGCCAGTCGCGGCGGGATCGTCGAGGGATCCCGCTGCGCGCGCCAATAGGGCTCGTCCCGTTCGCTCAAGACATAATGCAGCTTCAGGAACTCGACGATGCGCTCCCAGCGGGACGAGAACTGTATGTTGAACCGCTCGGCCAGGAACGGCATCCGTTCACGCGTGGAGGGGAATGAATCGGTCAATGCGCGAAGCGACAGCTCGATCAGCACAATCGCGGATGCCTCCAGCGGCTCGATGAAGCCCGCGGAGAGGCCAAGCGCCAGGCAGTTACCGACCCAGAAGCGCTCTCTATGGCCGGTTGGAAACCCAATCTTGCGAACCGAATAGCCTCGAGCCGCGGGCAGGCATTTCCCGACATAGTCGTCGAGGATCGTTCGAGCCCGGTCACTGTCGAGAAACTTCGATGAATATACGCAGCCAATGCCCCGGCGTGTGGGCAGCGCGATGTCCCACAGCCAACCCGCCTCATGCGCGGTGCCGATCGTTTGCGATGCGATCGGGGTGCCGGCATCGACCGGAACCTGTGCAGCAAGGGCGCAATCGTTGGCGAGAAAGCGCGACTGGTCGATCCATCCGGACCCGCAACGTCCGTGGATGAGCAGCGCGCTCAATCCGGTGCAGTCCAGGAACAAGTCGCCTTCGACCTTTTGCCCGCCTTCGATGTCGAGCGCGGCAATGCCATCGTTCCCATCGTGCAACACCGACCGGATAAGAGCGGGAACATGACGCACCCCAAGCCGCTCCACCGCGTGCCGCCGAAGCAGCTGCACGAGTTTCCCTGCGTCCAGGTGATAGGCATAATTGAGCGCACCTGTGTAAGGCGGCATCGCTTGCTGCCTGGGCGCCAGGTTCGCTTCGCAAACCACAGGCTGTGGGCTAGTCGCGCTGGCAAAGGGCAGATCCGGCGCCATGTCGCGCCACGCCGCCAAGAGGTGACCGGCCTCGGCTGGCGGCGGCGGCGTGAATGGATGGTAGTAGCGATCGCCCGCAACACCGGTCCGCCAACCATCGAACCGCGAACCCTGCTTGAACGAGCCGTCGCACGAGCTCAGGAATTCCACTTCGTTGATGCCGATCGCGGCCAGCGTGGTCCGTAGCGTTGGCCATGTTCCCTCGCCAACGCCGATGGCTGGAATATCGGGAGACTCGACGACCGTGATCGACAATGGCTCACGGGCCGACTTGCGCGACCATGCTGCGAGGACCGCCGCGGCGAGCCATCCGGCAGTCCCGCCTCCGGCGATCACGACACGTGAAATAGGCTGACTCATGCGTGACGGTTTAGTGCCAAATTGCCGCGCGCCCAAGGTAAAGCGCCGCCCCGAAGACGGTGGGGCGGTTCGAACGAAGTCGCCTCATTGCTACTCACAACGGAGCAGCTACCAGGTGAAGCGGACGCCACCTGAGTACCGGGCGTATCCCGGCTGGGCGAAGAACACCGTATTGTTGTTCCTCATGCGGCCACGGCGGTCGGCATTGAGGATGTTGATGCCGTCGACGAACACGGTGAGGCCCTTGCGCACCTCGTAGCTCGCGCTGGCATCCACCTGGCCATAGGGCTCGACGTAAAATGGATCGAAGCCGTACCCTGATAGGAAACCTTGGCGCCAATTGTATGCGACGCGCGCCTGAATTCCGTTCTTGTCGTAATAGACCACGGCGTTGGCGCTGTCGCTGACGCCGGTCACCGCGAATTGCGTGACTGTATAGCGCAGCGCGTTGTTGTAGCTCGTGTCGCTGTTGACGATTGTGTAGTTCAGGATGGCGCCGAAGCCGGTGTCCCAGAAGCTATGCTGGACGGCGAATTCCCAGCCGTTCAGATGGGCAATCTGGTCGCTGTTTCCTGGCTGGGTAAAGGTAAAGGACAGCGCAGGATCACCGGGCAGCCCAAGGATTCCGCCGATGTCGCCGCCGCTGGGCGGTGAATAGGCGGCCGGGAAATTCGCTTGGACATAGGCAAGAATGGCGCTGAACGGAGCATTTGGCCCGAGCGCGGCGACGGCCGCGTTATACGCGGCGCCCTTCGCCGGGTTCGTAAGGCCGAACGCCGGCCCCTGGCTGGTCGTGTTGCCGATGAAGTTACTCACCCGCTTTCGGAAATAGCCAACCGAGAGATAGCTGGACGGGCCGTAATACCACTCCGCCGAGAAATCGATGTTCTTGGACAGGTAAGGCAGCAGGTTGGGATTGCCGCTGCCGCCGGTTCCGCCGCCATCCGGACGCGCGGGCGAATTAACAGTCAGGCCGCCGGCGAGCGAGGCATAGTCGGCGCGGGTAATGGTGTGACTGTACGAAGCGCGAAGCTTCACGTTGCGCACCGGCTCCACGTCGAAGTCGACGGCCGGCAGCCAGAAATCGTACTTGCCCTTGAACGTGAGGAACTGGGATTGCCCGTTGCTCGGGAGAATGCCGATCTCGTTTCCGCCGGTGAAGCGGGTACCCGATGGAATGTCGGTTAGCGCGGTCGAGGCCACCTTGGTCTTTTCATAGCGCAGCCCAACCCGCAGGTTTGCGGGGCGCGTGAACAGATTGAACACATGCGTGGTCTGGACGTAAGGAGCGAGCGTCCGTTCCTTGATCCGCCGGTCGACCGAGTAAGCGGCAAGGCAACTGCCTGCCGGCCCGGTCGATTTCGAGCAAATTCCTATGCTTGAATTGAGCAGCTGGATGAGACCGTTGGTGTCGATCTGGAAATAGGTCGGGATAATCGACGGATCCTGCGACCCCGACATGCTCCCAAGGTCCGGCGGTAGTTTAACCTGATTGAACAGGTTGTCGGGCGTTGCTGCCGCAGACAAGGTCCCGCCCCACGTATCATTCTGGATATTGCCGAACGCCGACCGAACCTTGTTCTCGGTCAGTCTGGCGCCGAAATCCAGGCTCTTGATGAATGCCGAACCGAAATCGAAACCACCCTTGAGTGCGACCTCGTCGATCTGGTCCTTCATGTAAGCATTGCGGAAAGCGTTGCCGGCGGGACGGATGTTGCTCGCACTTATCTCTGAACCGGGATACATCGAAACGGAGATCACCGGCATGTCATTGGTGAAGTCAATCGTCTGGCTTTGAACGCCGTAAATCGCTGTGCCCACGGCGATGTTGCTTCCGTAAGGCGACGTCGGCTTGCTGACCGCCGTTGAATGGTGCGCATCCAGTTCCAGACGGAGGCCCGCGGGACCCGTCCATGCGAGGTTGCCGCCCAGCGACTTGTTGATCGAGCGGTTTTTTGCCAGCGCGCCGGTGATCGCGAGATCCTTGCCCTCGCCTTGGCCGAAGCGCTCTGTGTAGAAGTTGGGGCCTGCCGCCGGCCCGTTGGTCCAGCTGCTGCTGGTGTCATTGCCGTTGAACCACACGCCGATGCTGTTGGTGCGCGCGTCGATCGTGTTCTGGGAAAAGGTGTAATCGATCGTGGCCGTCAGCGCGTCTGTCGGCCGCGCCTGCAGCACGAGTTGCCCATTGATCCGCTCGCGATCGATGTTGGTGAAGTCGTAGCCGCCATTTTGCGGCACCTGATAGATGTCGTTCGGACCCGGGCGGTTGGTGATATTCGCGAATCGCGGGTCTCCCGGCTGTGCCAGCGACTCCCAATTGTTTTCGGAGCCGAGATAGCCTTCGCGCCATCCGCCGGTGAATTGTGCGATGCTGGCCTTGCGCCGCTGATATGAGCCGGTAACCAGGATCCCGATGCGGTTGTCGGCGAAGGTGTCGCTGATGATCCCCGAGACTTCCGGTGTAATCGGAGTGCCTTCGAATCGCGACGTGTCGTAGACACCCTTGGCCGAGATGGAGCCATGGAAGCCGGGGCGGTTAAGCGGCCGCGGCGTGATGATGTTGATCGCAGAACCGATGCCGCCGGTCGGCAGGCTGGCCCGCCCGGACTTGTAGACTTCCACTGCGGCAACGCCCTCGGACGCGAGGTTGGCGAAGTCGAAGCTGCGTGAGGCCGGCGCGGAACAGCATCCGCCGAGACTCGTCGCGGGCATCTGCCGGCCATTGAGCAGGACGAGGTTGAACTCGGGGCCGAAGCCGCGGACGGTGACCGTCGATCCTTCACCGTTTGAGCGGTCGATCGAAACGCCGGTGATACGCTGCAGCGACTCGGCGAGATTGGTGTCGGGAAACTTGCCGATTTCCTCGGCCGAGATGGCGTCGACGACGCCCTGTGCATTGCGCTTGATGTCCATCGACCGCTTGAGCGAGCCGCGGATACCGGTGATGACGATCGTTTGCTCTGGCGGGTGGGCAGCAGCAACCGTGTCGTCTTCTGGCGGCTGGGTTTGAGCGGTCGCCGCCTGCGGCGCACTCAGTGCAATTAGCGAGACACCGGCAGCAAGACTCAAAAACGCGCCGTCGCGACCTACTGCCATACCCCCTCCATCAACCGATCCGCTCTCTCCCAGCGGCATGGAAGTTATGATTGTGAACGTTCACTCTGTCAACTGGTGCGCCTGCGAGCGGGATTGGTCGCGTCGTTGCTGTAAAACGCAGGCGCACCGAATCGGGCTGGTGATGTCGTCCTCTCGAACAGTTCCAGCTCCACCAGCCTTCGCCTTGGCGAGCCGGCCGCGTTCGGACTTGGAGCAAGGTGGTCCGCCTAAGCCTTAGGCGGAGCCCAAGCGGCTCGCTTGCTCAGAGATTTTGCGCGACTTGTGCTCCCTGCCAGCCGCCGCCGAGCGCGCGGAAGAGGTCGACCTGGGCGTCGACCAGGCGAGCGTCGGCTTCGGCCAGATCGGATTCCGATTGGGCGAGCGTTCGTTCGGCGTCGAGCACCGCAAGGCTGTCGGCGCGTCCCTCGCGCAATTGGGCACGGGTGATGCGCGCGGCACGCTCGGCCTGGTCGCGCGCCGACCGCAAGGCATTCCGGCGCTCAATCTGATTGGCGTAGCGCGACAGCGCGGTCTCCGTCTCCTCGAGCGCGGTCAGCACCGTCTTGTCGAACCGCGCCAGATTGGCCTGGCTCTGCGCTTCGGCGCCGGCGACCCGCGCCCGCGCCGCGGCCTGGTTTGGAAACGACCAGCTGAGCAGCGGCCCGGCGAGAAAACCGACTGCGCCGCCGGTGAACAGGCTGGCGATGCCGGTCGCGGCCGAAGTGAGCGAGCCGCCGAGGGAGATGTGCGGATAGAGGTCGGCCGTCGCGACGCCGATCCGGGCGGTCGAGGCGGCGAGCCGGCGCTCGGCTTCGCGCACGTCCGGCCGCCGAGCGAGCAAGGCGCGGCCGTCGCCGACCGGGATCGGCTGGGCGAGCTCGAGCATCTTGCCGTTGCCGCCGGTCACCGGCCGCTCGGCCGGCGTATGCCCGGTGAGCGTCGCCAGGCGGAAGGTCGCGGATTCAAGATCGGCTTCGAACTCGGGGATCTTGGCGCGCTGCTGATCGCGCAGCGCGCTCACCCGCACCAGGTCGAGCCGCGAAGTGCGGCCGGCGTCGAACCGCTTGCCAGCAAGCTTCACCGTCGCGTCGAGCAGGTCGACCGTATGTCGGGCGACTTCGAGCCTGCGTTGGCTCGACAGGATGTCGGCATAAGCGCGCGCGGTTTCGGCAGCGACGATCACCCGCGCGGAATCACGCTCGGCCTCGGCCGCGCCGACATCGGCCCGCGCAGCTTCGACCCCGCGCCGGACCCGGCCGAACAGGTCAACCTCATAAGCGACGTCCAGGCCGGTCGACAGCGCCCAGTCGCTGCCCTGCCCGGGCGCACGGCTGAGCCCGTCGGGCCGGCCATATTGCGCGCCAGCGCCGATCGAAGTTTGCGGCAGGCGGTCGCTGCGCGCGCCGCGCAGCGAAGCGCGTGCAACCGCGATGTTGGCGGTCGCTACGGCAATATCCTTGTTCGCTGCGAGCGCTTGCTGGACCAGGCCGTCGAGGACCGGATCGTTGTAGAGGCGCCACCAATCGTCGCGCACGGCGGCATCCCCGACCAATGCGAAATTGGAGCTGACGAACTGGTCCTGCGCCGTCGCCGGAACCGGCGGAGGGGAGTGGTTGGGACCGACGGCGGCGCAGGCGGCCAGCGTCAAGGCGCTGGCTGAGACGACGAGTTGTTGGACGATGCGCATCTGGATTCTCATTCCGCAGGCTGGAGCAGCGTCTGGCCGCCGCGCCGCTGGCGCCGTTCGGCAACCCGCTCGGCAAGCTTGCGGCAGACGACATAGAAGGTCGGCGTGAAGATCAGCCCGAAGCCCGTCACCCCGATCATCCCGAAGAAGACCGCTGTGCCAAGCGCCTGGCGGAGCTCGGCGCCGGCGCCGGTCGAAGTCACCAGCGGCAAGGTTCCGAGGATGAAGGCGAAGCTGGTCATCAAGATCGGGCGGAGCCGGATCCGCGCGGCCTCGACCGCTGCGTCGATGATCGATGCCCCGCGTTCTTCCGCTTGCTTGGCGAACTCGACGATCAGGATCGCGTTCTTGGCGGCGAGCGCGACGAGCACGATCAAGCCGATCTGGGTGAGTACATTATTGTCCTGCCCGCGCAGGTTCACGCCGATCATCGCCGCGAGCAGCGTCATCGGCACGATCAGAATCACCGCGAGCGGGAGCGTCAGGCTTTCGAACTGCGCTGCGAGGACCAGGAAGACGAACACCACCGCCAGGCCGAAGACGATTCCGGCGGTGTTGCCGGCCGCTTTCTGCTGGAAGGCAATGTCGGTCCATTCGGTCTTGAAGCCCGGCGGCAAGGCCTGCGCGATCTGTTCCATCGCCGCGATGCCCTGGCCGGTCGAATAACCGGGCGCCGGCTGGCCATCCATCTCGACCGCCGGGAACAAATTGTAGCGGGTCACGCGATACGGCCCGGTACGGTCCTGGAAAGTCGCTAACGAGCCGAGCGGAACCATCGCCCCGCTGTCTGAGCGGGCCTTGAGCTGGGCGATGTCGGTGACATCGTTCCTGAAGCGCGAATCCGCCTGCGCGGTCACGCGATAGGTACGGCCGAGCAGGTTGAAGTCGTTGACGTAGGCCGAGCCGAGATAGACCTGCAGCGCTTCGTTGACGCGCCCGGGCGGAACCCCGAGCATGTCGGCCTTGGTCCGGTCGATCGCGGCGTACACGCGCGGAGTCTGCGTATTGTAGAGCGTGAAGACGTTGGCCAGGCCCTTGGTCTGCGCGGCCTGGCCCATGAACTGGAACGCAGCGCCCTGCATCGCGTCATAGCCGTTCGACGCGCGGTCCTGGACGATCATCCTGAACCCGCCCGAGCCGATGCCCTGGATGACTGGCGGCGAGATCACGAACACATTGGCTTCGTCGATGTCGGCGACCGCCTTGCGCATGTCGGCCTCGATCGCCTGCTCGCTGCGGCCGTGCTTGGCGCGCCAGCCATAATCCTTGAACGCGAGGTAGGAGGCGCCGGCATTCGAGGCCTGCGTGCCCGAAGCGCCGTCGAAGCCAGCGAACATCACCGCGGCCTCGACGCCCTCGATCTTGACCAGCCGCGCGGCGACCTTCTTGAGCACTGCGTCGGTACGTTCGAGCGAGCTCCCGGCCGGAAGCTGCACCACGGCCAGCGAATAGCCCTGGTCCTGCGCTGGAATGAAGCCAGCCGGCGTTGCCCAGAACAAGGCGATCGCCGCTGCGATGAGCCCGCCGTAGGTCAGCAGGACCTTGCGCGGGTTGGTGATCAGCTTGCGCGTTGCCCGGCCGTACCAGGCCGAGAATCGATCGAATCCCTGGTTGAACCGATCGCCTGCGCGGTGGAGGAAGCCCATGACGCCGCTCTCCGCACGATGATCGCTCCTCGGCCTGAGCAGCAGCGCCGCGAGCGCCGGCGACAGGGTCAGCGAGAGCAGCAGCGAGATCAGGGTGGCGCTCGAGATCGTCACCGCGAACTGACGGTAGAACTCACCCGACAGGCCGGTCAGGAACATTGTGGGCACGAACACCGCGCACAGCACCAGCACGATTGCCACCAGCGCGGTCGACACTTCGTCCATCGAGCGCCGTGCAGCTTCCTTGGGCGTCAGGCCTTTCTCGAGGTTTCGCTCGACGTTCTCGACCACGACGATGGCGTCGTCGACGACGATGCCGATCGCCAGCACCAGCCCGAACATCGAAAGTGTGTTGAGCGAGTAGCCAAGGCTCGCGAGCACCGCGAACGTGCCGATCAGCGAGACCGGGATCGCGACCACCGGGATCACCGCCGCGCGCCAGCTTTGCAGGAAGACGAGGATCACAAGCACGACCAGCGCGACCGCCTCGAGCAGCGTCATCTGCACCGCTTCCATCGACTTGCTGATGAACTCGGTCGGGTTCCAAATGACCCGATAGGCCATGCCCGACGGGAAGTCCCTGGACGCATCCCTCATGACATTGAGCACGCCCTGCTCGGCGGCGAGGGCGTTGGTGCCGGGCCGCTGGGTGATGCCGAGGATCAGGGATTCCTCGCCCGACAGGTAACCGTTGACGCCATAATCCTCGGCGCCGAGCTCGACCCGGCCGACGTCGGACAGCCGGGTGACCGCGCCGTCCGGCGCGCTCTTGACGATGATGTTGGCGAAGTCAGCCGGGTCCTTGAAGCGGCCCTGGGTCTCGACGTTGAGCTGGTAGGCGGAGCGCGTGTCGTAAGGCGGCTGGCCGAGCGTTCCGGCCGCGACCTGGACGTTCTGGCCGCGCAGCGCATTGACGATCTCGCCGCCGGTCAACCCGCGCGCGGCGGCCCGGCCGGGGTCGATCCACACCCGCATCGCATAGTCGCGCCCGCCGAACATCTGGACGTCGCCGATGCCGTCGACGCGCGTAAGCCGGTCACGGACCTGGCTGAGGATGTAGTTCGACATGTAGGCGCGGTCGCGCGAATGGTCGGGCGAGATGATGTTGATGGCCATCAGCCACGACGGCAGCGACTTGCGCACCACCACGCCGATGCGCCGGACATCCTCGGGCAGGCTCGGCTGGGCGAGGGCGACGCGGTTCTGCACCAGCACCTGCGCCTTATCGAGGTCGGTGCCGAGCTTGAACGTGACGGTGATCGTCACCCGCCCGTCGCCGGTCGACTGGCTCGAAATGTAGAGCATGTCGTCGACGCCGTTGATCTGCTGCTCGATCGGCGCCGCAACCGTATCCGCGACCGTCTCGGCCGACGCGCCCGGATAGGATGCGTTCACGGTGATCGTCGGCGGAACGACGTCGGGATACTGGCTCACCGGCAGCCCGAAATAGCTGATCGCTCCGACCAGCGTGATGACGATGGCGATGACCGCGGCAAAGATCGGCCGGTCGATGAAGATTCGCGAAAGACGCACTGGCTTGCTCGATTCTAGTTCGCGAAGGTGGCGCTGCCAGCCGGCTGCTCGACGGCGACCGCGCTTGCAGCCTTCGACGGCTCGGCGACGATCTTGGTCAGCTTGGGCTGGATCGGCATTCCGGGCATGATCCGCTGCTGGCCGCGGATGACGACCCTGGCGTTTGGCGCCAGCCCGGACTTGATCACCCGAAGGCCGTCGATGACCGGGCCGACCACCACCGGCACCGGTGCCGGCTGGCCGTTCTTGCCGATGGTCATGACCATCTTGCCGGCCTGGTCGGCCATCACCGCGCTGTCGGGGACGAGCAATGCGGTGACCGGGCGGCCGTTCGAGAGCCGCATGCTTCCGAACATGCCGGGCGTCAGGAACGCCCCGGCGTTGGCGACCACCGCGCGGGCGCGGATCGTGCCGGAAGCGGGATCGATCCCGTTATCGGTGAAGTCGACCTGGCCGTGCCATCGGTAATCGGGCTCGTCCTGCAGGCGAATGTCGATCATTTGCGGGGCTCCGCCGGCCGCCGCGCGATCGCGCTGGGCCTTGAGCAGCAAGCCTTCCGACACGTCGAAGGTGAAGTAGATCGGGTCGACCGCGTTGATCGTCGTCAGCAAGGTGCCCGCGCCAGCGCCGCTTCCGACCTGGCTTCCGGGATCGACGCGACGATAGGAAATCTTGCCGCTGATCGGCGCCCTGATGCGGGTGAACTCGAGGTCGAGCGCGCGCTGGCGGACGACGGCGTCAGCAGCGGCAATGCTCGCTTCGGCCGAGCGCGCGGCGGCGCGCAGGTTATCGACTTCCTCCTTGGAAACCGCGTCGTCGGGCAGCAGGCGAAGGGCCCGGGCAAGTTCCGCCCGGGCGAGCCCCGCGGCGGTGCGTGCGGCCGCGGCGCGCGCCTGCGCTTCGGCAAGCGCTGCGGCGAACGGTCGCGGGTCGATGGTGAACAGCAATTGGCCCTGCCGAACATAATCGCCGTCGCGGAAGTGGATGCCGGCAAGTTGGCCCGACACGCGCGGGCGGATCTCGACCGCGCGGCTGGGCTCGAAACGGCCGGTGAATTCGTCATATTCGATGATGTTTCGCTGCAGCGGATAAGCAATCGCGACCTCCGCCGGCGGCATCGCCGCGGCCGGCTGCCGGGGACCTGCGAGCAGCCAATAGGCAAGCGCGAGCAGCACCAGCAGCGGAAGCGCGATCAGCCCGGCGCGGACCAGCGGCGGCTGCCGTCGCACGTGGACGACCAGGGACTCGCGGAGTCCGCCGCCACCGGTTTCGAATTCATCTTTGCGCAGGAACATCAGGCGATCGCCTCCCCCGTGATACTGTGGACATTGGAGCCGGTGGCGGCGGCGCGGACGCTCGATACCAGCAGCTCATACTGGTCGGCCGTGAAGCCCGTCGACAGGAAGTGGGCGACATCGTCGCCGGGAATCGAGAAACCGAAATGCCAGCTGAGCACGGCGGTGCGGCGAAGTGCCTCGAGCCCCTCATTGGCGAGCTGTCGGTTGCCGCTGCGGCCAATCACCCAATTGAACAACCGGCTAAAGACGCCGGGCTCACGGATGGTCGACAGGCCATCGGTCCGCGCATGGCGGATGATCGACCATTCGAGCGGCGAGAAATCGGGCTTGGCGCTCGCCGCCTCAGCGAACGCCGGAAACGCGATGCGCTGGCTTTCCATCGGTTCGATGCGAGCGAGATATGCCATTCTTCTTCTGCCTCTTGTCTCGGCGCGCGCGTCGGCCGCGGCGCAAAATTCCTCGTCCGCCGGAGCCGGATGCTCCGTCGTCGGCGACTGTCGTTTGCGATCAACTGGCGGGCGTCAGTGCCCGCGGTGGAGTTGGTTCATTGTGGACGCATCGCCCCTGTTTTTGTTTTCGATGGTCAGAACGCCGGGTCGGTTGACTCCAAGCTTTCTGTACCGTTCAGTACAAAGTCAGGTAAGCGGCGTCAATTGGAATTTCTATACCGGTCGATAAAAAAATTTGATGGACCGATAAAATCAGGCGGTCGGCCACATCATCAGGCCGGTCTCGACCACCCGGTTGAGCTCTTCGCGAGTGGCCCCTGACCCCGCCTGGATGCAGATCCCCTGGACCACCGCATAGAGCAGGTTGGTGAGCGCCTCGGCCTCGACATTGGCGGGAAGATCGCCCTCGGCCTTGGCGCGCTCGAGCCGCTCGATCAGCGCCTGCTTGGCGACCTTGCCGCGCTCCAGCACTTCCTCGCGGATCGATTGCGATTCCGCGCCGCACGCGACCGACGTGATGACCCCCAGGCAACCATGCGGCTCCTCGGTGCTCGACGCATTCTCGACCGCGCCGCGAAGCAGCATCTCGGCCACCTGGCGCGCGGTCGGCTGCTCCAGCGCGCGGCCGATATATTGAAGCTTCTCGCGCTGGTAGAGATCCAGCGCCTTGCGGAACAACGCCTCCTTATTGCCGAACGCCGCATAGAGGCTCGGGCGGGTGACGCCCATGGCTTCGGTGAGGTCGTTGAGCGAGGTGCCTTCGTAGCCCTTGCTCCAGAACACGCGCAGCGCCTTGGCGAGCGCGTCCTCGACGCAGAACTCGCGGGGCCGGCCGCGGACGGCAAGGGTCTCCGGTTTATTCATATCGATCGGTACATAATACTTCCAATCCAGGAACGCCAGTGCGTCTGCAGCGTCCGAACGAGTTTTGGTCTAAACCGTTCAGCATTAGTTACACTTCCGCAACGGTAAGGCGCGGCCATGCTCATCATCCTGCTCGCTTATTTTGGCGGCGTCCTCACCATCCTCAGCCCGTGCATCCTGCCGGTGCTTCCGTTCGTGTTCGCGCGCGCCGGGCGCAGCTTTGCGCGAAGCACGCTGCCGTTGCTCGCCGGAATGGCGATCACCTTTGCCGTGGTCGCCACGCTTGCCGCGGTCGGCGGCGGCTGGGCGGTGCGGGTCAACAGCGTCGGCCGCTGGGCTGCGCTGATCCTGCTCGCACTCTTCGGAGTCTCGCTGGTGTTCCCGGCCATCGCCGACCGCATGACCCGCCCGCTGGTGGCGATGGGCTCGCGGCTGACCGAGCGCTCGCAGGGCGAGCAGGAAAGCATCTGGTCGTCGCTGGTCCTGGGGGTGGCGACCGGGCTGCTGTGGGCGCCATGCGCCGGACCGATCCTCGGAATCATTTTCACCACCGCCGCGCTCAAGGGTGCAAGCTTTTCGACCACCTTGTTGCTGCTCGCCTACGCGCTTGGCGCAGCGACTTCGCTCGCGCTTGCTTTGCTGGTCGGCGGCAAGCTGTTCCAGGGGATGAAGAAGTCGCTCGGCACCAGCGAGCGGATTCGCCAGGCGCTTGGAGTCCTCGTCCTCGCCGGCGTCGCGGTGATCGCGCTCGGGCTCGACACGCGAGTCCTCGCCAAGTTGTCGAGTGCCCAGACGGCAAGCCTCGAAACCGGCCTCGCCCACAAGCTCGGCGCTGGCGGCCCAGCGGAGACCGGAGTCCGCACCGACGCGATGGGCCAGCTGATCTTGCCCGTCGAAGGCCAGCTCCCGCCGCTCGACAAGCTCGGCCCGTGGTTCAACAGCGCGCCGCTCACGACGCAGCAGCTCAAGGGCAAGGTCGTGCTGATCGACTTCTGGACCTACAGCTGCATCAACTGCCTGCGCACCATCCCCTATTTGAAAGCGTGGGACGATCGCTACCGCAAGGACGGGCTGGTGATCATCGGGGTCCACGCGCCCGAGTTCGCGTTCGAGCGCGATCCCGCCAACGTCCAGCGCGCGATTGCCGACCTCGGCATCCGCTACCCGGTCGCGCTCGACAACAATTACGTGCTGTGGAATGCGCTCAAGAACAATTATTGGCCGGCGCATTACTTCGTCGATGCGCAGGGGCGCGTCCGTTATCATCACCACGGCGAAGGCCAATATGAGCTGTCCGAGAAGGTCATCCGGCAGCTGCGCGCCGAAGCCGGCCACGCGCCGATCGGCGCCGCGGCCAGCGTCGCTGCGGCTGGCAGCGAAGCCGCCGCCTCGCGCAGCATCGGCTCGCCCGAGACCTACATCGGCTACGCCCGCGCGGATCGCTTGGTCTCGCCCGGTGGGCTCGCGCACGACATCGCCAGGACCTATGCGCCGGCGCCGCTGCAACTCAACGACTGGGCGCTCGAAGGCCGCTGGCTCGACAGCCGGCAAAGCGCGCGCTCGCTCGCTGCAGGCGCGAAAATCCACTTCCGCTTCCACGCGCGCGACCTGCACCTCGTGCTCGGCTCGGCCACCGGTAAGCCGGTCCGCTTCCGCGTGACTCTCGACGGCCAGGCGCCGGGCGGCGACGCCGGAGTCGACATCGCCGCCAACGGCGTGGGAATGGTCAAGGACGAGCGGCTCTACCAGCTGGTGCGGCAGAAGGGCGTCGTGCGCGACCGCACGTTCACGATCGAGTTCCTCGATCCGGGAGTCGACGCTTTCTCATTCACCTTCGGGTGAGGCCGGCAAGTATTCACTTCTTCGCGTCGTCGGCATCCATGACCGTGGTCTGGACTCCGGTCGACTGAGCATCGACCGACGCCTGGGTCACCAGCACCGTTGTCCCCGGCGCGATCACCGATCGCATCGCGGTCACGAACGCCGCCGGCAAGTGCATCTGCTCGACGCGCTCGGTGGAAATGATCTCCGCCTGCTCGCCGGTCAGGTCGGATACGCCGACCTGGATCCATTGTTTGTCCTTGCCGCCGGTGAAGGTCATGACCTGGGCCTGTGTGGTCTCGGCCTGGACGTTGGCGTGGGCGCGGCCGATCTCGACCCCGTTGCGCAGCACGACCACCTGCTGGTCGCCGGTCGAGACGATGATCGACACTGGCCCGCTCGGGCTCGTGGCCGGGGTCCAGGTATAGGTGCCCTCGGCGCTCAGCACCGTGGCCGAAGCTGGGGTCACCCCGGCCATCGGCGGCGCCAGGACGCCCGCCGCCGGCCGCCTCACCGGGTCCTCGTGGCCGCCGGCGATCACCACCGTTCCGCCCATCGGCGTGACCTCGAACAGTTTCCTGGCAAACTCCATCGGCAACCGGACGCAACCGTGGCTGGCCGGGAAACCGGGCAAGTTGCCGGCATGAAGCGCGACACCCTTCCAGGTGAGCCGCTGCTGGTAGGGCATTTTCGCGTCGTCATAGGTGCGCGAGCGGTGGTCCTTGTCCTTCTCGAGGATGGTGAAGACCCCCGTCGGCGTCTCGTAGCCGTCCTTGCCCGAGGAGATGGTCGAAACGCCGATGCGGACTCCGTTGCGGTACACCGTCGCGCGCTGCCGGCCGAGATCGACATAGACCAGGACCGGCCCGCTTCGCGCGATTTGCGGCGCCCACACCCATTCGCCGGGTTCGAGCTTGTCCGCGTGCTTGGCGAGCTGGAGCTGCGCCGAGCTTGGCGCGCCTTGGGCGAAGGCCGGGGCCGCAGGCGAGGCGGCTGTGACGCAGCCGAACAGCAATAAGGGCCAAAGCTTCATCATTTGCCTCTCCTGTGCGGCGAAGGCGATCATCGTGTCGATGTCGGTGTGCGGCCGGCTCATCGGGTCATTCATACAAGCCGCTGCATAAAGCGCGAAGCGCTCGACGGCCTTGCGGCGAGATCAAAACGGGTGTCGGCGGGCGGTTGCGCAGCGAGCGGCCGACGATCAACAATGCCGATGCGGTCCCAATGAGCACCAGCCAGGTCCCTTTCCCTGTTGCCCGCTAAACGCTTCGGTGGGCGAACAAGCTCCGTCTGTCCCGCCTTGGGTTCAGAAGCGCCGCTGATTGCTGTATCTGGAGCGTGCCGGATCAACGTTCGCAAAAAGGGGAAATGCGATGAGCCCGGGACGCCTTACGATCATGTCAGCGCTGCTGCTCGCGGCCTGCGCCAAGGGCGCTGGCTCGCACGGCGACCCGCTGGGAAGCGTCAAGACCGGTACGGTGGTCTATGCGACGACCGAATGCGTGGCCGCGCACCCGGACGGAGTCCAATGCAACAAGAAGACCTGCAAGAAGGACGATAAGTCCGACTGCGCCGAGTTCGCGAGCGGCTGCCTTAGCAGCGGTCATTATTACGCGGGCTCGAACGACGGCGGCACCTGCTCCCGCATCCTGTAGAAACACCGTTCAAAGAAAAGGCCGCGCAGCGCTGCGCGGCCTTTCTTTTATTCGTCACCCTCGCGAAAGCGGGGGTCCAGCTTCCTTGATGAGCGGGATTCCCGCTTTCGCGGGAATGACAGCCAGGGTTTAGTCCTCGTTGTTCCCGGTCAGGAACGCCGGCGAGAATTCGGGCTCGGGGCCGCTCTCGCGTGCCTCGCCGCCTTCGCGCTCGGGCCGCGGGCCACGATCGCCGCGACCTTCGCCACGCGGGCCACGGTCCTCACGCGGACCACGGTCGCCGCGCGGTCCACGGTCGCCGCCTTCGCGACGCGGGCCGCGATCGCGGTCGCCGCCACGGCCGCCGCCGCCACGATGACGGTCGCCGCGGCCTTCGCCGCGCGGACCACGATCACCGCGATCGCCACCCTCGCGCGGTTCCCGCGGGGGACGCGTGTCGGCCAGCTCTTCGCCGGTTTCCTGGTCGACCAGGCGCATCGACAGGCGGACCTTGCCGCGCTGGTCGACCTCGACCAGCTTGACCTTGACCTCCTGGCCTTCGCTCAGGACGTCGCGGACGTTCTCGACCCGCTCGTTCTTGATCTCGGACACGTGGACCAGCCCGTCCTTGCCGGGCATGAAGGTCACGAACGCGCCGAAATCGACGATGCTTGCGACCTTGCCGGTGTAGATCGTGCCCGGCTCGGGTTCCGCGACGATGCCGCGGATCCACTGGCGCGCGGCCTCGATCTGGCTGAGGTCGGACGAGCTGATCTTGATCACGCCGTCGTCGTCGATGTCCACTTTCGCGCCGGTCTCGGCGACGATCTCGCGGATCACCTTGCCGCCGGTGCCGATCACTTCGCGGATCTTGTCCTTGGGGATCTGCATCGTTTCGATCCGCGGCGCGTGGGCCGACAGCTCTTCACGGGTGTGGTCGAGCGCCTTGGCCATTTCGCCGAGGATGTGGGCGCGGCCTTCCTTCGCCTGGGCGAGGGCGACCTTCATGATCTCCTCGGTGATCCCGGCGACCTTGATGTCCATCTGCAGCGCGGTGACGCCGTTCGACGTTCCGGCAACCTTGAAGTCCATGTCGCCGAGATGGTCCTCGTCGCCGAGGATGTCGCTGATCACCGCGAAATCCTTGCCTTCGAGGATCAACCCCATCGCGATTCCGGCAACCGGCGCCTTCAAGGGAACGCCGGCGTCCATCAGCGCGAGGCTTCCGCCGCACACCGTGGCCATCGACGACGAGCCGTTGGACTCGGTGATGTCGGAGAGGACGCGCACCGTGTACGGGAACTCCTCGACGCTCGGCAGCATCGGACGCAGCGCGCGCCAGGCGAGCTTGCCGTGGCCGGTTTCGCGCCGGGACGGGGCGCCGAAGCGGCCGACTTCGCCGACCGAGTAGGGCGGGAAGTTATAGTGCAGCATGAAGCGCTGGTAGGAGAGCCCCTCCAGCCCGTCGATCATCTGCTCCGATTCCTTGGTGCCAAGGGTGGTGCTGACGATCGCCTGCGTCTCGCCGCGGGTGAACAGCGCCGATCCGTGGGTGCGTGGCAGGAAGCCAACGCTGATCTCGATCGGGCGCACGGTCTTGGTGTCGCGGCCGTCGATTCGGCGGCCGTCCTTCAGGATCGCGGTGCGGACGATGTCGGCTTCGACCGACTTGACCAGCTTGGACGCGACCATCTGCTCCTGCGGGTCGCTTTCGGCGAACGCTTCGGCGGCCTTGGCGCGCGCTTCGTTGAGCTTGGCCGAACGCTCTTGCTTGCTGGTCAGCTTGTAGGCTGCATCGACGTCCTTGCCGATGAGGTCCTTGAGCTTCTTTTTGATCGCCGCCTTGTCGGCCGACTGGCTCAGCTCCCACGGCTCCTTGGCCGCCTGCTCGGCGAGCTTGATGATCGCTTCGATCACCTTCTGGCTTTCGCGGTGGGCGAACATGACCGCGCCGAGCATCTGCTCTTCGCTCAGCTCCTTGGCTTCGGATTCGACCATCATCACCGCGTCGCGGGTGCCGGCGACGATCAGGTCGAGCTTGCCTTCCGCGATCTGGGTCTGGGTCGGGTTGAGGATATATTCGCCCTCGTCCGAGAAACCGACGCGCGCGGCGCCGATCGGACCCATGAACGGCACGCCGCTAAGCGTCAGCGCCGCCGAGGCCGCGATCATCGCGACAATGTCCGGCTCGTTCTCGCCGTCGTAGGACAGCACTTGGGCGATAACGAGAACCTCGTTGTAGAACCCTTCAGGGAACAGCGGCCGCACCGGCCGGTCGATCAGGCGCGAGGTGAGCGTTTCCTTTTCGGTCGCTCCGCGCTCGCGCTTGAAGAAGCCGCCGGGGATGCGTCCGGCAGCCGAGAATTTTTCCTGGTAGTGGACAGTCAGCGGGAAGAAATCCTGTCCCGGCTTGACCGACTTGGCGGCGGTGACCGCGCACAGCACCACGGTTTCGCCGAGGGTCGCGAGAACCGCGCCGTCGGCCTGGCGGGCAACGCGGCCCGTTTCGAGCTTGAGGGTTTTACCGCCCCACTCGATTTCAACAGTCTTGGTATTGAACATGTTCGTTCCTTCAGTCCCCGCGGGCCAGATGCCGGCGGGACAGCAGTGGCAGACGGAGCCGGTCTGCGAGCGGTTCGGGGCGCTTTAGGCCCCCAGTGCGCCCCGCCGAATTGCGGGACTTTGGCCTCCAATCGTCATGCTGAACTTGGTTCAGCATCCATCCCGGAGACCAAGCGTGGGATGGAAAAATGGATCCTGAAACAAGTTCAGGACTCCAAAAAGCCGCCCATCGGGCGGCTTTTCGTCACTTGCGAAGGCCGAGCTTCGCGATGAGATCGGTGTAACGCTGCGCATCTTCCTTGCGGAGATAATCGAGCAGCGACCGGCGCTTGTTGACCATCATCAGAAGACCGCGGCGCGAATGGTTGTCCTTCGCGTGGGTCTTGAAATGCCCCGTCAGGTTGTTGATGCGCTCGGTCAGGATCGCGACCTGGACTTCCGGCGAACCAGTGTCGCTTTTGCCCTGCGCATGAGTCTTGATCAGCGCTTCCTTGCGCTCTGCGGTAATCGACATCGGTTCACTCCTATTCTTCTAAAAGGTTGAACCCCCTGACGACCCGGAGGCCGTCGGCCGAGGCTTCAACCAGCGCGACCGGAGTTCCCTCCAGGCAGGCCATGCAAAGCCCCGATCGGGAACCCATCAAAGTACTACTTTGATGGGACCCCGGTGCGGGGAACCCGACAAGCTGCTGCCCGTGACGGAGCAACTGGGCTTGAGCGGGGGTGACGGGGAGGGCCGGGATGTCGTCCAGCGCCGCATCAAGCGGCAGTACCGTCCTCGTCAGTGCGCGCGCCTTAGCGGTTTCGGTGAGAAAGTCCAGCGAAACGGCCTGGTCGAGCGTGAACGGCCCGGCGCGGGTGCGTCTCAGGTAAGAAACGTGGCCGACCGTTCCAAGCGCATGAGCGATGTCGCGGGCGAGGCTGCGGATGTAAGTGCCCTTGGAGACGGTAGCGGAAAGGGTGATTTCGGTTAGCCCGTCATGCTGAACTTGTTTCAGCATCCATTCCGGAGACTGCTGAGCGGGTGGAGAAATGGACCCTGAAACAAGTTCAGGGTGACGGATTGAAAGCGAGTGAATCGTGACTGCTCTTGGCCTCAGCGCAACCTCTTCGCCCGCTCGCGCTCTCGCGTATGCCGCTTTGCCGCCTACTTTCAGCGCCGAATAGGCCGGCGGAATCTGTTCGATCGCTCCGGTGAACCGCGGCAGCACGGCTTCGACCTGCTCGCGCGTCGGCCGAACTTCGCTTGTCGCGACCACCTCGCCCTCACCATCGAGCGTGTCGGTTTCCTCGCCGAAGCGGATGGTGAAATCATAGCCCTTGGTCGCGTCGAGCATGCGTCCCGCGAGCTTGGTCGCTTCGCCCAGCGCAATAGGAAGCACGCCGCTCGCCAGTGGATCGAGAGTCCCGCCATGACCGACCTTGGTCTTCGGCTCTCCGGCTTCACGAAGCAGGCGCTTGATTGCACCGACGGCCTGGGTCGAGCCGAGCCCGACCGGCTTGTCGAGCACGATCCAGCCGTGGATCACGTCTTCATCGAGCCGCGCAAAAGCCCGGCGAGCTGGTGGATTCCCGCCTCGGCTTCAAACTTGCCGCGGACGCGCTTGAACCCGGCCATGCCAAGCTTCTCGCGCAGCGCCGGGCTGGTGATCAGCCGTTCCAGCGCATCGCGCAGCGGCGCAGTCTCGCCGGGCGATACAAGCACCCCGGTTTCCCCGTCGATGATCAGCTCCGGGATCGCGGAGAAGCGGGTCGAAAGGCAGCACAGGGCCTGGCTCTGCGCTTCCATCAGCACATTGGGCAGGCCGTCGCGGTCGCCGTCGGCGCCTTCGCGCGAGGGCAGGACGAACAGGTCGCTCGAGCGGTAGAGCGCGATCACTTCCGCCTGGGTCTGGACACCGAGCCAGTCGATCCGATCGAGAATGTCGCGCGCCTTGGCGCACTCCTTGAGCGCGTCGAGGATCGGGCCGCCGCCGACATGCACCCAGCGCCAGTTGAGTTCCTTTGGCAGCGTGCCGAGCGCGTCGAGCAGCACGTCGAAGCCCTTCTTTTCGACCGCGCGGCCGACCGAGAACAGCCGGACCGGCTCGTCCGGATCCGATCCATCACGCAGCGGCCGCTTCGGCGCGTCGCCTGGGAAGCGCTCGAACGACAAGCCATGGTAAATCAAATGGACCTTGGCCGGGTCGTCGGCGAGCGTTTTGAGATGCTCCCAGCCATCGATGGTGCAGGTCGTGCACCATTCGGCCTGTGCGAGCTTGACGCGCTTGTTCCATTCGGGGCTGACCCAGATGTCGCGGGCGTGCGCGCTGACGGCGACCGGAAGGCCGCTCATCGCCGCCGCGTAGCGGGCGACGTTCATGCCGCTGTTGAGGAAGTGCGCGTAGATGATGCGCGTCTCCGCCGGCATTTCCGCGGCAGCGAGCATCGCGCCGGCGAAGGCCACCAGCCGCATCGCCGAGGCGCCGTGGCCGCGGTCGTAGCGCAGCAGTTCCTTGGCCTTGGCATAGCCTGGCGTGCGCCGCAGCTTGCGCCACGCCCGAACCAGCCGCGGCAGGCTGTTGGCGCCGGCGAGATAGCGGATCGGCGCGTGCAGCTGGTCGTGGAGCTTGTGGCGGACCTTGTCGCCTTGAAGCGTCGAGACGACCCACAGCTCAAGGCCCTCCCGCTCGAGCCCGACGAGTTCCTGCGCGATGAAGGTCGTCGACACCAGCGGCCATGCCTTGACCACCACGCACACGACGACGGGCGGATCGGATGTCTTGGAACGGGCCATTGCGGTGACGCTTAGCGCGGCCCGGTCAGACCGGCCACTCGTCCTTCAGGATCGCAAACAGCATTGTGTCGCGCACATGGCCAGTCCAGGTGATGCGGTCGGCGCGAAGCACCCCTTCGCGCACCGCGCCGAGCTTGGCCATCGCCGCCTGGCTGCGGCCGTTGCGGCGGTCGACCCGGAACTCGACTCGCCGGACGCCGCAATCGAAGGCGCGGGCGAGCATCATGTCCTTGATCCGCTGGTTGAAGCCGGTGCCGCGCAGGCGAGGCCGGTAATAGCTGCCGCCGATTTCGAGCGCTTGCCGGCCCTCGTCGATCCCGAGGTAGCTCGACATTCCGGCAAGCTCGTCGCCATCGAATAGGACGAAGGTGCGGTTGCTCGGGTTGGAAACGTAGCGGTCGATGCTCTGGTCGAAGCCATCCGGCCCGAAATTATTGGCGTAAATCTGCCAGATTTCGCCGTCCTCGGCGCAAGCGGCCTTGAGCGGTTCGCGATGCTCTTCGGAAAACAACTCGCCGCGGCATCGCTCGCCCGTCATCGGCTCGGCAAGCCGCTCTAGGTCGATCATTCCTTGCCGATGTCCTGCGCGACCTTGGGCGCGCGCAGCAGCTTCTCGATGTGGGTGCCCTCGTCGAAGCTCTCGTCGGGGACGAACTTGAGCTTGGCCGCATATTTGATGCGCACCCGGCGGGCGACCTCGCGCTGGAGGAATGCGGTGTTCTGGCGCAGCGCCTTCAGCACCGCTTCCTCGTCCTGGCCGAGCAGCGGCTTCACGAACACCGTGGCGTGGCGCAGATCGGGCGACATGCGCACCTCGGTGATGCTGACCAGGTGCGATTGAAGCACCGGGTCATGCACGTCGCCGCGCTGGAGCAATTCGCTCAGCACGTGACGGACTTGCTCGCCGACGCGGAGCAGCCGGACCGAGCGGCCTTCAGAGGTTTCGGTTTTTCGCATTCCAGTCCAGCCAGAAGAGGTCTTGTTCAACTTCCCGCATGTCGCGCCCTTCTTGGTCCGCATAGTCCATCAGCGCTTCGCGATATTCTCGGTACTCGCCGATTGAATCCCGACATGGGCACTCGCCCACAAGCGCACGGCGAACGCGGCTGTCCCAAATTGGATATTCATCGGGGAATGCAAAGTGGAGGAACTTCGAGGTTCCGACGACTGATCCGTTTGCAAACGTGAGATCGATGTCGGTGTCTCTCTCATTTAACGCGTCTGCGATTGCGGCTGCCCGCCCTAGGTTCAGCGTCGCCTCTCGCGGCTTCTTCACCTCCAGTATCGTCGGCATCCAACCATAAACGGCCAGACAACCAAGAACCACGGCTTCCGGAGTCCACCTGCCTCGCTGGACGCCGAACCATTTCTCGAGTGCCGCACGGTGTACCGCATAATTCCCCCGCGACTCGTCTCGGTCGAAAAATCCTCGCGGAGCGCGCCGCAATGCCCCGCGAACGTGTTCAGCCGTCAGCCGGGGTTGAGGCCATACCACGATAGCTCCCCTACAGCGTCCGCGCGCGCTCCTCGACCTCGAACACTTCGAGGCTGTCGCCCGGCTTGATATCGTTGGTGTCGGCCAGCAACACGCCGCATTCGAGGCCGGCGCGCACTTCGGCGACGTCGTCCTTGAACCGCCGCAGCGAGCTGATCGTCGTCTTCGACACGATGACGTCTTCGCGCGTGAGGCGGGCATTGAGGCCCTTGCGGATGACGCCTTCGAGGACGAGCAGGCCGGCGGCCTTGTCCTTCTTGCCGGCTGGGAAGACTTCCTTGACCTCGGCGCGGCCGACCACCGTTTCGATGATCTCGGGGCCGAGCTCGCCGGCCATCGCGCCCTTCACCCAGTCGGTGAGGTGGTAGATGACGTCGTAGTAACGGAACTCGACCTTGTTGCGCTCGGCGACTTCGCGCGCCTTGGCGTTGGGGCGGACGTTGAAGCCGATGATCGGCGCTCCGCTTGCGCTTGCAAGCGTGACATCGCTCTCGGTGATCGCGCCGACGCCCGAGTGAAGCACCCGGACCCGGATTTCATCGGTCGACAGCCGGTTGAGGGCATGGACGATCGCTTCGACCGAGCCCTGCACGTCGGCCTTGACGACCAGCGGCAGTTCCTTGGTGGTCGAGGCGTGGCTCGCGAACATGTTCTCGAGGGTCATCGGCGCTGCGGTGGTCCGCTTGCGGTCAAGCACGCTCTGGCGATAGTCGGCGACCTCGCGGGCACGCGCCTCATTTTCGACCACGGTGAACGGATCGCCGGCGGACGGCACCACGGACAGGCCGAGCACCTCGACCGGGACCGACGGCCCGGCTTCCTTCACCTGGCGGCCATGGTCGTCGACCAGCGCGCGGACCTTGCCGCTCGATGCGCCAGCGACGAACACGTCGCCGACCCGCAGCGTGCCGCGCTCGACCAGGACGGTCGCCAGCGGGCCGCGGCCCTTGTCGAGCTTGGCCTCGATCACGGTGCCTTCGGCGGCGCGGTCGGGATTGGCCTTCAATTCGAGGATTTCGGCCTGCAGCTCGATCGCCTCGAGCAGCTTGTCGAGATTGGTCTTTTCCTTGGCCGAAACTTCGACGTCCTGGACGTCGCCGCCCATGTCCTCGACGATCACCTCGTGCTGCAGAAGCTCCTCGCGGACCTTTTGCGGCTTGGCGTCGGGCTTGTCGATCTTGTTGATCGCGACGATCATCGGCACGCCGGCCGCCTTGGTGTGGTTGATCGCCTCGATCGTCTGCGGCTTAAGGCCATCGTCGGCCGCAACCACCAGGATCACGATGTCGGTGACGTTGGCGCCGCGCGCGCGCATCTCGGTGAACGCCTCGTGGCCCGGGGTGTCGAGGAACGTAACCTTCGACTTGTCGGCCAGGGTCACCTGATAGGCGCCGATATGCTGGGTGATTCCGCCGGCCTCGCGGGCGACGACGTCGGCGCCACGGATCGCGTCGAGCAGCGATGTCTTGCCGTGGTCGACGTGGCCCATGATCGTGACCACCGGCGGACGGGACTTCAGGCTTTCGGGCGCATCGACGTCGGCAGTGCTGTCGATGTCGATGTCGCTGTCGCTGACGCGCTTGATGCGGTGCCCAAACTCGGTGACCAGCAGCTCGGCCGTGTCCTGGTCGATCGTCTGGGTGAGCGTGACCGGCGAGCCCATCTTGAACAGCGCCTTGACCAGATCGGCGCCGCGCTCGGCCATGCGGTTGGCGAGCTCCTGCACAGTGATCGCTTCGGGGACGACGACGTCGCGCACCTGCTTGGCCGACGGTCCGGCTTCCATGTGGTGACGCTTTTCTTTCTCGCGGGCGCGGCGAAGCGCCGCGAGCGAGCGGGCGCGGCTGTCGTCCTCGTCGGACAGGGCGCGGGTGACGGTCAGCTTGCCGCGCTGGCGATGTTCGTCGCGGCTGCGGCCCGGGCGGGCCGGGTCGGGACGCTTTGGCGCGGGCGCATGGCCGCCGGGGCGGCGAGCGACGCGCTCTTCTTCCTCTTCGACCGGTGCAACGATTTCCGGCTGCGCCGGACTCTCGGCCGCACGGCGCGCTTCCTCCTCGGCGCGAACGCGGGCTTCCTCGGCGGCGGTTTCTTCCGCGCGGCGGTTCTCATCGGCGCGGCGCTTCTCGTCCTCGCTCTGAGCGCTCCGGACGCGCTCCTCACGGCGGCGCGCTTCCTCGAGCGAGGCGAGACGCGATTCCTCGGCTTCGCGAAGCAGCTTGGTCTGAAGCTCCTTGCGGGTGGTGATGTCGTCCTGCGGCGACGGCTTGCGCGCCTGGGGCGCGGCCGGTGCCGGCTTTGGCGCTGGCGCGGGGGCAGGAGCCGCGGCTTCGGGCTTGGGCGCCTCGGCCGGCGGGCCCTCGCCCGGACGGCCGGCAAACGGGGCAACCGGCGTGCTGCCGCCCTGCACCGTTGCCACGCGAAACA
>JAZJZB010000074.1:0-1709 GCA_040390085.1 Pseudomonadota bacterium | reverse complement strand
CGAGGATGCGCCGCTTCTTGACCTCGACCACCACCGTGTTCGAGCGGCCGTGACTGAAGCTCTGCTTGACCTTGCCGGTCTCGACCGTGCGCTTGAGGCCCAGCGGCGGCCGGGTGCCAAGCTTCGGTTTTTCGGTCTGGTCTGCCATTCTATTCCTTCGCCAAATCTTCGTCAGCCGAGTCGTTCCTCAAGGCGGGTTCTCCGCCTTCCGGACCGCAATCGGGGTCAGTGAAAGCTCGCCAGCGGGCAAGCGCGTGCTGGACACGCGAAGCCGCAGCGAGATCGGTCAGGGCGATGTGTACCACATTTTCCCGCCCAAGTGCCATCGACAAGATAGTGCGCGCTTCGGGAAATATCACCCCCTGAGGGCCGCCTCCGCCGACGCGCCACGCCTGGTCGAGCTTCTTGCGCCCGTCCTCGCCGGCGTCGGCGGCATGGATCAGCAGCGCGACCTTGCCGATCCGGGCCGCATTTTCCACCCGGTCGGCGCCATTGATGAGGTTGCTTGCCTTGGCCTCCATGCCAAGCCGGTCGAGCGCGCCCTGGCGAAGCGCTTGCGCAATGCGCTCGCCGAGGTCGGCGGGCACCGACAGCGTGGTGGTCTTGAAGGCGCGTTGCAGCGCGGCCTTGAGCTTGCCCTTGGCGTTCGCCTCGTCGAGCTCGGCTCGACTGACGCCGATCCATGCGCCGCGGCCTGGCGCGCGCGCGCGGACATCGGGAGCCACCTCGCCGTCGGGCGAGAGCGCGAGCCGAATCAGCTCCTCTTTCGGCGCAGTCCGCCGCGAGAGGATGCAGGTGCGCTCCGGAACGTGCGCTTCTAGCGGATCATTGCTCCTCGCCCGCAACCGCGTCCTCCTCGGTTGCCGGGGCGGCCGGTTCATCCTCGAACCAGTGCGCGCGGGCGGCCATGATGATCTCGTTGCCTTGCTCCTCGCTCAGGCCATAGTCGGCGAGGAGGCCGCCCTTGTCTTCGGGCCGGGTGCTCGGCTCGCGCTGGCGGCGCTGCTCGGGGCGCTTTTTCTGGACCAGTTCGTCGGTGGCGAGGTCGGCGAGGTCGTCGAGCGTCTTGATGCCCGCCTTGCCGAGGGTGACCAGCATCGCTTCGTTGAGGTGCGGGATGGTCGCGAGATCGTCGCTCACGCCGAGCGCCCGGCGCTCTTCGCGCGAGGCCGCCTCGCGGCGCTCGAGCGCCTCAGTGGCGCGGTTCTGAAGTTCGGCGGCGATGTCGTCGTCGAGGCCCTCGATGGAGGCGATCTCGTCGATCGGGACGTAGGCGACTTCCTCGAGGCTGGTGAAGCCTTCGGCGACCAGCAGCTGCGACAAGGTTTCGTCGACGTCGAGCTCGCCCTGGAACAGTGACGAGCGTTCGACGAACTCGCGCTGGCGCTTCTCGCTCGCGTCGGCCTCGGTGAGGATGTCGATCTGCGAGCTGGTCAGCTGGCTTGCAAGGCGAACGTTCTGGCCGCGGCGGCCGATCGCAAGGCTGAGCTGGTCGTCAGGAACGACCACCTCGATCCGGCTCTCTTCCTCGTCGATGACGACGCGGCTGACGGTCGCGGGCTGGAGCGCGTTGACGACGAATGTCGCAAGGTCTTCGCTCCACGGGATGATGTCGATCTTCTCGCCCTGAAGCTCCTGGACGACGGCCTGGACGCGGCTGCCCTTCATTCCGACGCAGGCGCCGACCGGATCGATCGAGCTGTCGTGGC
>JAZJZB010000073.1:0-18552 GCA_040390085.1 Pseudomonadota bacterium | reverse complement strand
CGAAACCCGCGCGGCGCGGAAAGACGCCGCGCGGCCGCTGTTACGGGAGGCCAGTTTATGATCCGTCTCGACATCGACGATCGCTTCTTCCACGTCCAGTTCCGCCACGCGCGCAATCTGACGCGCGTGCGGGCCATCACGACGTGCGTGATCGTTGCTGAATCCCGCCTGCCGGTGGGCGAGCAACTGGAAAACATCATCCGTTTCACCGCCATCGGCAACGCGGTATGCTGGCCGCCCGACCAGTTCTCGCGGCGCCGCGGGCGGTTGAAGGCGTTCGCGAACGCGCTCGATCACTGCGCGCCGCTCGCGGACGTCCGGCTCGCCTTGTTCTCGGCATACATGGCGATCGATCCGGATCCGCCACCGCCGAGGCCTCGCGTCAAGCTCGACGAGCGAATCAAGAAAGCCCGCTGGGAGGCTGGGTGGGAGCTGCGGCAGAAGCGTGGGTGGGAGCTGCGGCAGAAGCGCCTGGCCCGGCGCAATTACCAGACGGCGGTCGCGCTCGAGCGCGCCGAGGGGCAACGATGACGCCGCTCGACTGGGCTATCGGCGTGACCGTCGGGATCCTCGCGCTCACGCCGCTCGTCGCGGGCTTCCTCCACGCCCGGCGCCAGCATCGCGCGAACCGCGAGCGCGAGCGGAAGGCGCTCCAGAAGTCGGCCGAGCGAGGGGAGTGGCTGCGGTGAAGACCGAAGCGATGAAGGGCAAACGATGGATGAAGCGCCGCTGCCCAAAGTGCCGGAAGCTGAAATGGGTACTCGTGGGCGCCCCGCAGGTGAAATTCAGGGAACATGTGTGGAAGTGCGGCGCGGCCGTCGACATCAGCCGGGAGCGCCAGTGACGACCTTCGAGGAAAAGCTGGCGGCATTAACCCGCGTGCTCAATGAGCGCGGCTATCTGGTCGTCCAGTCAAGAAATCGCTGCAAGCCGGGGGACCTCATCGTTAACGTTTCGATATATGGATTTCACAGCGGCTCGCCGGCCTATGTTCTTTGCGAGACTGATCGCGCCGATTTCCTCGAACAGCTCCGTCTCGCTGGCGAGCCACTTAACTCGTTGGGCAAGATTGCAGTGTGGCCATACTTCCACCGGGTCTCAGTCGATTAGCGATTCGCGCCCTTGACGCGGCGCGCTCCCGCGCGGCATACTCGATCCCAAGGGAGAAACACATGGCACAAACGAACCGCAAGACCCAAGTCGGCCCGCTTCCGAGCGTGTCGGACTATCTGAAAAACGGCGAGACCTTCGCCGAGCAGTGCGCCTCGCTCGCGGCGATCAAATCCTCGACCGTCCGCATCCCGACCGCGATCCGCGCGCAGATGCGCGCCCTGCCGCGGCTGCTGACGTTCTGGGCAACCAACCGCTCGAGCTACTCGGCGCTGGTCGAAGCCGCGCAGACTTCGAGTAAAGCGCAGCGCGCCGGGGCGTAACATGTCGCCGAGCGAACAGAAAGACAGGCCGTCGGGGTCCACCACCGGCTTCGACTTCACGCGCGCGCCCACTGTCACGATCGCGGTCAAGGCCGCGATCGTGGACGCCTTCGAGTACCATCCGTGGAACGAAGGGCAGATCCAGGCCGGCAACGCGGTGCGGGCGGCGCTAGTCGCCGCGGTTGAAGCCATAGTCAACTACGTGCCGCCCTCGCCCGATCGCAGCGCGGCGATCCGCAAGATCCGCGAGGCGCGGATGGACGCCAACTCGGCGATCACGCACGGCGGGCGTTACTGATGGGCCGCTGCGCCGTCTGCCGCGAGGTCTGCTGCAACTGCGCGGTGTGCGTGGCGTCCAAGGGCCGCGGCGACGTGTGCGGGCCGTGCCGGCGCGCGGAGCTGGCAAACGTCAAGGAATCCTTGACGGTTGCCGAAGCAGCTAAAGCGGCTAAGCTGGTGGCGTGATCGTCCGCGGCACTTTCACCGAGACACCCGACGGGCGCGTCATCGCCAAGACCCAGTACATCCCCGGTTTGTCGCTCGACACTCAAGGGCGCGTGATTCCCGAGGAGCTCGACCAGTGGCACTGCGCGGAAGGTGCCGATTGAAATCCCACAACGAAGGGGGATCTGCTGTTCCGGTAGGGTTGCCGCCCTCCAAGCCGATTGGCGAGGGCCTTGCGGTGCATAAGATCGGTACCGGAAGATCCCCCGTAACGATTCCGCCCGCGATCCAACGTCTCATGGATGAAGTCGCGAACCCCGCGCCCGCAGGCTATGATCGATGCCACAATCGCCACATGCGCTCATGAACCGCCGCGGCTTCCTCGCGTCGATCGCCGCCGCGCTCGTGCTCGATCCCGAGCGCGCGCTGTGGGTGCCTGGCCGGAAGCTGATATCGGTGCCGGCGCCGCGCGTCACGGGCTGCCCGATTTGCCAATTATTTAGATTTGCCGGGCCCTGTCCAATGCCCGCGGCGTGGGTGGGCCTTGTGCGAAGCGCACCGCTCTGGCCGCACCCGCAGCCGCTCTGGCCGCACCCGCAGCCCGGTGAAGGCCTCGTGCTCGTCGATACCCACGGAACGCAGCGCACGATCTCAATCCGCGTGTAAGTTTCCGGCCCCCCTGTTTTGGCGTGGAGTTGCGGGTTACTTCGGCGCGGAGCGCCAGAGCCAAACGAAGCGCAAAACGATCGCGATGACGAGGCAGACCAGCGGAATCGCGCGCGCGAAGTCCCATCCGAGCTGATCTGTGACCCAAATATGGACCACCAAACAGCCGAAAAACACTAGGATTCGCGGCATTTTTCCCCATCTGATCGTCCCACAACCGACACGTTGCGGGCCTGTCCCAAGGGTCCGTTGGCGCTTCGTGGTTGCATCGTTTTTATACGATCCTACGAACCACCTTTTGGGACAGCCTGGGACACGGCGCCTTCCTGCCCGGAAACGGCACCATCAGCATCGCTTTGACGATCTCGACTTTCGCGACGATCCACTCACCATCCCGGCTCAATACCGCGTCCCCTACCTTGGGATTCATCGGGCCGATGTAGGGGCCAGTCGGCTCGAACGCTATCACCACGCGCTTGGTGCGGCGGCCTTGCCGCAGCGTCAATCGCTTCCCGGTTAGCTCCCGCGCGCGCCCCATCAGCCCTCCTTCACCGCCCGCTCGACGGTCCCTTTCCCCACACCCAGCTTACGCGCGATCGCGCGAAGGCTCTCGCCCTTCCGACGCATCTCGCGCGCGACGTCCTTACGGAACACGCGGTACGGGCGCCCACAGTGCTTCCCTGCCCGCTTGGCGCGGTCCATGCCGGCCTTGGTGCGGTCGCTGATCCGCTGGCGCTCCTGCTTCGCGATCCAGGCGGCGACCGCCAGCATCAGCTCGCCGGCCGGGCCCGTGGTCCGAAAGTGCGCCTCGGTGTAGCTCTCGAACTGCACGCCCGCGAGCGTCAGTTTCCGGACGTAGTCGAAGGTCTCAAATACGCCTTCGCGCGTGAAGCGGTCGAGCGCCCAGACGAGCACCACGTCGAACATGCGCCGGCTGGCGTCCTCGAAAAGCTGCTTGAACGCGTCGCGCTCGCCGCTCTTGCCGGAGACGTGGTCGACGTATTCCTTCGAGACCTTCCAGCCTGCGCGCGCGCAATACTCGCGGAGTTGGAAGAGCTGGTTCTCGGTGTCCTGCCCTTTATCGGCGGTCGACACGCGCGCGTAAATGGCGCAGGCGGTGGTTTTGGTGGGCGTCGGCGCGGGAGCCGCGGGCTTGCGTGGGGGTTTGGGTGGCATCACTTTCTTAGTCGTCACACGCGCTCTGTCCACACGATTTCGATGCTCACCGAGTATCCCAGTTTCTCGAGCAGCTTGCCGCGCGCGACCATCTTCGCGGATTCGAGCGTGTGGATCGAGCGCCCGCGCAGGAGGTTCGCGCCGAGATAGCCGTGCTGCAGCACGTTCGCACGCAGGATGCCCGAGGCCTCGCGGCGGATTACGATCTCGATGGTCATCTCCCTGTGCTCCCCAAGCCCGCTTGTCCGCGCTCGCCTGCCGGCAGCTCGTCTGCCTCGAGGATTTCGGCGGTCGCAAACGGCTGGATGATGATCTGAAAGATGCGATCGCCGCGCTCGATCGTGTACGCGCGGCGCGAGAGGTTCGTAAGGATGCCCAGGATCTCGCCGCGGTAACCCGCGTCGATGACGCCGCCGCCGAGACGGATGCCCATCGCGGCCAGTCCGCTGCGCTCGCGCGCGCTGCCGAAATAGCCCTCCGGCAGCGCGATCTCGAGGCCGGTGGTCATGCGAATGGTCTCGCCGGGCTCGATCGTCTCGCTGTAGTACGCGAACACATCCATACCCGCGTCGCCGGCGTGCGCGTATCGCGGGAGGATCGCGGTCGGCAGGATCTTGCGAAATTGGACAATCATGCGGCCTCTCCTTCGGGCGGAACGCCGCGGTTTAGGTATAGCTTGCCGCAGGCCTCGACGATCCAGCCGCCGGCCTGCATGTCGCGGATCGCGTGCAGAACCTCGTAGATATCGGGCTTCTGCACGGTGCCTCGCGGCGGGAAGCGCCCGCTAATATGTCGAGCGACAATTAGCGCCGGCTGCGGATTCCGCGCCAAAAAGTTCACGATCTCGTCGTTCAGCTCGCGTACCGTCATCGCGCCCTCCCCACTTTGCGCCGGGCCGCGGCTTCGCGCGCGATCGCCGGCGGCTTGGCCGCCTCGGCCAGGCGCCGGAGCGCGTGCCGCCCGCGGCGCCGGCGGTGCCACCAGCGCTCGAGCACGATCCCGGCCTCGGCGATCACACACAGGCACACCGCGAAGACAATCCAAAAGCCCCAGGTCATCATGTTGCGGCTCCCTTTGTCGCGGCGCTGATGCAGATGAGCGTGCCATAGTCGCCCTCGCTTTCCTCCGTTACGAACCAGAGACGGCGTCCGCTGTCGAGCGTGATCTCCGGCCGGTGAATCATGCAGCCGCGACCCTTGTCATAGAAAGCGTGCCAGTCAACGGCAATGATCCTGCGCCCGATCAGGTGCTTCGCGGTGGCTTTCATGCCGTGGCTCCTTTCACCAGTTGCGGCCCGCGCGCCTTCGGCCCGCGGCGCGCGATCCGCGCCTTCATCTGGAAGAACCGGATCAGGTCCTCGCGGCTCTGCGCGGCCATCTCGCTCGCCTCGCGGTCCATGTAGCCCCAGGAGAGCGCCGCGTGCACGTGCGGCGCGGGCGCGGGGCCGAGCGCATCGAGGGGGCCCGAGTAATAGCATTCCTCCGGGAGCGCGGGCTCGGCTGCTGTGCGAGCCGCCCTGGCGCGCTCGCCGCGTCCGGGCTCGGAGGAACACCGGGTCGCGGGGGTGTCAGGGCGGCTCGCGGGGCAGCCGAGGGCGGGATAAAATGCGCCGCAACCCGAGGCTCGGCAGAAGTCACATTCTCCGATGCCGCGGGCATGCTGTGACTTTAGGTGTCCGCATATGCAGATGGGATCCATACACCCGAGGGCTTGCCCGAGTTGCGTGAGGAGGATTGGGCGCGGGGTCATGATCGGCCTCGCTTGCGACTCACCCGTTTTTTGCTCAGCTTCCATCCGAAGCGCGTCGCTAGTATTGCGACCATTCGATCGAACTCCTCGGAAGTCGACCAGCGCAATCCTTGTTTGATCATCTTGTCGGCCACTTCGGTTCTATTTAGGGCCCGCTTCGCGGCGTTCACCGCGGCCTCCGCATGTCGGCCCACGCGATGAACAGCGCGACGGCCGCGAAGATCGCGGCCATCGCCTTTGCCATGTCGATGTACTGGCTGATGGAGAGGGTGGGGAGGTTCATCGGTTCCTCCCACTATGCTCGATGAACAGGGTGGTCGCGATGCAGCGCACGTCCTCGAAGGTCGGCGCGACCATCAGCCCGCGTTTCTGCGCGGCGGCGACGCCCGCGAGCGCGATCTCGATCGCGTCGGGGTAAAAGCTGGCGAGAATGTTGCCGGCTGAGTTAGAATGATTCCCGACGCTTGATGGCGCGTCCGAGGCCTGCTTACGCTCCGGGGGGAGGTGAGGGGCCTCGGGCGCCGCTTGATGCGCGGGCGGCGTCGACTGAGGCGCCTGCGTGAAGGGCGCCCTGTCGATGTCCCAGTTGCCGCCGCCGTAGTGGCAGACGATGAAGGGCTGGCCCGGCGCGAGGGTCAAGCTGTCGATCGCGGCGCCGACGTTCATCGGGAAATACGCCTTCTCGCCGGTGGTCAGCGTGTACATCATCTGATCTTCGCCATTCAGGCGCGAGCGAACCACGCGGCCGGTCGCGTATTTGAGGGCGATCTGCTTGGGTTGGCCCACGATGGTCATGAAGCGCGTCGAGGGCGGCGTCTGGCGCGGGTCGGGGGAGCCGGCGGCGAGGATCCTCATGACGCGCTCCGCTGCGTGCACGGCCCGAGGCACTTGCACAGTTCGCGCTTGCGCAAGATCGCGAGGCATTCCACGCACGTGATCGAGTCGGGCTCGATCAAGGGCACGTATACGGTGCGCCAGATCGGCACGCGCAGGCAGCAGACAGCGAGAACATTTTTCTGGTTGTACCAGACTTCGCGATCGCGTGCGTGTTTCATGCGGCCCTCCGTGTTCTGAGCGGCAGCGTGTCGGCCATGTAGCGGTCCCAGTTGGTCGCCGGCTTCCGCGGCGTCGCCGCGCCGTGGCAGGGACAGTCGCACGCGCATAATGCCGGCTGCTCGTGGTAACCGTCCGCGCAGGACAGGCAAACCGCGGGCTCGATATAGAAGGTGATTCCGCTCGCGGTTACGACGGGGGCGAGGCCCTCGGCCTCGATCTCGGCAGGGGTGAGCTCGGGTTCGAAATCGCGCGCGCGGCGCTCGATCTCGTTGCGGCGAGCCCGCGCGTACTCGGCGGCGCTCGTTGTATTCTCTACTGTAGGCATTCGGTGGCTCCTTTCAAGCCTCGGTGCTCAGGGGATCGCGCCGCTTCGAACGGCCGCGGTCCCCGTTTAACTTCCTTACATAAGTAGTCTATCACGATGGCCCTTGCAGTCAATGGGAAAGTGGGCTATGATGTGACTTATTTTATGGGGATTCCCGAGTCGATGAGATGCAGGTGCGTGCGATGCGGACACGTCTGGATCAAGCGGATTGAGGGGAGGCCGGTTCGTTGTCCTGCCTGCAAAGAGCACGACTGGGACCTGCCGGTGGGGGTGCGGACGATGGGAAGGCCGCGGAAGGCGGCGAAGGTGGGGAAAGAGGCCGCTTAGCGGCCGGCCGCGGCGGCCGGGGGCTCGCCCTCGCCGCGATAGAGTCTCGCGCGCGCCATGCGAGCGGTGTTCTCCGAGGCGCGGTTCAGATCGAGCGCCGCCTCGCGCGATCGCAATTGCTCAATCACGGCGGCCCGCGAGGTGGGGCTCGGGCGGTTGACCCCTAACCCGTCGGCCAGGCGGTTCCAGTCGCCGGGGCTCAGCCGCGCGGCATCCTCGGAGCTGATCTCGGGTTCCTCGCCCTCGCCCCACATCGTCTCGGCCAGCGCGTTGACCTTCTTCGCGCGCGCGGCGCCCTCGAAGTCGGGCGGACGCTCGGCTTTGGCTTTCTCGAAGGATGCCTTGGCCGGGTTCTCGGGCGCCGCGGCCTGCGCCTGTTCGTAGGTGATGCCCTCCGGCATGACCTGGCCGTTGCCAAGTGGGCGATTCTTGGTGACGGTGACCCAGACGGGGACGGTATCGCCTCCGGTCGCCGCGATCGCCGCGGCGCGGTGGTGTCCTTCCTGGATCTTGATGTTTCCGTTTTCCGTCTCGAGGCCGCGTAGGGGCGGCGGCTTGCTGCCTTGGTTGATCCAGTCTGTGTACTTTGCCACGGTCTGGTTTTTGGGTAGGCCTTCAGGAAACTGAAGGCGCGGATCCGTGAGCTTATACTCGCGGAGCTGCATGAGTTCGCCGGTTGAATCTTCGCCCCACGATCCGATCGCGTGATGCTGCACGGATGGGGGCTGATCTTCGGCGGCGCGATAGCGCAGGGTCCGTGCGTTCATCTCCTCCTCGGAGTAACCGCCTGTTTCTGGCTCCGGCGCGCGCACCGGCTTCGGGACGGTGTCGACATATTTGACCAGGGCGCTTTTCGGTAAGGCGGCCGCGTCGGGGGCGCCAGGGACGTCTGACTTCGCGCCTGTCGGGCCCTTGGCTTTCTCGAACGCGGCCTTCGCGGGGTTCGCGGCGGGCGCGGGCGGGGCTATGCTCGCGGCGGCGGCTTCAGCCGGTTGCCCGGCGCCAGGCGGATGTGGCCCGACTTCGCTGCCTCCACCAGGTTCGACACTACTCGGTCGACCGCCTCCGGTGAGAGCTTTGACTTCGCCGAGGAGCTTGGTCTTGATGGCATTGTAAGTACGCGCCTTAATGACATTGGCGTTCTCTCCATTCGCGAGTGCGGTCGCGGCGCGATTGAGCTCGGTGCTCACCTCACCGGCCGACGTCGACAGCTTATCGTAGAGGAGCTGAGACTGGCTCGTCTGCAGCGCGACCTTCGCATTCTCGCCTGCGACGATCACGTTGCCCGTGGTACCCAGGTGCGAGGCCGCGCGCTCGGTGCCCACCGTTTCGAACAGGCGCCGCTCCTGGCTCAGGCGCTTGCGGACGTAGTCCGAAACCTCGGCCTTTTCCTTGATCAGCGATCGCGTGACTTCCTCGTCGCCAAACAGCGAGTGTTGCGTCTCCGTAAATTTGGCGGTCTGGTCGCCGTTGGCCAGGCGGATCATCTCGCCCACCTGGTCGTTGGTCATGCGCTTCCCGCTCTCCTCGCTTTTTTGGAGGACGTCGTAAAGCTGGCGCTGATCGGCGGGGTTCTCGAGACCGCCGCCGATGATCGCGCCGCGCTCCATCGGAATATCGCCCGAGACCACCTTCGAGAACAGGTAGGGATCGAGTTTCGCGAGCGCGAGGCCTTGCCCGGCGAGCTCGCCCTTGATCGAGACGCCGCGGCTCTCGAGATCCTCGGGCGTCATGCCGCTCTCGCGGAATAGTTTCGCGGCGTCGAGTGCGGTGCCATTGCCTTCACCGATGTTGATCAGCGCGCCGGCCGTGCGGGCCTCTTGCGCGGTGTCGGCGCGCAGGAAGCGCGCCGTCATAGTCGGGACGTCCAGGCGGTTGGCCAGGTCGACGCGATGGTGGCCGTTGACGGCGTAAATCTGGCCATCCTCCGGATCGCGCCAGACATGCGTCATGCCGGCCATATCCGGATCCCAGGTCGAGACGTCCTTCAGTTTGTCGCCGACGCCGCGGGCGCCCACGTTCTGCTTGAACTGGAAGCGCACCGGATCGAGGTGGATGTCCTTCAGCGGGAGTTCGACCACCGATCCGGGCTCGCCTGGCGTGGGCGGCGGCGGGGCCGCGGCCGCGCCCGCAGGGGCTGCTGCAGGCACCTCGGCCGGCGCTTGCTCGGGCTGGGGGCCCGCCGCGGTGCGCGGCTCTCCGTTTTCGATGATGGTCGGCTTCCATCCGGGGATAATGCCGCTGGTGTCGGCGGGCGGTGGCGTGAGGATGGCGCCGGGCCCCAGTTGTCGGGCTGGCGGGATGACTTCAGGCGCGGCGGCGGCCGGCGCCGGCGCTTCACGCGCGGCCTTGGCGGCCTCGAATGCTTCCTTCGCGGCGTTATAGCCGGTTTTGAGACCGCGGCCGATGTCGCGCATCCCTTGGCGGCCGAGCTCAAATTCGGCGCCGCCCTTGACCCAGCTCGGCAGGGGGATCGCGGCCACCGCCGCGCCGCCTCCGACCTTCGCGGCTCCGCTTGCCACTTGTGGCGCGGCGGCTTTTACGCCGGCGCCGGTGGCCCGCGCTGCGGTCTTGGCGGCGTCTGCGATTGCTGTAGCCGGGCCGGCCAGCGCGCCGGGCTCGGTGGCCGCGTCCAGAACTTTCGGGCCGAACTTGGCTTCCGCGATCTGCGTGGCGAGCGCCGCGGTGTCCGCGATCGCGCCCTTATAGTCGCCTGTGCCGGCTTTGTTGCCGGCCTGATCGAGCGCGGCGCCGATGCCGGGGATCCCGTTCAGGAAATAGCTCAGCGCGTGCCGCACGCCTTCGGAATATTCGCCCTTTTTGAATGAATCGATCGCCGCGTGGCCGAGCTGCTCGGTCTGGGCGCCGTATCCCTTGACGGCGGCTTTCGGATTCAGCGCAATGTCCGCGACGCCCTGGGCCTGCGCGACCGGGCTGACCTGGTGCCAGTACTGCTTGAGCGTGTCGCCGATATCGGACAGAATGCCGTGGGGCGCTTGATTCACCGGGCCAGCGGGCGCGTCTCCCCATTCGTTGGCCGCTGGGGCGGCTATCGCGACGGGTTGATCTCCCCATTCATTTGCCACGTTATTGTTTGGTGTAGACGTTCGGATCGCCCGGCTTGGTGTATTGCGTGCCGCTGGGCAGGGCATCGCGCTCGGCCTTGCCTGTGACGGCCCTCACGCCGGCGCCGGCCGGGCCGCCGGCGTTCGGCTTCATGGTCGCGGGGTTGAAGCCGCGGCGCTTCAGAATCTCAGCCGCATCGGGCCCGATCACCGGATAGACGTTCTCGAGGTGCGCGTCCTTGGCTTTCTCCATCAGCGGAGTCATGCGGCCGCCTGCGATCTGCAGTAGGGTTTTTCCGGCGCCGGCGATCTGGTCGGGGCTCGCGTTATTGCCGAGCTGCGCCAGGATGCCGTTGACTTCGCCTTCAGCCGGCACGCCGCCGGTCGCGACCTTCGCAGTTTCACCAGCGAAGAACCGCGCGACGAGGTTCGCCTGAGTGGGCGGCGCCGATCCGAAGGTTGAAGCGACCGCGTTATAGACCGCGTTGCCCGGCTTGAAGCTGCCATTTTTGAGCGCCTCCGCGGTCTGCATGTACAGATCCGCGTGGTGGATGAGTGTGTTCAGCGCGATGACCTGGCCGCCGGCCTTCGAATTCGAGCTGCTCGCGAATTCGCGGCCGACGTTATAGCGTTTTTCGATGTTCGCGTCGTCGAAGTCGGGATATTTGGCGACCACCTGGGCCATGAGGCCCGGCTGCCGGCGCAGCATCGCGCGCGTGGTTGCGGGATCGATCTTGCCCTGTCCGATTAGGTCAGCCGTGCTCTCGGCTTGTGCCGGCGTCATATTGACGTTGATATTCGGCCGCGAGGCGAGCTTCGACTGATCGAGGCGCTTGAGCGCGAGCTCGGCATTGCGGCCAGTGGCGACGTCCGCGGGACTCGCGTCGGGCGCCCGCCCTTTTGCGACCGCGAGAGCGAGGGAGGCCTCGGTGGGGTTTCCGCCCTTGGGAGTCTTCTCGAGTTCAGCTTGTTGGTAGGGCGTGATCGGTTCCGTGCCGGCGGCCTTCTGCTGAGCGACTGTGGTGTCAGCCGCGATCTTTGGCTGTTCGGCGGTGAACTTGGCCTGGGCGAGATCCGCATTCGCCTCGGCGGCGTTCCCGCGCTGCTGCGCGCCCTTTGCGGTGATCGCTTCGTTCGCGAGCTTCTGCTGCTCAGGGCTGTTCTGTCTGAGCATCTGCGTGATCTGCTTCAGAATCGGCGCGGCGCTCTGGCCGGTGGGATCCTGCGCGAGCGCGTTCTGCACGGCCTGCTGATAGGGCGCCCAGCTTTTCGGATCGATGGTTTTGTTTGCCACGCCGTTCGCGCCCATCGTCAGGAACAAATGGCCGGCCGCCAGCGGATCCTTATCGAGCACGGTGTCGACCGCGGCGCCAATCGAGCCGCCGTTGTTGCGATGCAGGACGTCGACCTTGCCTTGCGCTTCCTGCAGATCCGCTTGGCCTTTCTCATAGGTCCCGATATGCGTCAAAGCCTCGAGGCCGCCCGGCGTGCCGGACAACGCGGTTTTCAGATTGTCCATGTTGAAGCTGGTAGTGCCGTCCGGATTGCGCTGGTTGGCGGAATCGAACGCGGTCTGCACGGCCTGCGCATTCTTCAGCCGGAGCGCGCCTTCCTGCACCTGCTGATTTTGGAGTGCAATCTGGCCGGGGATGAGCTGCTGCTGCGCCTTGATCTGCAGCACGCGCGCGAGCGAGTCGAGCGGATTCGGGCCCGCCTCGGGCGGGCGCACCATGAGGGGGATTTGAGAGTCGACTGGCATTAGGGTGTGTATCCTGGGGGCACTGAGGGGCCCTGGTATGAACCGCCGCCGCCGCCGCCGGCTGTGCTGCCGCCGCCCAGAATGTTATGCAGCAGCAGCAGGTTCGAGATGTTGTTCGTCGCGCCGCCGATGCCGGCGGTCAGCGCGTTGGTGCCGCCCACGGTGCCGGCCGCCGCGGCATTCCCCTGCCCGGTTAGCGCGTTTGCCTGAATCCCCAGGCCCTGCAGCAGATTTCCCGACCGCCCGAACGCGCCGCTCAGGAGATCCTGCGCGGTCTGCGAGCTGGTCAGATTGTTGGACTGTACGCCGGTGTTCGTGGCACTAAGACCGAGGCCGGCGAGCTGGGTGAGGTTTCCAAAGTTGGTTTGGTAGGTTCCGAGCGCCCGGTTGTATACGTTGCCGTACTCGTTCGAGGCGTAGTCCTGGCCATACTGGGCGAGCGCCTTGGCCTCGCCGCCACTCGTGGCGCCCCCGCGCGCCGCGGCCGACATGTCTTGTGCCTTGAGGCCCTGCTGCAGCCGGAACTGATAGCCGGGGTCGTTCTGGTAGGTGACGCCGGTGGGCGCCTGGAAGCCGCCAGCCGCGGTCAGTCCGTTAAGCTGCGCGAGCGCGTTGGTGCCGGTCGTCGAATAGGGCTGCAGCATCCCCAGGTTGCGCTGGTTGTAATCGCCGAGGGTGCCGCTGGCTTGCGTGGTCGCGTCCGACAGGAGTTGGTTCGCGTCGGTAACGGTTGGTTTGGTGAGGTCGATGACCTTCTGCTGGGAGGCGATCTGCTGCGCGGCGGCCTTGTCGGCCGCGCTCTTGCCGAACAGGCCGCCGAGGATCTGGCCGCCGCCGGAGATCAGGCCGGCCGTGAGTAATCCGCCGAAGGGCATCTAATCCACCTTGTCTTTCTTGAACAGCGCGATGATTCTCAAATCGATCAGGTCGCCGGCGCGCGTCGTGTGCGCGCGGAACAAACCTTCTTGCACGAAACCGAGCTTTTTGAAAAATCGCCAGGCCCGCGTGTTGTCCGCGTGGAGCTGCGCGGATACCTTCTCGGCGCCATCGCGCCCGAGGCCTTCGATGAAGCCGCGCATGGCCTCGAGCGGGATCCCGGTTCCGTGAACGCGGCGCGCAAAGCACACACCGCGCAGGACGCCTGAGCGCGGGCTGAAGGGCCGGTATGCCGCGGCCCCGATGAAATTGTCGTCCTCGATCGTGAACGCCGCCAGGACTTCGTGCTGCACCCGGTCGACCATCGCTTGCTCGAACTGCTCGAGCGTGTGCGGGCCGCCGTCGTCGAAATTGTGGCGCGGGAATTCCAGCATGAATTCCCAGAGCGGCCGAACATCGGCCGCGGCGAGCGGGCGCTGGGTGATTTTCATGGGAGTTGAGACGTCGCAGAAGTGCAGACCGTGATCACGATCGGACACGCCGCCGAGTCGGCGGTCGCGCCCAATGAATCGGTTACGCGCGCGGTGAAGCTGTAACTGCCGACAATCATCGCGATCCCGGTAATGATGCCGGTCGCGGGATCGAGAGTGAATCCCGGCGGCAGCATGCCCGCGATGATTGAGAACGTGTAGGGCGGCAGACCGCCCGAGGCCATAAGCTGGCCCATGAATGGATTTCCCACCGTGCCGGATTGGAGAACCGGGCAGAGCAGCGATAGGCTCATGCTGCCGCCGCTGATGAACAGCGGACATCCGGGCGTGACGGCCGTGAGCCCGTTGGTGTCCGTGATGCGGAACACCGGCGTATAGGTACCGGCGAGGGTGGGCGTGCCGCTGATCTCGCCGGTCGAGGCGTTCAATGTCAGGCCTGGCGGCACTGCGCCTGAGATCAGCGCGAATACAAACGGCGCCGTGCCGCCAGTCACAATCAGAAAATCGTCATACGGGATCCCGACCGCGCCGAATTGCGACACCGGGCAATCCAGGCTCAGCGCGATGATGACCGGGGCCGGAATATAGGCCACGATCATGTTGTCGTTTCCGAGCGCGACCGGCGCCAATGGCGTGAAATCGACGAACGTTTCGCCGCGCGGATCCGCCGGCTCAGCGTAGCGATGGAACCAGTCGCCGATCGCCTGATGCGGGCTGTTCGCAAGCGGCGCCGGATCGACCTGGCCGGTATCCCAGGCCGCGTCGATCCCGAGGCCTGCGCTCGCGCTCCAGGGCGTCGGGATCCCGGTATCCTGCTCCGCGGCCGCGAAGCCCGAAATCAGAGAACGGGCCGCGACCGTGAAGCTGTCGCTATAGATCAGTTCCTTGCCGGTGCCGCCCACCGAGACCGAGGCGATCGCGGTGTGTAGCGTGGTCGGATCGAGGTTCGCGATGTCATGGTTCGCGGCGTAGGCGATCTTGTAGCCATTGAACACGCTCGCGTTCACGTTCACGCTGAAAATGCCCGAGGCCGGCACGTGCGCGATCACCGAATAGAACATCGCGCTCGCCATGAAGGTCACGCCGTTGTAGGCGCGCAGCGGATGGTAAACGTTCCCGTAGGCATCGGTCGGGGTGAATGTCGGAACCGGGCCGCCGGTCCAGCCGGCGGATGCGCCCACCAGCAGCAGACTTCCGATTTTCGGAAGGTACGGCAGCGAGACCACCATATCGGGCTGGCCGGGGTAGCCGCTGATCGTCAGGCTTAAGCCGGGCCGCAGCGCCGCCTGGTCGAGCAGCGGCGCCGGGCTGACCGGCCGTGTCAGCGGCGCAGAGAAAACCGCGACCAGGATCGTATCGTTGCCGCCGAATCCATAGAACGGAGCTACCGGCCACGGGTTGCCGTTACAATCGAACGGAGGGAACGCGCCACACGGCGCGCCGGGCGCCGTGAACGGCTGCATCCCAATATTCGAATTCCTGGCGCCTGGCGAGCCCGTGATCGCATCGAACAGAGCGCCGCAGATGCGGCCGGGCCCGGCGCCGAAATCGCAGCCGGCATTCGACTGCCGCTTGGTGTCGCCGTCGAGCGATTGGAAGCAAAAACCCCAGCTCGCCGACTTGTAAAAGCTGATGATGACCGAGTTGGCATAGCTGAAGGGCGCCGTCCCGAACTGGCTCGTCGAATTGTAGGCGGGCGTCGACGTCTCACCGCCGATCGTGTGCGCCACTTGCGCCAGTGTCATGCCTGGCGGAATCTTATATTCCGACGCGAAGATAATCCGGGGCCGCGGGTTGGCATAGCCGGCCGAGATCGTCGCCATACCCGCGTGCGCGACGATGGTCCAGGCGATCAGCGCGTCGTCTGCAGTCGCGCTGTCCGGCGGGAGCTGGTGCCCTTGGATCGGGATGCTGTAGACGTTCCCGAGGTTGTCTTGGACGCCACTCAGCGGGTTATTAGGGGTCGCGTCCGCGCTTCCGATGCAAACGACCACCAGGTCGCCCAAATCCACCTGCTGGGTGCAGCTCACGCCGGCGCCCTGAGAATTTCCCTGCGAGGACCGCACATACACCGCGGGGTTCGTCACGACGATCGTGATCGAGCGCGTCTGCGGCGCGTGGACGCCATCGGTCGCGGTCAGCGTGTACGTGGTGGTGACGGTCGGCGCGACGGCCAGCGTTCCGCTCGCGGCGACCACGCCGATTCCCTGATCGAGCGTGACGACGGTGGCGAACGTGGTCGCCCAGGCGAGGTTGATCACGGTGCCCGGCAGCACCGGGCCATACTTGTCGGCGGTGAACGAATCGATGCGCGCCTGCTGGATGGTCGGCACGCCGGCCGCGCCCAGCCCGAACTTGCCGAGGCGTGCTGACCCGAGTTCGCCTGAGGTATTGTCGGCCACTAATTCACCGAAAAGCTCAGATTTTCGAGGTACAGGAGCGAGCTCGCGCCGGTCGTGATAGAGATTCCGATTGTCACGGTTCCATCGGTGTTCACAATGACGTTAGTGACTTGAAAGGGGGATCCGTTCAGCGTCGCGATGACTGGCCATACGGTTTTTACGGGAGGCCTGAAGCCCGCCGGCAAGGTGAAAACGGTAGTACCACCGGTGAGGGTGCCGCCCATGATGGTGCCGCGGGTCCAGACGCGTCCGGTTCCGTCGCGAGTGTACGCGCCGGCCTGGTAGCCGCCACCGAGATCCGCCCAACCGTTCGAATAGCTCAGCCCTACCCATGCAGGGCCCTGAACGAAAGCTGTTAGCGATCGCTTATCCTGCACCGCCTCGACCAGGTCGCCGATGACGGCGTTCACGTCGAGGCCGGCTGCGCTCGTGGTCGCGAACTGCGTCGCGGAATTTATCGCCGTAACTTCGAGCAGCGTCTTTACGACGTGAGTCGTCGGATCCGCGATCGAAACGCTAAAGACGCCCGTCATCGGGAACGGCAGCGCGCCGCTGCCAGTCGACGTCGATGCGACATTCAGCACGCCGCTGCCCGCGGTATAGCCGCCGGCCGCGACGGTCGTGTAGGCCAGGTCGACGAGCTGTTCGGCGCCGCGCGCACTGGTGCCGGCGAATAGAACGAACGCGATGAGCGCGGTGATGAAGCGTTTTGGCATTGGCTTTTCCTTTATGTCGCGACGCCCGGCATCGGCGCCGCGGGGGGAATGCTCGCTAGGTTGACGATCGTCGGCGCGCTCAGCCCCACCGTGGCGGCAGAGACCGCCGCGACGATCATCTGATCCCAGAGAAACTTGAACACTTGGTGATGGCCTTCCCAGAGCACGCCGAACCTGCCCATGACGAGCTGGTAGAACTTCACGCTATTGTGCGGCGCCTTTACCGATCCGAACTGCGCCTGTCCGGCGGCGCCGCCTTCGGCCCGGCGCGCGAGGGTGAGTGTGTTCTGCTGCACGCCGGTGATCAGGTCGATTTCATAGGAATAGAGGCCATTTATCGCCGTGGGGTCATCCCACAGAATGTAATCACCGACTTCGAAAGCTCGGCCGAAGTTGCTCGCACCGAACGGCACCCCGGTGATCGTCGCCGAGTCGCTTGCCGGGTCGAGCGAGCCCGTCATTCCCCAGGCGTTATCGGTCTGATCGAGCGATGGGCACTCGAAGGTCAGCAGTTGCAGGTTCGAATTGCCGCCCAGCGCGACCAGGCGATTGTTCACCGGGATCGCCCAGCCCTCGCCCCAGGCCTTCGCCATCAGGCCCCCGCTATCGCGCAGAACCGCTTGCTGCAGCGGAGGGTACAGTGCCGCAGGCCGCAGCGGCGTCGGCCGATCGACGGTCTCGATCTCGATCGTGAGTGCGCCGGGGATCCCGACGCGCACCTGGAAGGATAGCGCGCTCATCCGTTGCCGGTTTCGCCGCGGACGTAGGAATCGACAAGGATGATGTCGATGGGCTGATCGCAGCGCCAGCGGTAGACGCGATCGCGCGCCGAGCCCAGCCTCCACCACTCGATGATCTTGGTGTATTCGCCGATCCTGCCCATTGACCGCAGCATCGGCGCGCCGAAGGTCTGGGCGCCGTCGCTAGAAACCTCGAGGGTGCATGCCGGATTGCTGCCGTTGCCGGCCGCCGGGACGCGCCCAGTCAGGCAGTGCAGCCGGAAGAGGTGGTAAAAACTCCATTTGAGCTCCTCGCACAGATGCGGCGTCACGCGCTCGCGGACGATCGACGCGCAGTTGTCTTCGAGGATGTCGATCGACTGCAGGTAGAGATTGCCGTTGCGGTAGTCGCCCACCGCGTGCCCGATCTCCGGGTAAAAGCCGTGATATCGCCCGGTGTCTGCGTGGAAGTTGTTCTGGTCGTCTCTATAGGCTCGCTCATGCCATCCGATCGCCGGGCCGATGGTCGAGTCGTAAACCCAGGTCTTGTCGGGGATCGGAAAATGTAAGACCCAGAAACTGTGGCCGTTTTCGACATATTGAAAGCAGCTCGCGCCGGCCGTGTCGTATTTGCGCCAGGCATTCTCGATCGCGTGGTTCGAGATGCGGATAGGCTTCGAGCCGGCGAGCTCGCGCGCTACGTACTGGCCGCGGGCGTCGGTGCCGAGCCAGCGCACCGTGTCGTCGCCTTTCGAGATCATATGCGGCGCCGCGGGTGCGAGGCCGTTCTCGATGACGCCGCCGCCCAGCAGCCGCTGGAAGGCCGAGAGCAGGTTGCCCGAATCCTGCCACAGCTCGATCTGCTGCGAGCCGAGCACCATCAGGATTTCGTAACAGGCATATACGGCAACGACGGGATCGCTGTTCGCTTCCTTGGTGTCGAAGCTGAGCGCGTTCCAGTTGGTCGGATCGTTCAGGCCCGAAATATAAAACTGGCGCCGCGCCGGATCCGCCTCGTTCTGTGCGAGGGAGAGGATTACATAGCCATCCATCCAGGTCGCTGAAGAAATGGAGTTGTCGGTGATCAGCGCGCCTTCCGGGATGGTCTGCTGCTGGATCAGCCACGCCGCCGCGGCGACCGCGGTGATGTCGATGGTGAAGCCGAATCCGGAGCCGGGCTGCGCGCCGCCGGTTTCGGTCGCGACGCCGGCCTGAACCGAAAATCCGGTACCGTTGTAGGCGATCGTATAGGTGAGAACCGCGCCGACGCCGTCGACGGTGTTCACGATGTACGTCGCGGGGATTCCGCCGCTGTTGTTAGGCGGAACGCGGCCGGTGTCGCCCACTG
>JAZJZB010000072.1:0-5379 GCA_040390085.1 Pseudomonadota bacterium | reverse complement strand
TCATCAGCTGCAGCACGATCCACGCGACCAGCAGCCACACGGCGTTAATCCAGCGGTTGACCGCAGGCGAGCTGGTGATCCGCTTGGCCCGCCCGAAGCTCAGCGCGAAGGCGCCGATCACCGCGCTGATCGCGCCGCTCGCGCCGACCATCGGCACCGTGCCGCTCGGGTCCACCGCATATTGCGCGCCAGCCGCGGCATAGGCGCCGACGACGTAGAGCAGGATCAGCCCGGTCTTGCCGAGCATCCGCTCGACCTGGACCCCGCACCACACGAACACCAGCAGGTTGAAACCGAGGTGGACCAGGCCCGAATGGACCAGGGTCGCGGTCAGCGGAGTCAGGAACGCGGGCGCTGCCGTCCACGGGACCGAGGGCACGCCAAAGCGCGCCGGGATGAAGCCGAGACCGAAGGCAGCCTCGTCCGAATAGCCGGCGAGCGCCGCGAGCACCCAGGCAAGGGCGGTGACCAGCGTGATCGCGCTGGTCGCAGTGCGCGGGATGCGGTCGGCCAGGGTCAAATGAACTCGATCTTCTTGATCTGGTACCAGCGGTCGCCCGACGGGGTTGAAACCTCGACGTCCTCGCCGACCTCGCGCCCGATCAGGGCCCGGCCGAGCGGCGAATTAAAGCTGATCCGGCCGACCCGGGCGTCGGCTTCGGTCTGGCCGACCAGCTGGTATTTCACCTTCTTGCCGTCCTCGTCCTTGAGCGTGACGGTCGCCCCGAACACCACCCTGTTGCCCGACAGCGTCGTCGGGTCGATCACCATCGCCCGGCTGAGCTGGTCCTCGATGTCGATGATGCTCGCCTCGATATGGCCCTGGCGCTCCTTGGCGGCATGATATTCGGCATTCTCGCTGAGGTCGCCGTGCGCGCGCGCTGCCTCGATCGCCTCGACGATCTCGGGGCGCTCGCTCTTAAGCCGCTTCAAATCCTCATTGAGCTTGCGGTGGCCCTCTTCGAGCATCGGTACCTTGTCGGCACTCGCCATCGGTAAAATCCCTTTTCAAAACGCTGCCCCGGCGCGCCTGCGGCCCGCATTACTAGGCAAATTGTGAGTGGAAGCTCAGCCTCGGGAGGCCGAATAATAGGATTGGAGCGAGGCGACTTCAAGCGCATGCCCGCGAACCGCCTCGATCGACCGCGCCGCGGCAAGGCTCGCCGCGGCCGTCGTGAAATAGGGCACCTTCTTGGTCAGCGCGGTCGTCCGGATCGAATGGCTGTCCTTGAGCGACTGCCAGCCCTCGGTGGTGTTGAACACCAAAGCGACGTCGCCGTCGAGCAGCCGGTCGACGATGTGCGGCCTCCCCTGCGCGACCTTGTTGACCGGGCTGACCGGAAGCCCCTTCGACTGCAAATAAGCCGCGGTGCCGCTGGTCGCGATGATGTCGAAGCCAAGCTCCACCAGCTTCTCGACCGCCGGCACGATATGATCCTTGTCGGCGTCCTTGACCGACACGAAGGCGGTCCCGCCCTGCGGTAGGATCATCCCCGCGCCGAGCAGTGACTTGGCAAAGGCGATGTCGAAATCGCGATCGATTCCCATGACTTCGCCTGTGCTCTTCATTTCCGGACCAAGCACCGGGTCGGTTCCCGGGAAGCGCGCGAACGGGAACACCGATTCCTTGACCGCGATATAGTCGAGCTCGCGGCTGAACGGCTCGAAGCTGCTCAGCGCCTCGCCGGCCATCACCCGCGCGGCGATCTTGGCGATCGCCCGCCCGGTCGCCTTGGCGACAAACGGCACCGTCCGGCTTGCCCGCGGGTTGACCTCGATCAGGTAAACTTCCTCGTCCTTGACCGCGAACTGGACGTTCATCAGCCCCTTGACCTTGAGCGCAAGCGCAAGCTCCGTCGTCTGCCGCTCGATCTCGGCGACGATCGCCGGGCTGAGGCTGTGCGGCGGGATCGCGCAGGCGCTGTCGCCCGAATGGACTCCGGCTTCCTCGATATGCTGGAGCACGCCGGCGACCGCGACGTCCACGCCGTCGCAGATGGCGTCGACATCGACCTCGATCGCGTCGCGCAAATAGCGGTCGATCAGCACCGGGCTCTTGCCCGACACCGACACCGCGGTCGCGATATAATGGTCGAGCTGGGCCGGCCCGTCGACCACCTCCATTCCGCGCCCGCCAAGCACGTAGGACGGCCGCAGCAGCACCGGATAGCCGATCCTTGTCGCGACCCGCAGCGCTTCGTCGCGGCTGCGCGCGATGCCATTGGCCGGCTGCTTGAGGCCCAGCCGCCCGACCAGCGCCGCGAACCGCTCGCGGTCCTCGGCAAGGTCGATGCTGTCGGGCGAGGTGCCAAGGATCGGCACTCCCGACGCCTGCAGCTCCTCGGCGAGCTTGAGCGGGGTCTGGCCGCCGAGCTGGACGATCACCCCCAGCAACTCGCCCTTTTCCTGCTCGCGGCGGACGATCTCGAGCACGTCCTCGGCAGTCAGCGGCTCGAAATAGAGCCGGTCGGAGGTGTCCGGGTCGGTCGACACCGTCTCCGGGTTGCAATTGACCATGATCACTTCGAACCCGGCGCCGGCCTGGCCGCCAAACTCCGGTCCACGGTCGCGGCCAAGCGCGAAGGCGGCGTGGCAGCAGCAATAATCGAACTCGATCCCCTGCCCGATCCGGTTCGGCCCGCCGCCGAGGATCATCACCTTGCGCGCCGAAGACACTTCCGCCTCGTCCTCGGGCTCGCCGAACAAAGGCGCTTCGTAGGTCGAGTAGAGATAGGGCGTCGCAGCATCGAACTCGGCCGCGCAGCTGTCGATCCGCTTGAACACCGGGCGAACGCCGAGCCGCAGCCGGTGCGAACGCACCTCGCTCTCGGTGATTCCACCGGTCATCGCGGTCATCGCGGTATGGACCGTGCCCGAGCCGCCGGCGGCCACCGCCTCGCTCATCTCGCGCTCCACGTGCGCCGAGCGAAGCGCGAGCTGCGCCAGCCGGGCGTCGGAAAAGCCCATCGCCTTCAGGCGCCGCATTGCCCGCGCGTCGCTCGGCAGCCCGTTGACCCGCACTTCCTCCTCGGCCTCGACGATCTCCTTCAGCCGCTCGAGGAACCACGGGTCGAAGCCGGCGATCTCGTTGATCCGCTGGACCGTAAAACCCTGGCGAAGCGCCTCGCCGGCGACCAGCAACCGGTCGGGGGTCGCCCGGGCCAGCGCGCTTTCGATCGTCGCCGGGTCGGCATCCTCATATTCGCGCACCCGGTCGAGCCCGGTCAGCCCGGTCTCCAGCCCGCGTAGCGCTTTTTGCAGGCTCTCGGCGAAATTGCGCCCGATCGCCATCACTTCGCCGACGCTCTTCATCGACGTCGACAGCAGGGCCTCGGCGCCCTTGAACTTCTCGAAGGCGAAGCGCGGCACCTTGGTCACCACATAATCGATGGTCGGCTCGAAGCTCGCCGGGGTCGCGCCGCCGGTGATGTCGTTGGCGATCTCGTCGAGCGTGTAGCCGACCGCCAGCCGCGCCGCGACCTTGGCGATCGGGAATCCGGTCGCCTTGGAAGCCAGCGCCGACGACCGCGACACCCGCGGGTTCATCTCGATCACCACCATCCGCCCGGTCTTCGGATCGACCGCGAACTGGACGTTTGAACCCCCTGTTTCAACGCCGATTTCGCGCAGCACAGCGATGCTCGCCGAGCGCATCCGCTGATATTCCTTGTCGGTCAGCGTCAGCGCCGGGGCGACGGTGATGCTGTCGCCGGTGTGCACCCCCATCGGGTCGATATTCTCGATCGAGCAGATGATGATCGCATTGTCGGCGCGGTCGCGCACGACTTCCATCTCATATTCCTTCCAGCCGAGCACCGATTCCTCGATCAGCACTTCACTGGTCGGCGACGCTTCCAGCCCGCCGCGGACGATCGCGTCGAACTCGTCGCGGTTGTAGGCGATCCCGCCGCCGGTCCCGCCAAGCGTGAAGCTCGGGCGGATGATCGCCGGCAATCCGACGCTTTCGAGCGCCGCCAGCGCCTCGTCCATCGAGTGGGCGATCGCCGAGCGCGGGCTTTCGAGCCCGATCTTGTCCATCGCCTCGCGGAACTTGAGCCGGTCCTCGGCCTTTTCGATCGCTTCGGCATTGGCGCCGATCAGCTGCACCCCGAGCCGGTCGAGCGTCCCGTCCTTGAACAAGGCAAGCGCGGTATTGAGCGCGGTCTGCCCGCCCATCGTCGGAAGCAGCGCGTCGGGCCGCTCCTTTTCGAGGATCCTGGCCACGATCTCGGGCGTCACCGGCTCGATATAGGTCGCGTCGGCAAGCTCGGGATCGGTCATGATCGTCGCCGGGTTCGAATTGACGACGATCACCCGGTAGCCCTCGGCCTTGAGCGCCTTGACCGCCTGGCTGCCCGAATAATCGAACTCGGCCGCCTGGCCGATGACGATCGGCCCGGCGCCGATGATCAGAATCGAGGAAATGTCGGTACGCTTAGGCATTGACGGAGAAGCTCTCGTGATCTGAATTGGGGACGTGCCGAACCAATCCCCTCGCCCCCTTCAGGGGGAGAGGGCGACTCACCCCGGACTTGATCCGGGGTGAGCGGGGAGAGGGGGAGATCGGCCGCGAGACGGAAACAGCCCCCTCTCCCTCCGCCGCTGACGCGGCTCCTCCCTCCCCCCGCAAGCAGGGGGAGGGGAAAATCGGGCGCTGGCGCCTCACGACGGAAAACTCATATTCACGAACACCGCTTTGAGCCCGTTGCGCTTCGCCCATTGGGCGACGCACAGGCGCTGCTGCGGGCTCGGGTCCTGGTGGATCAGCAAAACCAGCCGTTTCTCGCTCTCGTCCTGGATCAGCTCGCCAAGCGCCAGCCCGCAGCCGAGCGCGACCTGATTGAGCTGCGCCTCGTCATGCATCCGCGCCGGCGTCGCGCAGGCGGAGAGAGCGAGCGTGGCGAGAGCAGCGACGGCGGTTCTCACTTCAGCATCCCAACAAACTTCTCGAACAGATAGAAGCTGTCCTGCGGCCCCGGGCTCGCTTCCGGGTGATATTGCACGCTGAACGCCGGGCGGTCGGTCAGCTCGATCCCGCAATTGCTGCCGTCGAACAGCGACACGTGCGTCTCGCGCACATTGTCGGGCATGCCTTCCCGCTCCACCGCGAAGCCGTGGTTCATCGACGTAATCTCGACCTTGCCGTCGGCGAGGCGCTTGACCGGGTGGTTGGCGCCGCGGTGGCCCTGGAACATTTTTGCCGTTTTCCCGCCGACCGCCAGCGCAAGCATCTGGTGGCCGAGGCAGATTCCGAACAATGGCTTCTTCGTCGCGATCATCGCCTGGATGACCGGCACCGCATATTCGCCGGTCGCCGCCGGATCGCCCGGCCCGTTCGACAGGAAGAAGCCGTCGGGCTCGTGCGCCATGATCTCGTCG
>JAZJZB010000071.1:1689-4131 GCA_040390085.1 Pseudomonadota bacterium | reverse complement strand
CCGGATCGTCCGCTTCGAGGCGCAACTGATGCGCACCCTCCAGGTCGGCGGTGGAAGGCCGCACTTCGCCGACCCGTGCGCCGCGGCCGGCCGGCGATGAAGCGATAAGTCGCGCCTCGGCGACCATGCCGAAGGGAAGCGTGAAGCGAGCCCGTGAGGGCTGCGGATTGTCTCGGGTGAAATTGTCGAGGATCGTCTTATAGGCCGCGAGCGGGCTGATCGGCACGAGCTCAACGCTGGGCACGTCGATCGTGGTCGGTACGCCGCTATTGGCAAACCGCACCTCGTCGGGGAAAGGCTCGGGTCCCGGCAGTGCGCGCACCGGTTCCCATTGCACAGCTGGCAGCGTCAGCAGCACCAGGAAGCGGCCATCGACAGAGAGATCGAGCCCCTGCACTTGGGCCGGCCTCACAGGATGCTGGGCCAGGCTCTCACGATCCTCACGGCGGGGCGGGCGTAGCGCCACGCCGAAGCGGCTGACGTTGGTGGAGACGTCGAGCAGGACGATCTTGGGCTGCGTCTCGAAATCGAAAATGTCGCCGAAGGCCGGGCGCCCGCCGACCATCCTGTCGGACGCGAGGGCGGACGCGACCTGCTGCGCCGATCCGAACGTGGGACCCTCGCTTGGAGGATTGATCGCTGCGCCCGGAGGCAGGACGAAGCCCAGCGCCTCGATCCCAGGGCCGAAGCGGAAGGTGCTGAGCAGATATCCTTGGCTGGCGGCGCCAAAACGCGATCCCAGCCCCGAATTTGCGGCGTAGGGATCGGGCAGCGATGGCAGCAGACCGCCGAGACCATAGACGGTGAAGGCCAGCCCCTCGGCAATCGTATCGCCGTCCAGTCGGCCGGTTAGGAAGACGGCGCGCGGCCGCGTCGCGCGCAGCACGGCGTTGGTGAGGGCAAAAGCGACGGGTCGTTCGTGCGGCAGCACCGCCGTGAGCCCGATCACCATCAGGCTGCGCTCGCCGGCCGGCGTACTGGCGATCAGGACCAACGCCGCCGGCAAGCGCGCGCTGACCCGGTTGCCGGCCACATCCACCGGCTTGGGGAGGCGAACGTCCACTGCCGCCGAAAGGGCGACCGACTCTCCACCATCGGCGCCGGTCAGATAATGGACGGCGGTCTTGTCGAGCATCGCATAGGCAAGAGTCGTCGGCTCGGACAGGTGCGCCAGATGCGGACGCACCACGGTGCCAATGGCGCGGGCGGCGCGCCCGGTGAAAGCGAGGCGCGATTCGTCCAGCAACAGCAGCGCCGGGCCGAGATCGACCGAACGCGGCTCGCCCTGCCAGGTGGCGGCGAGGCCGAGATCCATCTCCAGCATCAGCGCGCCGACGCCGCTCGCCTCCCCGAGATCGGCCGGAGCTATGACGGCCGCCGGCAGCGCTAAGCCCGCTGCCGAGATGGCGGCCTCGCCGGACGGCACGAACAGCGTCGAAACAACCTTCTCGATGGCGAAAGAGGGCCGATTGGGCTTCATCGGTAGCACCAGCCGGTTGAGGTCATCGCGGTATTGCGCGGCGCCGTCCATGGGGGCGAGCGCCACCTTGGCTCCCCAGGCAGTGAGCTTCGCGCCGCCGCGCACCGCGATCGCGCCGCCGGCGGGCCGGATCGAGATGTCGAGGCCCTTGGGCGGGCGGCAACTCGTCGCGGCGAACTCGCTGCCAGTCGCGGGGGCCTCGGGCACGGGCGGGTCGAACTCGAGCGTCAGGTCTATCGACACCGAGGGCGGTACGACCACCTCGTCATTCCCGAGAGCGATGTCGGCGGAGAAGCGCAGACTACCCTTGGAGATGCGCAACCCCGAATAGACATTTGCCGGCGCCGTGGTGAAGAGGCCGGTCGCGAACCAGAGACTGCCGGCGGTGATGTCGAGCGATCGGCCGGCACGCAGCGTGGTGGCGCGGATCGCCCGCCCTGCCTGGACGATGGGCAGGGTCAGGAAGGGCGGCCCACCGGCGCTGCGGACGAAACGAAGCTGCCGAACGCGGCGAAAGATGTCGATCCAGATGTTGCGGCCGAGCCGGTCGGCGATCGGCCCGATGCGCCGCTCGGCCGCAAGGCCCGTGCTCCACGCCGGCGCGGCGCCTTCGAGACGAGTGGTGAGGAAAGGGAGCCGGCGCAACGCCACCAGTGCATCGCCGACCCGCAGGGGCGTCGCGCGCGATTCGGCCGCGGCGCCGGTTAGTCGGAGGGCGGCGGAAAGCTCCTGAAGCGTCGCGCGCGTCTGGTCGTCGCTGTCCGTCTCCAAATCACCGATCAGCTCGCCCGAAACAAAATCAAACATAGATTCGACCGACGCGGTCTCAAAGTACCGCGTCAACTCGGCCGGATCACGAAGAGGTGCGTCGGATACCCCCAATCCGAGAGTGTGAACCACGCCTGGTGCAATCTCAGAAGCCATTTCGGACGCTTCTCCGAAGACTAGTCGAGCTAGAGGTA
>JAZJZB010000071.1:0-1589 GCA_040390085.1 Pseudomonadota bacterium | reverse complement strand
TTTCTCGCATCGATTTAGCGACTCGGCGCTTTTAAGATCATTGATTTAGGTCAACGAGTCAAGCGGAAGGTTGAAGTCGTTTTAGCGCGAGCGGCAGTACCGATTTCGGTTAGCTATTAGATATTTGAGTCTGCTTGCTTGTCGCAGTAGTCCTGCCCTAGCCCGCGCAGAACTTCGACCACGCTGCCATGAGTGCGCGGCGCTTATCGGGCGCTCGCCCACGCCGGTAGGCACGCTCAGCCTTGGATTTGATGGTGTGCGCCAATGCCATCTCAATATCTTCCCGTGCGAAACTCGTCGCCTCGTCCGCCCAATCGCGGAAGGTCGACCGGAAGCCGTGCACGGTGATACTGTCGCGACCCATGCGACGGAGCAGCATGCTCATCGACATATTTGACAGACGAGCACTTTCACCGTTTCGAAAAACCAAGCCGCTGAGATCGGTTTTCTTTGGACAGACAGCTTCAAGCGCTGCGATCGCACCGCAACTCAAGGGGATCTGATGCGGCTGTCCCGCCTTCATGCGAACCGCGGGAATTGACCAGATCTTCGTCTCGAAATCGATCTCGTCCCAGGTCGCTCCCAGTGCCTCGCCAGTGCGAGCGGCCGTCAGAATGGTAAACTCCAGCGCTCGTGCCGCAGTTGCGGATCGGCCAGCGAGTTCGCTCATGAAGCCTGCGACGTCCGCGAATGAAAGTGCGGCGTGGTGATCCTTGTCGATCTTGGATCGCCGGGGCAGAAGCAGTTCGAGATGGCCCCGCCAGCGGGCCGGATTCTCGCCTGAACGAAAGCGCTTGGCCTTGGCCGCATCCAGGACGCGTTCGATTCGTCCTCGTACTCGTGACGCCGTCTCCGGCAGCTTGGTCCAGATCGGCTTCAGGACCTCGACGATGTCATCCGTATCGATCGCAGCCAGTGGCTTCGATCTCAGCGAAGCAGCATGCGTGGCGAGCGTCGAGCGCCATTGTTTCCTGTGTTTCTCGTTCCGAAAGCCTGACTCGATGTCGTCGATCAACGCTTCCGCAAACTCGCCAAACGTTTGCGGCATGACAGCCGGCTGAGCCGCAGCCGAACGTTCCAGGACAGGATCCCGTCCATCCATGAATGCCGCGCGCATTTCGGCCGCCTTCTGACGCGCCTGCGCGAGCGTTACGTCATGAACGGACCCAAGGCCGAGTTCGCGCCGCTTCCCGTCGGTCATGCATATAAAAAACCAGGACCGCGATCCGGCCTTCCTCACCCGCAGGTAAAGGCCTCCACCGTCTGAATAGACGCCGGGCTTGGTCAGAATCGCCAGCTGACGGACATTGATCCGACCCCGCGTGTGCATTTGCCACAACCTCCGAAAAGCAGAATGCGCTCCCCGCCCAGGTTAGTCCAGCCATAAAAATAGCCATAAAAATGGCAGCGGTTCGTGGCAAACGAGCACGGTCGACGGCGGCCTAAATTTTGATGCTTCAAGCGTAATAAACGCCTGTTTTTCGGGAATTCTTGGAGCCGCGATTGGTCGCTATGGTTCGCTAAAAATCGCGGCTGGCGGAGACGGAGGGATTCGAACCCTCGGTAGGAGTAATCCCCCTACGGCGGTT
>JAZJZB010000070.1:1697-5212 GCA_040390085.1 Pseudomonadota bacterium | reverse complement strand
CCGCGGTCTCGACCTTCTTCTTGTCCTGGGTCGCCTCGCCGACGCCCATGTTGATGACGATCTTCTCGAGCCGCGGAACTTCCATGCGGTTCTTGTAGCCGAACCGCTCGGTCATCGCCGGGACGATGCGCTCATCATAGTCGGCCTTGAGCCGGGGCTTGTAATCCTTCGGCGTCTTCGACGGCTTAGCAGCAATCTTCGCGGCCTGCGGAACCGCGGCCTCTTCGACCTTCGGCAACGCTTCGATCGCCTCGGCTTCCGCCTTCGCGGCCTCGCCAACCAGCTCGACCTGCTCGACCTGCTCGACCTGCTCGGTCACGGGCTCCAGCGCCTCGTCGACCTTCTTTTCCTTATCAGCCATGGATCAACTCTCCAGACTTGGTCGCGACGCGGACCTTCTTGCCGTCGCGCTCCTCGAAGCGGACCCGGGTCGGCTTGCCGGTCTTGGGATCGGCGATCGCGACATTCGACACGTGCAGCGGCGCTTCCTTGCGCTCGATCCCGCCCTGCGGGCTTTCCTGCGTCGGCTTGCGATGACGCGCGTGGACGTTGACGCCCGACACGATCACCTTGCTATCCTTGGGAAGGGCCTTGATGACCTCGCCAGTGCGGCCCTTGTCCTTACCGGACAGGATCACGACGCGGTCGCCCTTCTTGATCTTCTGCGCGGCCATTACAGCACCTCCGGGGCGAGGCTGATGATCTTCATGTGCTTGCGGGCACGAAGCTCACGCACGACCGGGCCAAAGATACGGGTGCCGATCGGCTCCTCGTTCTTGTTGACCAGCACCGCGGCGTTGGAATCGAAGCGGATCACCGAACCGTCGGGACGGCGGATGTCCTTGGCGGTGCGGACGATCACCGCACGGTGAACGTCGCCCTTCTTCACGCGGCCGCGCGGCGCGGCTTCCTTGACGCTGACGACAATGATGTCGCCGACGCCCGCGGTGCGGCGCTTCGAGCCGCCCAGCACCTTGATGCACTGAACGCGCTTTGCGCCGCTGTTATCCGCAACGTCCAGGTTGGACTGCATCTGGATCATGGTTCGACCCTTATCCTCTCAAAATCTTCTCAGGCGTCCGCGTCGGCGACGGCTTCGGCTTTCGCCTTCTTCGTCGGCTTCCTGGCGGGCTTCTTCTCAGCCTTTTCCTCGGCCGGCTTCGCGGGCTCGGCCTTGGGTGGGACGGACATGTCCGGCTCCGCGATGTCGACCGAGCCGACCTTGGCCGTGCCGATGCGGTCGAGGACCGTCCACGTCTTCAGCTTGGAGATCGGCGCGCACTCCTCGATGCGCACGATCTCGCCGACGTGGAAGCCATTGGCCGCGTCGTGAGCGTGGTACTTCTTCGACCGCTTGATGATCTTGCCATAGAGCGGGTGCTTCACCCGCCGCTCGACACGGACCACGACCGTCTTGTCACCCTTGTCGGACACCACGGTGCCGGTGAGGACGCGCTTAGGCATTTCTCAAATACTCCTTACGCCTGGGCGCTTTGCGCCTGGGCGCGCTGGTGCTGCAGCGTCTTGATGCGCGCGATGGTGCGGCGCACCTCACGCACTCGGCTTGGCTTCTCGAGCTGGTTGGTCGCCGACTGGAAGCGCAGGTTGAACTGCTCACGCTTGAGCTCGATCAGCTGCTGCTGCAGCTGGTCGTCGCTCTTCTGCTTGAGATCGTCGATCGCAGGCATCTTACTTTTCCTCTCCGGCCAGGGTCTCACCCAGGCGGGCGACGACCTTGGTCTTGATCGGCAGCTTTTCGGCCGCGCGCTCGAAGGCGGTCTTGGCGAGGTGGCCAGGGACACCGTCGAGCTCGAACAGGATCCGGCCCGGCTTGACTCGGGCGACCCAGAATTCGGGCGCGCCCTTGCCCGAGCCCATGCGGACTTCGGCCGGCTTCGAGCTGACCGGAACGTCCGGGAACACGCGGATCCACAAGCGGCCCGAGCGCTTGATGTGGCGGGTGATCGCGCGGCGGGCCGCTTCGATCTGGCGCGCGGTGATCCGCTCGGGCTCCATCGCCTTCAAGCCGAAGGCGCCGAAGTTGAGCTCAGTCCCGCCCTTGGCGTTGCCGTGGATCCGGCCCTTGAAGGCCTTGCGGAATTTGGTGCGCTTGGGTTGCAGCATGGTGTTTGTCCTTCGCGCTTACCGGTTGCCGCGCTCTTCGCGGGCCGGGCGAACTCCGGAGGTCTGAGCCTCCATCATCAACCGGTCCTGCGCGAGCGGGTCGTGGCCGAGAATCTCACCCTTGAAGACCCACACCTTGACGCCGCACACGCCATAAGCGGTGTGCGCGGTGGCTTCGGCGTAATCGACGTTGCCGCGCAGCGTGTGCAGCGGAACGCGACCCTCGCGATACCATTCGGTGCGGGCGATCTCGGCGCCGCCGAGGCGGCCCGCGCAGGTGATTCGAATGCCCTCGGCGCCAAGGCGCAGGGCCGATTGGACGGCGCGCTTCATCGCGCGGCGGAAGGCAATGCGGCGCTCGAGCTGGTCGGCGACGCCCTGGGCGACGAGCTTGGCGTCAATCTCCGGCTTGCGGATCTCGACGATGTTGAGACTGACGTCGCTCGAAGTCATCTTCTGAAGCTCTTTCTTGAGCTTCTCGATGTCAGCGCCCTTCTTGCCGATGATCACGCCCGGGCGAGCGGCATAGATGCTGACCCGGCAGATCTTGGCTGGACGTTCGATGACGACCTTGGAGATCGCCGCCTGCGGGGCCTTCTTGATGATGTACTTCCGGAGCTTGAGGTCCTCCAGCAGCAGGCGCCCGTAATCCTGGCCTTCCGCGAACCAGCGGCTGTCCCAGGTACGGTTGATCTGCAGCCGAAGCCCGACCGGAGAGGATTTCTGACCCATTACGCTTCTTCCTGCTCGCGAACGACGACCCGGAGGCGGCTGAACGGCTTGACGATGCGCGACGAACGGCCGCGCGCACGGGTCGCGAAGCGCTTCATCGAGATCGACTTGCCGACGCTCGCCTCGGCGACGATCAGCGCGTCGACGTCGAGGTTGTGGTTGTTCTCGGCATTGGCGACCGCCGAGGCGAGCACCTTGTAAACGTCCTCGCTCATCCCCTTCGGGCTGAACTTGAGGATGTTGAGCGCTTCCTCGACCTTGCGGCCGCGGATCATGGTCGCGACGAGGTTGAGCTTGCGCGCCGAGCCACGGATCGTGTTGCCGATCGCGAGCGCTTCCTTCTCACCGACCTTGCGGGGTGCAGCGGACTTGCTCATCAGCGCTTGCCCTTCCTGTCAGCGGCGTGGCCAGGGAAGGTGCGCGTCGGCGCGAACTCGCCGAGCTTCATTCCGACCATGTCTTCGTTGACCGACACCGGCACGAACTTGCGGCCGTTGTAGACATTGAAGGTGAGGCCGACGAACTGCGGCAGGATCGTCGAACGGCGCGACCAGGTCTTGATCGGCGCGCGCTTGCTATTGTCCTGAGCAGCTTCCGCTTTCTTGAGCAGCGAAAGCTCGACGAACGGACCTTTCCAGATGGAACGGGCCATGGCTTAA
>JAZJZB010000070.1:0-1607 GCA_040390085.1 Pseudomonadota bacterium | reverse complement strand
GTGCGGGTGGTCGACCGGGTTCTTGGCGACGCCGCGGGTCAGCGGGCGCTTGCCGAGCCAGCGGGTGCGGCCGGCCTTGGCCAGCGTCTGGTTGGCGTTGTCGGGGTTCGACACCGCTCCGACGGTCGCCATGCAATCCGAACGGACGTAGCGCTGCTCGCCTGAATTCAGCCTGACGATGACCATTCCGCGGTCGCGCCCGACGACCTGGACATAGGTCCCCGCGGCGCGTGCGATCTGGCCGCCCTTGCCGGGCTTCAGCTCGACATTGTGGACGATGGTGCCGACCGGCATCTGGCCGACCTCCATCGCATTGCCCGGCTTCACGTCGACCTTCTTGCCGGCGATGACCTTGTCGCCCGGCGCGAGGCGCTGCGGAGCGATGATATAGGCCTGCTCGCCGCCCTCGTAAGTCACGAGCGCGATGAACGCCGAGCGGTTCGGGTCATATTCCAGCCGCTCGACCGTCGCTGCGACGTCCCAGGTCCGGCGCTTGAAGTCGATCTGGCGATACTTCTGCTTGTGGCCGCCGCCGATCCCGCGCGAGGTCACATGGCCCTTGTTGTTGCGGCCACCGGTCTTGCGCTTGCCTTCGGTCAAAGCCTTGACTGGCTTGCCCTTCCACAGCGCGGACTTGTCGACCAGGATCAGGCCGCGGCGGGCCGGAGAGGTCGGCTTATATTGCTTGAGAGCCATGGCTTAGATCCCGCTCGTCACGTCGATCGACTGGCCCTCGGCGAGGGTGACGATCGCTTTTTTCACATCCGAGCGCTGGTAGGGCTGGCCCTTCCACCGCTTGGTCTTGCCCTTGGTCACGATCGTGTTCACGTTCTTGACCGTGACCCCGAACAGGGCCTCGACCGCAGCCTTGATCTCCGGCTTGGTCGCCTTCGAGGCAACCTTGAACACGACCGCGTTATGCTCCGACAGCATCGTCGATTTCTCGGTGATGTGCGGTGCAAGCACGATGTCGTAGTGGCGCGCGTCGGGCGCCGCTTGCTGCTTCTTAGCCATTGAAGCGGGCCTCCAGCTTTTCGACCGCGGCGCGGGTCAGGACCAGCGTCTCGTGGCGCATGATGTCGTAAACGTTGGCACCCGCCGCAGGCAGCAGGTTGATGCTTTCGAGGTTCGACGAGGCGCGGGCGAAACCGACGTTGAGCGCGTCACCGTCGATCACCAGCGCGGTCTTGCCGAAACCCAGATTGCCGAGCTGCGACTTGAGCGTGCGGGTCTTGGCCTCGGATACGTCGAGGTTGTCGACGACGATGAGGTTGCCCTCCTTCGCCTTCGACGACAGCGCCATCCTCAGGCCGAGCGCACGGACCTTCTTGTTGAGGCTCGAGCTGAACACCCGGGCGCGCGGGCCGTGGGCCTTGCCGCCGCCGATGAAGATCGGTGCGCGACGATCGCCGTGGCGGGCGGTACCGCCGCCCTTCTGGCGACCGAACTTCTTGCCAGTGCGAGCAACCTCGCTGCGCTCACGGGCCGCACGCGCCGGAGCGCGGCGGTTGATGAGCTGCCAGGTGACGACGCGGTGAAGGATATCGGCGCGGGGCTCGACGGCGAAAATCTCGTCGTTGAGCTCGATGTCGCCGCCAGCCTTGGCG
>JAZJZB010000069.1:5595-12452 GCA_040390085.1 Pseudomonadota bacterium | reverse complement strand
GGGGGGGAGGGTTGGCGGTTCCGGGCCCATTTAAGCGGATAGCGAGAGCGGGGGGCAAAAGGTCACTATCCGAACAGCACAACGCGGCGTCTTCGAAATCAGTTCCGAACGGCAGTAACTTTTTTCGTCGACCGCGTAACAATCCGGGACGGGCCGTCAGGCGGGCGGAAAAGCCGGCAAATCAACGCTGTATCTGCCAAGCTTACGGTCGAGATTCGACCGCAACTGCTTGGCGAGGCCCGAGACAATCCGCTCGAACTGGACTTTTTCCTGATCGCCATCATCGTCGGGCACCAATACCCGGTTGCTGAGCGACAGCCGGGCGGTCAGCTCGCTGGTCCGCCGGATGGTGATCTCGATCGGATCCTGCGGCGCGTTGAGCATCGCGAACTCGACGATTTCGGTGACCAGGAAGGCGACCGCGACGGCGACGTCCTGGGTGGTGTAGATCGTGTCGAGGTCGAGCTCGATGACCAGGCCTCTGGCCGGCTCGGCGGCGGTCGCGCGAAGCTCGGCGGCGAGCTCGGTGACCAGCGGGCGAAGCGCGATTCCGCGGGTTTCCTCCATTTCCGCGAAATGGTTGCGGTGGACGATCGACAATGCGCCAACCCGCCGGCTGATGCCGGCATAAGCCGCGCGCGCTTCGGGGGTGGCGGCGCTCCGGCCGTGGATGTTGAGCAGCGACGCGACCACCTGCAGGTTGTTTTTCACCCGGTGATGGACTTCGCGGACGAGCCGCCGCTGGCCCTCCAGCGCGCCGGCCATTTCGCGTTCCGAATCCTCGACCCGGGCAACCGCCCGGGCGAACGCGTCGCGCAGCCCCTGGATCTCCTGCGACGGGCCGAGCTTGCGCGGCAAATCGAGCTCACCTTCGCCGGGCCGATATTGGAGCACGGCTCGTTCGAGGCGCCGCAGCGGCCAGACGAGTAGCCGGCTGACCAGCAGCCAGGTGATCAGCGCTGCAGCGACCCACATCAGCAGCGGCAACAGCAACAGCAGTCGGTCGATGGTCGCGACGTGTTGGTGCGCGACTCCGACCCGGGCGACGAGACTGCCGTTGCTGACGGGGGTTTCGACGATCCTCAGGTTCACGTCGCGTCCGGGCGGGCTGATGATCCGCAATTCGCGGACATGGTCGGTCAACAACAGCATGCTGACGCCGGTGCCGGGTTGGGTCGCGGCGGTGCGCAGCTCATCGACGCTGATGAGGGTCGTCGCCATTCCGCCGACGACTCCGGCGCGGACCGCGACTGCGTCGGCGTCGGGCGCTATCGCGACTCGGATATCGCCAGGCGCGACGAGCGGAAGCTCGCTTGTGTCGCTCGGCGGTCCTGATGTGCAGATCGGGTTGCCGTTGGTGTCCTCAAGCTCGAATCGCTCCGACACTGCAGGCGCGATCGCGAGCGAGCGGCGGGCCCGGTCGCAGGCGCCCGCCGGGCTCGCAGCGAGCGCTCCATTGGCTGCGACTCGAAGCGCAAGCGCATTTCTTGCGACCAGGCTTTCGATCGCCTGGCCGGCTGCACGCGCCTGGTCTTCCGACCGGCCCTGCAGCGCCTCATTCGCCTGGCGGATTCCGGTTTCGCCGAGCCACGCCAAGGCGAACCCGATCGGCAGCAGTACGGCGGTGAGGATGAGGAGCAGCTTGGCCGCGGTCGGCAAGCGCGAGAAGCGTTCGCCGCCGATCATTCCGCCACCTTCGCCGAGGGAGAAACGTTAGCTGAGCTTGCCGATGAGATCGAGGAAGTCGTCTGGAACCGATTCACGCAGCGTATCGTCGTAAACGGAGCGGAGCGCGCGCCCAAGATCGCTGGATCGCGCTTTGCGGCCGTTCCGATCGGAAGTCGGCGACGTTTTCGAGCGCCTGGAATGACCGGCTGCCTCCGTCTCGCTTCGCTTCTTGGCACTCAATTAGTATTCCCCCTGGCGCGGGTGTTGCGCGCTCATAGCCAACTCACCTTGCCGCGCAATGGTCTCGCGTTAAGTGTGCCCCGCCAAGACACACGTTGGGCCGGCCGCTACCTGGCAGTGAACCGCTTCGGCAGCGCATCCGGCCCAGCCACGAAACCAAATGCCCGGTCCTTTGTTCCAGAGGAGCTTCACTCTCTGGGGGCGGTGGAATGCCAAGCGACCGAACAGTCCTTCCAGGGTTGCAACAATTCAGACGCGCCGCCAAAGACGGCGCAAGTTCGTAAATCACGAGGGAGAATTACAAAACATGTCCCTTGGCCAGGAACTCGCACCCCACCTGCCATTTCTTCGCCGCTATTCGCGCGCCCTGACCGGCAGCCAGTCGCATGGCGACGCCTTTGTCCGCGCGACTCTCGAAGCGATCGTCGCCAAGCCCGATGAATTCCCGCGCGACGTCGATCCGCGGCTCGGGCTCTACAAGACGTTCCACGCGATCTGGTCGACCGCCAATATCGAGGAAGGCGAGGAGCCCAGCTCGAGCCCGACCGGCGCCGAAGGAATCGCCCACGCGCGGCTGTCGCGAATTACCCCGCTGTCGCGCCAGGCACTGCTGCTGACCTCGCTCGAGGGCTTTTCGTCGGAGGACACCGGCTATCTGATCAATGCCTCGCCGTCGGACGTCGACTCGCTGGTCGCCGAGGCGCTCGAGGAGATTGAGCGGCAAACGCTCGCCGACGTGCTGATCATCGAGGATGAGCCGATCATCGCGATGGATATCGAGACGATCGTCCGCGACCTTGGCCACAACGTCACCGGAGTCGCGGTCACCCGCGACGAAGCGGTGACCCAGGCGCGCTCCAACCCGCCGGGGCTGGTGCTTGCCGACATCCAGCTCGCCGACGATTCGAGCGGAATCGACGCGGTCAAGGATATCCTCGCCGAATTTTCGGTGCCGGTCATCTTCATCACCGCATTTCCCGAGCGGCTGCTGACCGGGACCCGGCCCGAGCCGACCTTCCTGATCACTAAGCCGTTCCAGCGTTCAACGGTGAAGGCGGCGATCGCCCAGGCCCTGTTCTTCGACGCAGCGACGGTTCCTGCCGCTTGAGTAGCGGAACACGACTCAGCTCGGCGCGTTGGCCGGTCGAACAGTGGTTTCGTAACGAGAGCATAATGGCCGACCCGCGACATTCCGATTCAGGGGTTCATCAGACCACGACGGAAGCGCGCGCCGGTTCAACCCCTGGGGTTGCCCGCAATGTTCTCATCATTGGTACGTTGCTGGTGGTGATTCTTTTCGCGCTGATCGTCTTGGTTGGCCGGTCCTGAATCCCTAGCTTCCGTAACAATCGCTGTTCATGTTGAAGCAAAGTGCGCGCGGCCACGGCTGCGCCCACGCAACGGGTGGGGTCTAGTTTGGCAGAAGATCGCGAAGACGGACCAGCCAGCGCCTCGGCCGAGCCGGTTCCGCTGTCGGATCCGGACTTCAAGGACCAGCTTGCGGCGGTGATCCCGCACCTGCGCGCGTTCGGCCGTTCGCTGTCGGGCAGCCGCGACCTTGCCGACGACCTGGTCCAGGAAACCCTGCTCAAGGCATGGGCTGCGCGCAAACGCTTCCAGGCGGGCACCAACATGCGCGCCTGGACCTTCATCATCCTGCGCAACCTGTTCCTCAGCCAGATGCGCCGCGCCCGCTTCAAGGGCGAATGGGATGATATCACCGCGTCCAAGATCCTCGCCGCTCCGGCCAGCCAGGACCGGCATATCGAGCTTGGCGACATGCAGCGCGCGCTGATGCATTTGCCGCAGCCCCAGCGCGAGGCGCTGATCCTGGTCGGCGCCGGCGGCTTTGCCTACGAGGAAGCGGCCGAAATCTGCGGCTGCGCGGTGGGCACGATCAAGAGCCGGGTGGCGCGCGGCCGCGTCGCGCTCGAGCAATTGCTGTCGAGCGGCAAGCTGCCCTCGCGCCGGCAGCACAAGACCGATCCCGACAAATCGGCGCTGCAGACGATCATGGGCGAAGTCGACGAGCTCAGCCGCGACCACTAGCGACTATTGACTGGATCCCGGATCAAGTCCGGAATGACTCGCACGCCGTCAGTTCAATCGGCGCAGCAGCTCGGCGAAATCGCGTTCGGACGGCTCCGACGCCGCAGCCTCGAAAGCACGGCGAAGCGCAGCCGTAATGCCGGCCTGAGTCGGCGAAATGTCGACTCTGATGACTCGGCGGTCCATGCTGTTCCAATCCGGCGTCGAAAGTGTTTCGCGCTCCAACTTCACGGGATTGCAAACGATGCAACGCCCGCGGAAGTTTCCTAACGGTTCCCGTTCATCGGGTTAAAATGGGGCAATGAGTCCGCTGGCTTCGACGAACGCACGACAGGAAGGGATCCGCCGCGCGACCGCGCACTCGCCATTCCTGCGCGAGGCATTGCAGGCGCGCAGCGAAATTGCGGACTGTTTCATCGAGGCCGGCGCGGAGGCTGCTGCGCAGCTTGCGCTGGCCTCCGCCGACGAGCCGGTGGATCGCCGGCTCCGCCGTCAGCGGCACGGCCTCGCTTTGGCCGTCGCGCTCGGCGACCTCGCCGGCGAGCTGCCGCTCGAAAAGGTCACCAGCCTGCTGTCCGATTTCGCCGACCGGGCAATCGACGAGGCGGTCGCCGCGGCGATCCTGGAGCGGATCCCCGATGCCGAGCCGAAGGGATTCGCGGTGATTGCCATGGGCAAGCTCGGCAGCCACGAGCTCAATTATTCCTCCGACGTCGACCTGTTGCTGCTGTTCGACCCGGAAGCGCTGCCGAAGCGCGGCCGCGACGACGCCGGGGAGGCAGCGGTGCGTGTCGGCCGCCGCCTGATCGAAATCCTGCAGAAGCGCACCGAGGACGGCTATGTCGAGCGGGTCGACCTGCGGCTGCGCCCGTCTCCGGAAGTGACCCCAATCGCGCTCGCGGTCGACGCTGCGACCTCTCATTATGAATCGTCCGCGTTGCCGTGGGAGCGGGCGGCCTTCATCCGCGCCCGCGCCTGCGCCGGCGACATCGCGCTTGGCGAGCGGTTCCTCGACGCGATCCAGCCCTTCGTGTGGCGGCGCTCCCTCGATTTCGGGGTGATCGAGGAGGTGCGGCAGATCTCCGCGCGGATCCGCGACCATTTCGCGCAAGGGTCGCAAATCGGCCCCGGCTTCGATTTGAAGCGCGGGCGCGGCGGCATCCGCGAGGTCGAGTTCTTCGTGCAGATCCAGCAGATGATCCACGGCGGCCGCGATCCGTCGGTTCGAGTGCCGGCGACGCTCGACGCAATCGCTGCGCTGCGCGCCGCCGACCGGCTGGGCGACTCCGTCGCCGATCAGCTTGCCGGCGCCTATCGCTTGCTGCGGACGGTCGAGCACCGCGTGCAGATGGTCGCCGATGCGCAGACCCATTTGCTGCCTTCGGACCCAGCCGCCCTCGACAATGTCGCGCAGCTCGATGGCCTGTCCAACGGCGCCGAGCTGCTCGCGCGCCTCCAGCCGCATGTCGAGCAGGCAGGCAGCATCTTCGACAGCCTCGCGCCAGACGGCCGCGGACAGCTATCGAACGACCCGGACCTGCTGGCGAGGGAGCTTTCGCAGCTCGGGTTCGACGACCCCGCGGACGCCGCTCGCCACATTGCCGACTGGCGCTCGGGCAAGGCGCGCTCGCTCCGCTCGCCGCCGGCCGCGCAGGCGTTTGAAGCGATGCTTCCCGGGCTGCTCCAGGCGATCGCCAGCGGCGCCGACCCAAGCCACGCGCTCAACCGGCTCAGCGACATCGTCGAACGGCTGTCGAGCGGCGTGAATTTCTTCCGCTTGCTCGAAGCCCGGCCGCCGCTTGCAAAGCTGCTCGCCAAAGTGCTTGCCCACGCGCCGACGCTCGCCGAGCAGCTCGCCCGGCGCCCGGAATTGTTCGAAGGCCTGTTCGACGCATCGAGCTTTGCAATGCCGCCGTCGGCCGACGAATTCGCCGAATTGCTTGCGGCTGGGATGCGCGGTCAGCCCTATGACGTTGCGCTCGACCGTGCGCGCCGGATGGTCAACGAGCGCCGCTTCGCGCTCGGCGTCCAGCTGATCGACCGCCGCCGCGACCCGCTCGAAGTCGCCCACGGCTACGCCCGCGTTGCCGAGGGCACGCTCGATGCGCTTGGGGCGGTCGCGGCGCAGGAGTTCGAACAGGCGCACGGGCGGTTCGACAATGGCGAGCTGGTCGTGCTCGGGCTTGGACGGCTCGGCGGCTGCTCGCTCACGCACGCGTCGGACCTCGACATCATCTATTTGCACAGTGCCCAGCCCGAGGCTCGCTCGAACGGCGCCCGGCCACTCGGGCCCAACGATTATTTCAACCGGCTTGCGAGCCGCGTCACCGCTGCGCTCAGCGTCCCGACCGCGGCCGGCCCGCTATATGACGTCGACACCCGCCTTCGCCCCGAAGGCGCCAAGGGCATGCTCGCAGTCTCGCTCGATGCGTTCGAGCGCTACCAGCGCGAGGGGGCCTGGACCTGGGAGCATATGGCGCTGTGCCGCGCCCGGCCGGTGTTCGGGTCGGCTGAGGTCCGCGCTCAAGCTGCGGCAGTGATCGATGCAATCCTGCGCCTGCCGCGCGATCCGGCAAAGGTGATCAGCGACGCCGCGAAAATGCGGGCCGACATGGAACGCCACAAGCCGGCGCGAAGTCCGATCGACGTCAAGCTTGGACCCGGGGGCCTGGTCGACCTCGAGTTCGCGGTGCACGTGCTCCAGCTCACCCGCCACATCGGCCTCGACGCGCGGATCGAAATTGCGCTCGCCGAGCTCGCAGAAGATTCTTTGATTTCGGCAAATATTATCGAAGCGCAAAAGTTGCTTACGCGAATGCTGGTGATGATGCGGCTGGTCGCGCCTGGCGATATCAAGCCGACTCCCGACACCTGGCAGCTGGTCGCCGAGGCGTGCGGCG
>JAZJZB010000069.1:2061-5585 GCA_040390085.1 Pseudomonadota bacterium | reverse complement strand
GTGCGGCGCGGCAAGCTGGGACTCGCTGCTTGCCGAGCACGACGCCGCGCGGCACAGCATCGCCGAGCTATGGACCTGCATCAGGAAAGGGTCGTGATGATCAACGAAGGCGACAAGGCTCCGGCACTCACGGTTCAGGCCAGCGACGGCAGCAGCGTCGACCTCGCCGCGCCGGGCCGGCCGCTGGTGCTTTATTTCTATCCCAAGGACGACACTTCGGGCTGCACTCGCGAGGCGCAGGACTTCACCGCGCTTGCCGGCGATTATTCAACGGCCGGCGTCAAGGTGATCGGCGTGTCGCGCGACCCGATGAACAAGCACGACAAGTTCATCGCCAAATATGACCTCGCGGTGCCGCTCGTGTCCGACGAGGACGGCCGAATTTCCGACGCGTTCGGGACCTGGCTGCAAAAGTCGATGTACGGCCGCAAATATATGGGGATGGAGCGCGCGACCTATTTGATCGGCGCCGACGGCCGCGTGCTCAAGGCCTGGCGCAAGGTCAAGGTGCCGAACCACGCTCGGGAGGTGTTGGAGTCTGCGCGGGCCCTTGCAGCGTCGTAGCGCCAGCCCCCGCAAGCTCGCGGAAAATCATCTCCCAATAAGCCACATCGTCATACATCGCTCGCACCGGTAGACGCTCGTCGAGCCCGTGGGCACGATCATCGATGGGGCTGATCCCCCAGCTTCCGTCGATGTCGTAAACCGGCATGCCTTGGGCGCGGAAGAATGATCCGTCGCTGGCGCCCGCCGACATCACTGGGAAGACCCGCATTTGCGGCCCGTGGAAGTGCTGGATTGCGTGAGTGACCGCTGACAGCACCTCGGGCCGCAGCGGCGAAGCCGGTGTCGGCTGGCCGATGAAGCCTGGATCCGGGGTGATTTCCACCTTCGGTCCAACCAGCGCCTGCAGCTCGGCCTGGACGTCCTTCGGCTGAACGCCCGGGAAAATGCGGCAATTGACCGTCGCGGTCGCGCTTTGCGGCAGCGCATTGTCGGCATGGCCGCCCTTGAGCATGGTCGCGACGCAGCGGGTGCGGGTCAGGCCCAAGTCGAGGGGGCTGGCTTCGACGATATCCGCCGCTGCGCCATCGTTGGGATTGGCGAGCCAGCGGCGGATCGCCTGGCCGAGCGGGCTGTTGCCTTCCTGGCGCGCGCGCTCCTCGAAATAGCCGCGGTTGGCGGCGTTGAGCATCGGCTGGAAGCGGTGCGTGCGCAGCTTCTCGAGCGCGTCCGCCAGGTCGTAGATGGCATTGTCCGGGCGCGGGCGGCTGCTGTGGCCGCCCGGGTTATGGGTCGTAAAGAAATAGGTCTGGAAGGTCTTCTCAGCGATCGAGATTCCGCAGCCGAGCGGCCGGAAACTGGCATCGTATGACGCGCAGCCGCCGTCGGCGTTGAGCCCGAATTCGGCATCGGTCAGGTTGCGCCACTTGGTCGAAGCGAGGGTCGCGCCCTGGCCGTTGGTTTCCTCATCGCCGCTGTAGAAGAAGATGACGTCGCGGTCGGGCCTGAACCCCTCGCTCATCAGCTTGACCGCCGCCATGGTCGTGGCGACGTCGCCGTTCTTCATGTCGCTGGTCCCGCGGCCGAGGAAATAGCCGCCCTCCTCGCGGAACACGAACGGGTCGAATTTCCAGTCCTCGCGCTTGGCCTCGACCACGTCCATGTGGCCGAGGACCAGGATCGGCTTTTTGGTCGCGCGCGGGGACCGCCAGCGGACGATCAGCGCAGCGGTCTGGTCGCCCGGCAGCGCCTCGTAGGGCATGATGTGGATGTCGGCCTCGGGAACCCCCGCTGCGCGGAACTGGTCGGCGAGCAGCTTGGCCATTTTCGGCATTTCGCCGCGGTGGTGGACCGTCGGAATCTCGATCGCCTGCTTGAACACCGCGCGCGTCTTGGCCTGCCACTCGGCCGGCAATTGGGTTGGCACCGTTCGCGGATCGGTTGCGCCGATCGTGGCGGTGGCGGTGAATGCAAGCAACAGTCCGAGCAAGCGCATCATGTCCTCTCCCGAGCGGATGCGCACGCTACGCGCCGCACGAGGGACGTCAAGCGGCCGCGCCGTGGCCCTCGGCGAGATATTCGGCGCTGCGCATTTCCTCGAGGCGGCTTGCGGTGCGCTGGAACTCGAACGTCCCGTCGCCCGCCGGGTACAGCCCTTCGGGCTCGGCGTCGGCGGCCGCGAGCAGCTTTACCTTATGCTCGTAGAGCGCGTCGATCAGCGTGACGAAACGCGCCGCCTCGTTGCGCATCTCGGGCCCCATCACCGGGATCCCGACGATGATGACCGTGTGATAGCGCCGCGCGATCGCCAGATAATCGGCGGCCCCCCGCGCCTCGCCGCACAGCCGCCTGAAGGAGAACACCGCGACGCCCTTGAGGCTCTTGGGCACGTGCATGGCCCGCCCGCCGCCGACGTCGAGCTCCTCTGAAGGCACCTTGGCGCGGTCCTCGACCGGGTAATCGGTAAGCTGGAAGAAGGCGCGCGAAAGGTCCGCGGTGGCTTCGGGGCCGTTGGGAACGTGCCAGACTTCGACCCCGGCGAGCCGGTCGAGGCGATAATCGGTCGGGCCGTTGACCTCGGCCACCAGCAGCCGCTGGCCGATCATGTCGATGAACGGCAGGAACAGCTCGCGGTTGAGCCCGCCCTGATAGAGATCGCTCGGCGGACGGTTCGAAGTCGTCACGACCTTCACGCCTTCGTCGAGCAGCTTCGCGAACAGCCGCGCCAGGATCATCGCGTCGGCCGGGTTCGTCACCTGCATCTCGTCGAAGCACAGCAGCTTCGCCTCGGCCGCGATCTGCTCGGCGACCGGCTCGATCGGGTCGCCTTCCTCGCGTTCGCGGGCGACGCGCAGCCGGCCGTGGGTCTCGAGCATGAATTCGTGGAAATGCACGCGCCGCTTGGGCTCGATGGCGATCGAATCGAAGGCAAGGTCCATCAGCATCGACTTGCCGCGCCCGACCCCGCCCCACAGATAGGCGCCCGCGGGCCCGTCGCGATTCGACCCGAATATCCGCGAGAAGAGGCCTTGCTCCCTCAGACTGCTGGCAATCGTGTCGAGCGCCGCGACCGCAGCCGATTGCGCGGCGTCCGGCTTGAGCTCGCCATCCCTAAGCAGCCGATCGTAAGCGGCCCGGACGGGGCCGGTCATGCGGCCGGTTTGTTGGGCCGGTTCACCCGCTTCAACGTGCCGGTGAAGCTGTAGCATGGCTCGCCATCCTGCCGGACGATGCCCTGCATGAAGCAATGGCCGCGGGTCTGCTTGACGATTTCCACATGGGCGTCGAGCGGCATTCCCGGTCGGCCGCGCGCGACGAAATGGGTGGTGAGGTCGAGCGTCACGTAATGGCCGCGCTCCATTCCGGCGCACAGGCCGCCGGCGAACAGCGCCATGTCGATGAAGCTCATCACCGATCCGCCGTGGAGCGAGCCGCCCATGTTCATATGCTGCTCGGTCGGGAACATCCGCGCGACCGCGCGCCCCGGTCCGTCGGGCTTGAACAGCAGCCGGCCGGTCGCC
>JAZJZB010000069.1:0-2035 GCA_040390085.1 Pseudomonadota bacterium | reverse complement strand
AAAGTCGCCCCAGCTGAACCAGCCCGGATTGTCGGCATCCGGAGTCGCCCCGGTCGGGACGCCGACATCTTCCATCAGTTCGCTGTTGTCGTCGCTCATGCGGGCGCGCTCGCTACGCCGCCCGTTCGGCGATCAGTTTCTTGGTCTCGGCGATCGCCTTGGCTGGGTTGAGGCCCTTGGGGCAGCTGTTCGCGCAGTTCATGATCGTATGGCAGCGGTACAGCCGGAACGGGTCCTCGAGCTGGTTGAGCCGCTCGCCAGTCGCCTCGTCACGGCTGTCGGCCAGCCATCGATAGGCCTGGAGCAGGATCGCCGGACCAAGGAAGCGGTCCGAATTCCACCAATAGCTCGGGCAGCTGGTCGAGCAGCAGAAGCACAGGATGCATTCGTACAGGCCGTCGAGCTCGGCGCGGTCATCGGGCGACTGCAGCCGCTCGCGCGACGGCGCCGGGCTCGCGGTCTTCAGCCACGGCTGGATCAGCGCATATTGCGCGTAGGCATTGGTCAGGTCCGGAACCAGGTCCTTGACCACCTTCATAGCCGGCAGCGGGGTGATCTGGATGTCGCCCTTCAGCTCGGCGATCGGGGTTGTGCAGGCGAGCCCGTTCTTGCCTTCCATGTTCATCGCGCACGATCCGCAAATACCCTCGCGGCAGGAGCGGCGGAAGGTCAGCGTCGGATCGATCTCGGTCTTGATCTTGATCAGCGCGTCAAGGACCATCGGCCCGCATTTATCGAGGTCGATTGTGTAGCGGTCGAAGCGCGGGTTGGCGCCGCTGTCGGGATCGTAACGGTAGACCTTGAAGGTCCGCAGCTTCTTGCCCTCTTCGGGCTTCCACTCGCGCCCGCGCTTGTTGATCACGCTGTTCTTTGGAAGGCTGAACTCGGCCAAGCTTGCTGCTCCTTGCTTGGGGGAGCCGCTAGCACGCGCCGCACCTCAAAGAAAAGGCCGCCCGGCGAGCCGGACGGCCTTTCCCTGACCTGGAAGCAATTGCTAGCGGCCGAGCAGCGCAGCGATCGCCTGCTGAACGATCATCGTGCGCGGGTTCACGCCGTACAGATACCCGTTGTTGTAGTAATAATTGTTGTAGGGGCTGAGGCCGTACTGCTGCCGCAGGCTGTAGGGGATCTGGTTGTAGCCGTAGGGGCTGAGCGCTCCACGCTGGATCCGCTGGCCGACTCCGTAGAGCTTCTTGGCCTGGCCGGGCGGAAGGCAGCCGTTGTTCTTCTTGGCGAGACCGGGCGGGCACCCTCCGACGCCATAGCCAATGCCTCCGCGCTCGTTTTCCAGGCCGTAGGCATAGCCGTGACCGTTGCCACGGCCGTTGCCGTTGCCGGGCTTCCCAAAAGCCGGGCCGGCGAAGGCGAGCGCCGCAGCGCCCGCAAGCATAAGCATCTGTTTCATAGGTGTTTTCCTAGTTGTTCACGGATGAACAACGTTTGACTGCGCGAAAAGGCCCGGCGGGAGTTGGTTCAGGGACCCGGACGGTAATATCCTCAGCCTGATCGAGGATTAGCGATCAAGCTGTGGGCTGCTGCGCACCGGTTGCCCGATTCTGCCGGTCGGTCTAGAGCGCCGCCAAATTGAGGCGCCGGTCCTCGGCGCGTCCAAAAGCAGCAGAGGAAAGCAGCAGCTCAATGGCTCGCAAGAAAATCGCGCTGATCGGCGCCGGAATGATCGGCGGAACGCTCGCCCACCTCGCCGCCATGCGCGAGCTTGGCGACATCGTCCTGTTCGACATCGCCGAGGGCATTCCCGAGGGCAAGGCGCTCGACATCGCCCAGGCCGGCCCGGTCGACGACTTCGACGCCAGGCTCAAGGGCAGCAGCGACTATGCCGACATCGCCGGCGCCGACGTGTGCATCGTCACCGCCGGAATCGCGCGCAAGCCGGGCATGAGCCGCGACGATTTGCTGGGGATCAACCTCAAGGTGATGAAGGCGGTCGGCGAGGGCATCAGGCAGCACGCCTCGAACGCCTTCGTCATCTGCATCACCAACCCGCTCGACGCGATGGTGTGGGCGCTGCGCGAAT
>JAZJZB010000068.1:0-9273 GCA_040390085.1 Pseudomonadota bacterium | reverse complement strand
GAGCACTGTCTTCGGGAGGCAGGGGCCGGAGGTTCGAATCCTCTCTCCCCGACCATCAGCCGCATGCCGGACATCCGGGGGATGTCCGGACCGGCTGATCAGCTTGGCAGTCCGGGGACTGCCAAGACCGTCGATCTCAGCGGCGGCGCGACCGCGATTCAGAAGGTCGCCTGATTACCGCTCCGCTCAAGAATGTCTTTGCTGATCTGATCGATCCCGGTGACCCCGGTTAGTGCCATCGCCACGCGCATCTCCGCTTCGATCAATTTCAGCGCATGGGCGACTCCGGCCTCGCCGCGAGCCGCGAGCGCAAACGCCCACGCGCGGCCGAGCAATACGAAGTCGGCGCCGAGCGCGAGCATTCGAACGACATCGAGTCCCGAGCGGACTCCGCCGTCGGCGAGGATCGGCAGTTGCCCGCCAAGCGCATCGGCGATCGCCGGCAAGGCGCGCGCGCTCGACATCACGCCGTCGAGCTGACGCCCGCCGTGGTTGGACACGACAATTCCGTCAGCGCCGCCGGCCGCCGCTTCGCGCGCATCGTCGGGATCCAAGATACCCTTGATGACCAGCGGGCCCTTCCACTGCGAACGTACCCACTCGACGTCCTTCCAGCTCACCGAAGGATCGAAATTGGCGTGAATCCAGGCCTGGAAATCGCTCAGCGGCGCGCGTTTGCCAACGATCGGCTCGAGGTTGCCCAGGCTGATCGGCCGGCCGCGGACCGCGACGTCCCACAACCATTCGGGCCGGGCGAGCAACTGCGCCCATCGTTTGAACTTCCCGCCGGCGGCGCGCGCGTCGCGGTACCGCGAGCCAGGCACGGGAAGATCGACCGTCAGGACAAGGGCACCGCAGCCAGCGGCCCGCGCAGCCTCGATCATTGTGGCGACGAATCCGCGATCCTTGACGAAATAGAGCTGGTACCAGGGGACATGGCCCGAGGCGGCGACCTCGCGCAGCGAACAGGCGCCGACGGTCGACAAGGTGAAGGGCACGTTCGCCGCAGCGGCGGCCCTGGCCGCCTGGACCTCGCCCCGCCGTGCGTAGAGGCCCGACAGCCCGACCGGCCCAAGCCCGACCGGCATTGCCCAGCGCTGCTCGAACAGGTCGCTCGACAGATCGATCGCGGAGACGTCGCGGAGCACGCGCTGCTTGAGCGCGATGCTTTGCAGATCCTCGACGTTTCGCCTGAGCGTCACCTCATCGTACGAGCCGCCGTCCAGATATTCGAACAGGAATCGCGGCAGCCGCGCCTTGGCGAGCGCTCGATAATCGCTGACAGATGCGGCTTTCCGGCCCAACTCAGGTCGCGAAGCTCGGGTCCAGCCGGTACGCCTTGCGCTTGAGCGCCGGCCAGGCGAGCAGGTTGGCGGCGAGCGCGACCCCAACCTGGCCCTGCTGGGCGGTGATTTCGGGCGACCCCTGCGGCGGGTTACTGACCGCGTCGCCGGCCGACAGGGCCATCACCTGCGCCTGGCAGGCGCGCTCGAGGAAATAGAGCCGGACGAAGCATTCGCCGACATTCTTGCCGACCGCCAAGGTGCCGTGGTTGCGCAGGATCATCGCGTTCTTGGCGCCGAGGTCCGCGACCAGCCGCTCGCGCTCGCCGAGGTCGACCGCGACCCCCTCATAAACGTGGAATGCGAGATCGCCGCGGATCAGCATCGCGGTCTGGGTCAGCGGCAGCAGCCCGTCATTGTGCACCGACACCGCCTGCCCGGCGGGCGTGTGGAGATGCATCACCGCGTGCGCGTCGTCGCGCGCCATGTGGATCGCGCTATGGATGGTGAAGCCGGCGGGGTTGGTGATGAACGGCGTCGGATCGACCGGATTGCCGCTGGCGTCGACCTTGACCAGCGACGAAGCAGTCACCTCCTCGAACATCAAATTGTACGGGTTGAGCAGGAAATGGTGCTCCGGTCCCGGAATCCGCGCCGACAAATGGGTGAAGATGAGGTCGTCCCAGCCGTAGTGAGCGACCATCCGGTAGGCCGCGGCGAGGTCCACGCGGATTGCCCATTCCTCCTCGCTGACCTTGCCCTCGAGCGAGGGGATGTCGACCGAGTCGAGCGGCTTGAGGCCCGACATGCCGAGGTTGATGTCGTCGACCCGGTTCATGCGGCTACCCCTTGCTTGTCCGGATGCGCTGCCCCGAACGCGTCAAGCTTCAGTGCGTTGGCGTCGGCGCGCAGCAGCGTCGGGTAATCGTCGAGCGGAACGTCGAACCGCCGCGCATTGTAGAGCTGCGGGACCAGGCACACGTCCGCGATGGTCGGCGTGTCGCCGAACAGGAACGCGCCTGCTTGCGGCCGGGCCATCGCTTCGAGCGCCGGAAGCCCTTCGCCGATCCAGTGCGCGTACCAGCGGTCCGTGGCCTCCTGCGAACAGCCGAATTCGCTTTTGAGATATTTCAGCACGCGTAAGTTGTTCAAAGGGTGGATATCGCAGGCGATCGCAAGCGCCATTGAGCGCACATGCGCGCCGTCGGCCGGGTCGCGCGGCATCAGCGCCGGCTCCGGATAGCGGTGGTCGAGATAGACCATGATCGACAGGCTCTGCGTCAGCCGCAGTCCGTCGATCTCGAGCATCGGCACCAGGCCCTGCGGATTGAGCGCGCGATACTCGTCGGCCTTCTGCGCGTTCTCGCGCAAATCGACCTGGCGGTTCTCATACTCCACGCCCTTCAAATTTAGCGCGATCCGCACCCGATAGGCGGCGGAGGAGCGGAAATAATCGTACAGGATCGGACGGCTCATCGGGTGTTGCTTACTCCGGCGACATGAACGGCGCCACCACCTCCGGCGGCACCCGGATCGGCCGCCCGAGGGCCTTGTCGATGATCGCCCAGTGGGTGCGCGCGCGGACGCAGACTTTTCCCTCGGGGCCGGTGAATTCCATGTGCCGGTCGAACCGGGCGCCTTTGGGCGCCTCGCCGACCCAGGTCCGCGCGGTAAGCCGGTCGCCCTCGATCGCGGCGCGCAAATAGTCGATCTCGTGCCGCACCACGACCCAGAAATAGGCATGCTTATGCGCCGCGTCGGCTACCGAGTCCCAGTGGGCGACGGCGACCTGCTGGATCCACTGCACCCACACCGCATTGTTGACGTGGCCGAGCTCGTCGATGTGCTCGGGGCCCGCGGTCAGCGTCATTTCGAAGACAGATCGGCTCATTGCACCTGGGTCAGCATGAACGCGTAGGTCTCGGCGACCTCGTGCAGCTTCTCCCACCGTCCGGACTTGCCGCCGTGCCCGGCACCCATGTTGATCTTGAGCAGCAGCAGATTGCTGTCGGTCTTGGTCGCGCGCAGCTTGGCCGCCCACTTCGCGGGTTCCCAATAAGTCACGCGTGGGTCGGTCAGCCCGCCGGTGATCAGCATCGGCGGGTAATCCTGCGGCTTCACATTGTCGTACGGGCTGTAGCTGCGGATGTAGTCGAACACGGTTTTGTCGGTGATCGGGTTGCCCCATTCGGGCCATTCGCCGGGGGTCAGCGGAAGCGTGTCGTCGAGCATGGTGTTGAGCACGTCGACGAACGGCACGTCCGCGACCACCGCGCCCCACAGCTCTGGGTCGGAATTGACCACCGCGCCCATCAGCTCGCCACCGGCGGACCCGCCGTTGATCGCGATCCTCCCCGGACGCGTGAACCTGGCGGCGACGAGGCCCTTCGCGACATCGACGAAATCGTTGAAGGTGTTGGTCCGCTTGGCGAGCTTGCCGTCGAGGAACCACTTGTAGCCAAGGTCGTCGCCGCCGCGGATGTGGGCGATCGCGCAGGCCCAGCCGCGGTCGAGCAGGCTGATGCGGTTGGAGTTGAACGCTGGCGGGACTGCCATTCCGTAGGCGCCATAGCCATAGAGGAACAGCTTCCCCGTGCGGTCCTTCTCGAAGCCCTTACGGTAAACCACCGACACCGGCACTTTCGGGCCGTCGCGCGCGTCGATCATCAGCCGATCGGTCTGGTAGAGCGCGGCGTCATATCCCGACGGGATGTCCTGGACCTTACGCACCTCGAGCTCGCCGCTTTCGGGATCGTAATCGTAGGTCGTCATCGGCGTGACCATCGACGAATAGCCGAGCCGATAGCTGTCCGGCGCGAACTCCCGATTGCCGTGGAAGAAGGCGGTGAAGCTTGCCTCCTTGAAGGGCAGGCGCGTCTCCTCGCCAGTGTAGGTCCGAAGCACCAACTGATCCAGCCCGTCCACGCGGCTGCTGATCGCCAAATGGTCGCGGTAGGAAGTCAGGCCAGTGAGATAGACCCGGTCCGACCCTTCGATCACCGTGCTCCATTCCGCCGGCTTTGCCGAATCAGCGACCGCGAGACGAAAGTTCACATGGTCGTCGTTGGTGTGGATCCACAATTTTCCGTGCGCGGCGTCGACATGATATTCCCTGTTCGGCTTGCGCGGCGAGATCAGCGTCAGCGGCTGCGCCGGGTCGTCGGCGGAAACGAACCGCACTTCGCTGGTCGCATTGTCGCCGGTCGAAACGAAGATTGTGGTGCGGTCCTGCGACTTGCCGATCCCGACCGAAAAGCCGAGCTCCTCCGTCTCTTCGTAAACCGTCACGTCTTCCTCGAGCGGCCGTCCGAGGCGGTGGTAGCGGGCGCGGTAGCTGCGCCAATTGTCGTTGACCTCCGTGAACAGCACTCCGGCGCTGTCGCTGGCCCACACCGGCTGGCCGATTCCAACCTTGGTGACGGTCTCGATATCCTTGCCGGTCGCGAGATCGCGGATGCGAAGCTCGAACCGCTCTGAGCCGTCATAATCGGCCAGGGTCGCGAGCAATTTGCCGTTCGGACTGACCTCGAGCGCGCCGAGCCGGAAATAGGCCTTTCCTTCGGCCTCGACCGGTTCGTCGAAAATTACCTCGTCGTCCCCGTCGCCGACCGGCTTGCGGTGCCAGGTCTTGTACTGCGCCCCCGGCGTGAACGCCCACCAATATAGGAACTCGCCGTCGCGCAGCGGGACCGAGCTGTCGTCCTCCTTGATCCGCCCCTTCATCTCCTCGAACAACTGGTCGAGCAGCGGCTGATGCTGCCCCTTCCAGCCTTCGAAATAGGCATTCTCCGCCTTGAGGTAGGCGAGCACGTGGGGGTCATCGACCTCGGGATATTTGGGATCGCGCAGCCAGTGCCACGGGTCGTCGATAGTCAAGCCGTGTCGTTCGTAGCTGTAGGGGCGTTGCTCGGCTTGCGGCGGGGTGGGGAGGCTGGCGGGCTTGTCCATGCCGCGCTCTTAGCGCGCTGACCGGCTACGGGAAGGGCGAAGAGGCCATGCGAATGTCAGCTTTGGATGGAAAGCCGGCGCGGGGATCGGCGCGGCGCGCCGATGGACGACGAACCGCCGCAGGTATAAACGGTCGCGCTGCTCGGTTGGCCTTCGGAAAGGCGTCGATCATGCAGCAGGATAAGCTCAAAGCAGCGGAAGCCTTTATCGAGAAAGTGGTCGCGCCGGCGCGCGCGGCGCGGAAGCCGGACGCCAAGGCGGTCCGGGCCCGGACGGAACTGGTCCACGAGGACGCCGAAGCCGCCCGCAAAGCACTAAAAGCGAGTGGCATCGACCCAAAGGCGCTCGACAAGCTCGCGGCCGAGCGCTCGAAGGGCCGGACGAAGCTGGCCGAAAAATCGCATCGAAGGGCGGTGAACGCCTCGGCTGCGGCGGCGCGGCGCCTCAAAGACCTGGCGCCGGTGATCCTCCCGATCGACCCAGTGGACACGGTCATCGACCAGGTGACCTTCATCCGCAGCTTCGCCGGCCAGGGAGCCGTCATCGCGTCGAACATCGGTCCGTCGGACAATTGGGCGCAGTACCGCGTGAAAAGCACCAGCGATGCGTTTGACGGCACCGGCCGCCTCAGCTTCTTCACCCTCTGGCAGAACCAGCTGAGCGTGCCGGCGGTCCTGATGGCCAGGGCCAACCTCATCATCAACGCGCGCCTGTCCTGCGACGCTGAATGGAGCGGCGTTGCGTCATGGTTCGGCATGTCTTCCGTCGCCCATGGGAAGGTTGGCTTGCGCACCACCGTGTGGGGTATGGACTCGAGCGTCAGCTCGATCGTCCAGCAGCAGGACGTGGCCGAGGTGCGCGTGGATGGCGGCTTCTTCGGGGACGACAGCAGCAAATCGATCGAGTTCACCCAGCTCCTCCCGGCTTCCGCAGTCGTCGTCCCGGCGCAGACTTATGTGCTCATCGAGATCGAAGTGCTGACCGACTGGTCCGCAAACGGCGGCGCCTCCGTCACACTTGATGCCGAGAGCGGATCGCACCGGGTCGACCTGCCGCAATTGGTCCTCACGGTGACCCCGACCGAACCATTGCCACCATCGATTTCGCTATCGGTATCGGTGAGTTATGCGACGAGCCCGGCGACCGTCACACTGACCTGGTCCGGTGCGACGACGGCTATGGTCGACATCTACCGGAATGGCGTCCTCTTCGTCACGACGGCGAATAACGGCTCCAGGAGCACCGCGACCAATCCGGGCACGTACGCGTTCCGTGTCTGCGAGGCGGGATCGACGGCCGTTTGCTCCGCTGATGTGAGCGTCACAGTGACCTAATGAGGATTCGTCAGTGCGATGAACTCAACAATCGGTTTCGAGCAGGCTGCTTATCTTGTCGACCAGCGCAGCCTCGTCGGGCATTTTGGCAATGTCGTTGAGCAGGCAGCGCCTGTAGGCGGCGAGATTCGTCTCATTGAAGAAGTTATCGCTGAGCGTGATCGAGTGATCCTCGCTGCGCGTGTAATGCAGCCAGTCCGGCGGAATGACGACCATCTCCGGAGGGCTCGAGGACGTCCGTGTAAGCAATTGCGTCGCGCATCTCGGGGTAGAGCCCGTAGTCGGGGTGCTCCGGATCGAAATCGCCCTGATCCTTTCGCTCGCCCAGGAAGAGCGTCGTGCGGATCGTCCAGATGCTCAATGAAGGCGCGCAGCAGGGTAGCTTTGCCAGTTACCAGCCGCTCGCCGAAACCGAGCGGAGCAACCCCGACACTGGCGCCATAGCTGGTCGCGAAGAACTCAAGGTTCCATTTGGCGCTCGCCGGCCAATCAGCGGCGGCGTCAGTGATGATGAGCGGATGAGGCGCGCCCGCTTCAAAGTGTTCGGCGATCCCCTGCCGGTCGTTTCGCGCGGACAGCCGCTCGATCGTGACGCACTTCAAGAGCGGGCAAGCCGCTCATTGGATCGGGGCGTTATTTGCATTGCTCTCCCCATACGGCAGCTGCGCAAGCTCGCCTCAAACCTTAGCTGAGCAGCCACTGACCGCAAATGGCTCGAAAGGGACGCGCGGTTGCGCGAGGCGTTGCCCATGATCGCCTCGAACCGGTCTTTAACAATCGCGCTCCAGGGACTAGCTGAGGGGCAAGGAGTTAGCGCATGTCCAGCTACGCAGACCGCCTCAAAGCCCTTCGCGAACAACTCAAGGCCGACAAGCTCGACGGCTTCGTCGTCCCCCTGACCGACGAGCATATGAGCGAATATGTCGGCAGCTACGCCCAGCGGCTCGCTTGGCTGACCGGTTTCCAGGGCTCGGCCGGCTCCGCAGTTGTCCTGCCCGAAGAAGCCGCGATCTTCGTCGACGGCCGCTACACGCTCCAGGTCCGCCAGCAGGTCAGCGCGACCGAGTGGAGCTACCAGTCGGTGCCCGAGACCAGCACCACGGAATGGCTGGAAGAACACGCGCCGGAAGGCGGACGGATCGGCTACGACCCGTGGCTGCACACCCGCGACTGGGTCAGGAAGGCGAAGGAATCGCTCGCCAGCCGCGGTGCCGAGCTCGTGCCGGTCGACAGGAACCCGATCGACGAGATCTGGAAGGACCGGCCCGAAGCCTCGAACGCCAAGCTGGTCGTCCAGCCTGATGAATATGCGGGCAAGTCGGCCGGCGAGAAGCGGACCGAGATCGGCGACTGGCTGGCCAAGCACCACGCCGATGCCGCGGTGCTCTCGGCGCTCGACTCGATCGCCTGGGCGTTCAACGTGCGCGGCCAGGACGTCAGCCACACGCCAGTCGCTTTGGCTTATGCCTTGGTCCACGCCGACGGCACTGCCGATTTGTTCGTCGCGTCGGAGAAGATCGGCCCGGACGTGCGCAAGCATCTCGGCAACGGGGTTCGGCTGCACGAGCGCTATCAGTTCGAAAGCGCGCTGGCCGAGCTCAAGGACAAGACCGTCGTGGTCGATCCCGAGCGCGCCGTCGCTGCGATCTTCGAAGCGCTCGACAAGCCCGGCGCAAAGATACTGCCGCTGCGCGATCCGACGATCCTGCCCAAGGCGATCAAGAACCCGGCGGAGATTGCCGGCCAGAAAGCCGCGCAGGAACGCGACGGCGCGGCGATTGCCCGCTTCCTCCACTGGGTCGACCAGGAGGCGCCCAAGGGCACGGTCGATGAGCTCAAGGCGTCCGACCATCTCGAAGCGCTCCGCCGCGAGAATGAAGAGCTTCGCGACCTGTCGTTCGACAGCATTTCGGGTGCCGGCCCGAACGGCGCGATCGTCCACTACAAGTCGAGCGAGAAGACCAATCGCAAGCTCGAAACCGGCACGCTCTACCTGATCGATTCGGGCGGCCAATATGTCGACGGCACCACCGACATCACACGCACGGTGCCGATCGGCCAGCCGACCGCCGAGATGCGCGACCGCTTCACCCGCGTGCTGCAGGGCCATATCGCGATCGCCACCGCGGTCTTCCCCAAGGGCACGCGCGGAAGCCAGCTCGACAGCTTCGCCCGGCGGCCGCTGTGGGAAGCAGGCCTCGATTATGCCCATGGCACTGGACACGGGGTCGGCAGCTTCCTCGCGGTGCACGAAGGCCCGCAGCGCATTTCGCCGGTCGGAAGCGCGCAGAGCGGCGGCGACGAGCCACTCCAACCCGGCATGATCATTTCCAACGAGCCCGGCTATTACAAGACCGGCGAATACGGCATCCGGATCGAGAACCTGGTGCTGGTGGTCGAGCGCGAGATCGAAGGCGCGGAGAAGGAAATGCTCGGCTTCGAGACCTTGACCTTCGCGCCGATCGACCGCCGCCTGGTCGATGCCGAAATGCTCAACGCCGAAGAGCTGGCCTGGCTCAATTGCTACCACGCCCACGTGCTTGCGCGGATCGGGCCTTCGTTGAAGGGCGCCGACCTCGCCTGGCTCCAGCAGGCGTGCGCGCCGATTGAGCCGGCTTAGCCGGAACGAAACCCGACGACATCGTCCAGGGGAAAATGGTGCTGCCGGTGAGGATTGAACTCACGACCTCAGCCTTACCAAGGATGCG
>JAZJZB010000067.1:0-27071 GCA_040390085.1 Pseudomonadota bacterium | reverse complement strand
GGAGGCGACATCGCCCGACCAAAGCGCTGCTCCGGCACGCTGGATTCCGCCGAAGCCGGAGCGCGTCAGGATGAACGGCCGGACGTCCGGCTTGAACGCGATGAGGTGGTCGTAGACGTTTTCGACATGCTCGAGCGGGAATGAATTGAAGTAATATGCGCTCGGCCCGAGAGCGGTCGGGCCCATCCGGCGCTTGGTTTCCTCGACCGAGATGTTCGAGTGGAAATCGGGCTCGTCGCTGTCGAGCCACCAGCCGTCGAAGCCCTTGGCCGCAAGGTCGCCGACCAGCTGGCGGGAATAAATCTCGCGAGCCTTCGGATTGTAAGGATCGTAAAAGGCGTTCAGGTATCCCGGCCCGACCCAGTCGAGATACATTCGGTGGATATAGTCCTTGTCGGTCGGCTCGTCGGGACGCGGAGTGACCATGTTGCGGTAGATTCCGCCGACCGCGTCGAGCTCCTTGTAATGGTCGGTGGTCGGATAGAATTTCGCCCACACCGAGATCATCACGTGAGCGCCGCTGTTGTGGATCTCGTCGACCATGCCCTGCGCGTTGGGGAAACGGCTCTCATCGAAGCAGTGGCAGCCCCATTCGGGGTCGCGCCAGTAGCGCCAGTCCTGGACGATGTTGTCGAGCGGGAGCTGGCGCTTGCGGAACTCGCGAAGCACGCCGAGCAGCTGATCCTGGCTCTCGTAGCGCTGACGGCTCTGCCAGAATCCATAGGCCCATTTGGGCATGATCGGCGCCTTGCCGGTCAGCCAGCGGTAGCCCGCGACGACATCATCGATGTTGCGACCGCCGACGAAATAATAATCGACCGCGTGGGCGACCTCCGACGACAGCGTCAGTGAGTGGCGGTCGGCGTCGTCGCGCGGGTCGTTGTGAAGCAGCGCGATATAACCGCCGTTGGGTTCCCACTCGACGCGAACGTCGTGCGGCTTGCCAGCGGCCAGGTCGAGATCGAAATTATGGTACCAGGGGTTCCAGTTCTGGCGCCATTTGCTGAGCACCTCGCGGCCGTCGACGAAGACGTTTGCATAATTTGACGAGTAGAGCTGAAAGCGATGGAGACCGCCGGCGGCTGGCGTGACCTTGCCCGACCAGACGACCTTCAGGCCCGGAACATTATTCTCATTGTCGGGCGTGCGCGTTCCCGCCGGCCAGTCCTTGACGTTCTCGAGATACTGGAAGTTGATCGCGCGCTCGTTGCGCGTCGCGATCGTCTTGCCGTTGGCGGAATAAGTGGCGATCCAGCCTTCGCCGCCATTGACGCTGAGCCCGTCGCCATCTCCGCCGGCGAGGGAATAAGGCTCGGGATCGCCGAACCGGGTGATCGATGGATTGTCCCACAGCAGCCCGTAATTGCGCGTCGAGACGACGAACGGGATCGCCACGTCCATATTATGCTGGGCGAGCGTCACGTCCTCGCCATTATAGTTCATCTGCCCGTTCTGGTGCTGGCCAAGGCCGTAAAAGCCTTCGTCCGTGCCGCGGTTGAACTGCTGGCGGATGCTGACGAACGGCTGGCCGTCGGCGCTGGTTGGAGCGAATGCAGCCGGGCCGCTTTGGGTGAGCACGACCTGGCCCGAAGCGTCGCGAAAGCTGACCAGGCCCGTCGCAAGGTCAACGTCGGCCGACGCCTTGGCTGTCTTGAGCGTCACCCGGCCGGGCTGCTCGCTGACCGAGAATGCGCCCGTCGGCCTGGCGACGACCATCAGGCTTTGCGGAAGCGCGAGGTCGGGCGTCGGCGCGGCGGTGACCCGGATGATCCCGTCACCGTAAACCTGAAGCCGGACCGCGGCCTCGGGGCCCTGCGCTGGCTTGACGACGATTCCGCTTTCGATCCGCTGGTAGCTTTGGCCAAACGCCGCCGAACTGGCGCCGGCCATCGCCCACGCAAACACTGCTTTTTTCATCGATAGATCCCCAGCCGAACCTTGAGCAGGGTCGGCTCTGCAAGATTTAGCCCGTAATCGGTCTGGTCCCCGTTCCAGCGTCGCTTCATCAGCCAGCGGCCGGCCTCGAACGTGCCTTCCTCGACCTCGACGAACTGCACGTTGTCGCCCGGTCGTGGAGCGGCGAGGTCGAAGCTCATTCGAACGTCGGATCCCGCCAGCAGGAACTCGTCCGGGCCGAGCTGGATCAGCGCCGCGCCACCGACCGGCAGGTCTTTTTTGGGACTGGGCGGAATCTTCATCCACGTCCACGAGGGATCACCGAACGCCCACAAGCCGTAGCGCGCGGTGACCTTCCAGCGACCGATCACCTGCGATTGGTCAGAAGCGTCGTTGCCCTTGGCGAAGCCGAGCGTGGGGTGTTCGAATGCGAGCTTTGCCCAATCGCGCGCGATCGGCGCCATCAGCGCATATTTGGATGCGAAGGCCGCAAAATTTTCCGGCGTGTTGAAGCCACCCAATGGGTAATTGCTATAGGTCGGGTCGACCCCGAACGGCGCCCAGCCGATCGCCCCCTTGCCAAGCGCGAGCCAGAAGAAGCGGGCGAAGGCGAGGTCGTTGCCATTTTCGGGCACGAACAAAGGGTTGTCGGGCCTCGACATCCGGTCGAGCTTGGCAGTCACCACCTTCTCGTCCCGATCGTAGAGGTCCGGCGCGGCCATTGCGATGTGCGGCGCGGCAGCCTTCCACACGTCGAGGACTGGCCAGTCGGCGCCGCCGCTAGCGCCCGTGCCCTCGCCCGCCTTCGGGTCGAAGGGATCGCTGGTGACGACGTTCACATACATTGGCAGGTTGAGCTCGCCCTGGCCGGCAGCGGCGATCTCGTCGATGTAGCGCGCCGTGTACCACGCGTTGAACGCACTGTCGGCCTTGCGGCCGAATGCCTGGCTCCAGCTTCCGCTCTTGCCGATCTTGCGCGCGAGCTCGGCAGGGATGGCTCCGGCGAACAGGCGGTTCGCCTCGGGCGAGAAATCGCGCGGCGAGCCATAGCTGCCGACCTCATTTTCGACCTGGACGAGGATCACCGTGTGATCGGGATCAATCTCGCCCAAATGCCGCATCATCGCGACGAACGCGCGCTTGTCGGCCTCAAGGGTCGCGCGGCTGAGCGGGGTCGGCACGTAATGCGTCTTCCCGTCCTTGGTCATCATCCGCGGGAAGCGCCGAGTGTCCGATTTCACCCATTCGGGCTCGTAACTGGAGCTGGTGTTCTTCCATGTCCCGAACCACAGCAGGTCGAGCCGAACGCCGTTGGCCCGTGCCTGGGGAACCAGTGCATCGAGCCACGAAAAGTCGAACTTCCCTTCCACCGGCTCGATCTGTTCCCAAGCGACCGGAATCTCGAGCGTGTTGGCGTGGAGCGCGTGAATGGCCGGCCACACGAGCGGAAGCATCGCTGGGTAATTGCTGCTGTTATGCGCCTGCCCGCCGAGCACCAGGAACGGTGCGCCATCGACGTAGAGCGCATGATGGCCACCCTTGGTGAGGAGGCGCGGAAGCGGCGTTGGTTGCGCTAACACCGACGCACTCAGGCACAGCAGGAGCGGCACGAGGGCTCGAAACATGTTCATTTTAACTCCCTGAAACGGCGGCGGCTGGGGCGCGCAGCTCGATCGGTTCGGCGCGGCAATAGCGATCGATGAATTGCTGCTGCGTCGGCATCGCCTGCGCGGTTTGCGCGATCATCGCGCGCATCCGCGCGAGCACTTGCTCGGCTTCCGGCTCCGGAACGGATTCGACCATCGGATCGAAGCCCTGTGGAACGATGCCCTGGCCGAGCATGACGGCGACCCAGCTGGGCGGGTGGAACAGGTCGTAGGACGCCTCCGGGACCCGGCCCGTCTTGCGGAACATCTCCATTTTGAATGCCAGGCTGTCGGGGATCGCCATCGTCCGGCAATGGTCCCAGAACGGCCATCCGGTCCGCTCGGTCGCGTGATAATGAAGCACGAGGAAGTCGCGCACCGACTCCATCTCTTCGCGTACCTTGCGGTTATATTCTCCGATCACCAACGGGTCGAAATCGCGGTCCGGGAACAAGGTCAAAAGCTTGGTGATGCCCGCCTGGATCAGGTGGATGCTGGTCGATTCCAGCGGCTCGAGGAAGCCCGACGAGAGACCAAGCGACACGCAATTCTTGCGCCATTGCTCGGCCCGCCGCCCGGTCGTGAAGCGCAGCGGACGCGGCTCGGCGATCGGCGGCGCGTCGAGATTGGCGAGCAGCTCCTCGCGCGCGTCATCGTCGGAAATGTATTTGCTGGAATAGACGTAGCCGTTGCCGGTGCGGTGCTGGAGCGGGATGCGCCATTGCCAGCCCGCCGTGCGCGCGGTTGAGCGGGTCAGCGGCAGCGACTCTCCGGTCCGCTCGGTCGGGACGGCAATCGCCCGGTCGCACGGCAGCCACTCGGACCAATCCTCATAGTCGACGCCGAGCGCCTGGCCGATCAGCAGGCCGCGAAAGCCGGTGCAGTCGATGAACAGGTCGCCGCCGATCGAGCGGCCGTCCTCCATCCGCAGGCTGTCGATGAAGCCGTCGTCGCGAAGGACGACATCGCCGATCTTGCCTTCGACGCGCTCGACTCCGCGCTGCTCGGCGTAACCGCGCAGGTAGCGGGCGTAGAGGCTGGCATCGAACTGGTAGGCGTAATTGTAGGTCGAGAAGGCCGCCGGCGAACCGGGGCGCGGCTTGTCGAACTTGCACGCCTGCGCCGCCTTGATGGCCAAGGTGAAGTCCGAAAGCGGCGCGTCGTAACCGGCCTTCATCGCCCGCAGCCACTGCTGATGGAACGGGGTCATGCCGAAGTCTTCGCCGTAGCGGCCGAAGGGATGGATGTAGCTGCTGCCCGGCTTCAGCCAGTCGACGAACTCGATCCCAAGCTTGAACGTGCCTTGGGTCTTCCTGACGAAATCGAACTCGTCGATGCCGAGGATCTGGTTGAATGCCTGGATCAGCGGGATCGTGGCTTCGCCGACGCCGACGATTCCGATCTCGTCGGATTCGATCAGCGTGATCCGCATCTGCTCTGGGCGCGTTGCGCGCGACAGCGCTGCCGCAGCCATCCACCCGGCGGTGCCGCCGCCGGCGATGACGATGCTGCGGACCGGCTCGCTCATGCTGCCTTCGCCTGCGCGAAACGCTGGAGGAACGCCGCGTGCGTCGGCATGCTCTCGGCGATCCGCGCGAGGTCCGCGCTGCGCTGCGCAAACAGGCGCTTCAGCTCAGGCTCCGGAATATTGTCGACCAGCGGATCATAGCGTCGCGGCAGCAGCCCGTTACCAACCAGGATCGCGACCCAGCTCGGCTCGGCGTAGCTCTCCTCGGTCGACAGCGGCACGTTGCCCGTCGCAGCGAATACTTCCAGCTTTTGCTTAAGCGTGTCGGGCAGCTCGATCGCCGCGCAGTGGCGCCAGAACTCGCTGTCGGTGCGCCTGGTCAGGCAATAATGGGCGATCAGGAAGTCGCGGATCCGCTCATATTCATCGGCCGTCCGGCGGTTATATTCCTGCGTGACGACGGGGTCGAAATCGCCGTCCGGGAACAGCTCTACAAGCCGCGCAACGGCGGTCTGGATCAACTGGATGCTAGTCGATTCCAAGGGCTCCATGAAGCCCGCGGAAAGGCCGATCGCGACGCAGTTGCGGTTCCACGATTGCTTCCGACGCCCCGCGGTGAAGCGGAGCTGCCGCGGCTCGGCCAGCGCCTTGCCGTCGAGACCGGCGAGCAACATGTCGCGGGCGTCATCGTCGGACATGAACGCGCTCGAATAGACATGGCCATTGCCGGTCCGGTGCTGCAGCGGAATGCGCCACTGCCAGCCCGCAGGTCGCGCGGTCGAGCGGGTGAACGGCGTCGGCGCACCGACATTCTCGCTCGGCACGGCAAGCGCGCTGTCGCACGGCAGCCAGTGGCGCCAATCGTCGTAGCCGGTGGCGAACGCCTGCTCGATGAGCAGCCCCCGAAAGCCCGAGCAGTCGATGTAGAGATCCGCTGATAGCGTCCGGCCATCGGCCAGGGTCAAACGATCAACAAAACCGCCTTTGCCGCGAAGCGCGACGTCGATGATCTTGCCTTCGACCCGGGTGACTCCCCGACGCTCCGCATGGCCGCGAAGAAAACGGCCATAGAGGCCGGCATCGAAATGATAGGCGTGCTTGAACTGGCTCGCGGGGTGCGCGGGATCGCGCGGCGGGACCGTGAAGCGGCCGCGACGGCCCATCGCACAAGGAAGCGAGTAATCGTCCAGCGGCGCCAGGTCGCCGAGCTCGCGCAGCTTCAGCCAGTAGTGGTGCGGCTGAACGCCCTGGAGGTCGGCGCCATAATCGCCGAAGCCATGGAAGAAGACGTCGCCCACCCGCCCCCAGTCGCGAAACTCGATGCCGAGCTTGTAGGTGCCGTTGGTGGCCTTGAGGAAATCGCGTTCGTCGATGTCGAGCAAGCCGTGCAGTTGCTGGAGCAGCGGAACCGTCGCTTCGCCCACGCCGACGATACCGATCTCATCTGACTCCACGACCGTGATATCGAGTCGCTCGCGCGGAAACAGCCGCGACAATGCGCTCGCAGTCATCCAGCCGGCGGTGCCGCCGCCGACGACGAGCACGCTGCGAATGGGTTGCCTGCTCACGTGACCAGTCTAGCGCGAAATTGCGGCACAGCGCACATAGAAAGGAGCGGCCGAGGCCGCTCCTTCCCGCCAGCGCGGGTCGCGATGCCACCGGAGGGGAGAGGTTCGCACCCGAACGCCCCGGCGCCGGCGTTTAGAAGTTGGCGCGCGCGATAATGTCGAACCGGCGATCGGAAACGGTCCAGCTGTAGCGCGGGTGGAAGTCGTTGTAGCCAACATCGAGGAAGGTCTTCGACTTGGTCAGGTTGGTGCCCTGCACGCCGAGCTTCACATTCTTGGTGATGTTGTAGAAGACCGACCCGTCGAGCTGGCCGTACTTCTCCGCCCACACCGGCTGGTTGATGTTCGCCGCCGAGGTGGTCAGCAGGTAACCCGAGCGCCAGTTCCACGCGAGCCGGGCGCTGATGTCATACTTTTCGTACATCAGCGCAAGGTTGTAGGACCATTTGCTCATGCCCTCGAGCGGCAGATTGGCGAAGGCGTTGGAGATCTGGTTCGGGTCGAACACGTTGACCGGTGAGTTCGCACCACCTTTCGCGCTGATATAGGTCAAATTGGCCTGGAGCCCGAGGCCGTCGAGCGGCCGCGGCAGGAAATCATAGAACTGCTGATAGGCCAACTCCATGCCCTTCACCGTGCCCTTGTCCGCGTTGACGTAGCGCGTCAGCACGAAGTCGAGCGAGTCGCCGGCGGCGTTGCTGAAGGTCTCGGTGGTTGGAAGGGCGACGATGTAACCCTTGACTCGCTTGTAGAAGACCGCCGCGCTGAGCTGCCCCGTCGTGCCGAAGTAATATTCTAGGCTCGCATCCACCTGGTCCGACTTTTGCGACTTCAGGTCGGGCGAGGCACCGGTCCCGGTGAAGGTCGGTTGCTGCGAGGCGGTGCCATAGTTCACCGGAAAGCCGTTAGCGTCGAAGTTGAAATTGAGCGTCGAGAAGGTGTTCAGCTGGTAAAATTGCGGGCGATAGATTGCGCGCGCCGCGGCGAGCCTCAAGAACAGATTGTCCTGAAGGAAGAAGCGGATGTTCAAGCTTGGCAGCCAGTCGGTGTACTGATTCTTTGGGTTGACCGCATTGGGCTCAACCGCACCGCCGCCCAGGAAGTTCAGCGCCTGCCCGAGTGGGTCGCAAATCGAAGCCGGGTAGGGCGCCGCGTTGCCGTTGGCGTCCTTGTGGGCGGCGGCCGCCGCCTGACAGGCGGAGACCGTCACTGGTGAGCCGGTGAAACCGCCGATGCGCGGCAAGGCGCCGGTCGCGTCATTACGGGTTTGAACGACGCGCAAGCCGATGTTGCCGTCGAAGTGACTGAACGGACCTGATCCGTTGTCCATCCCGAACTTGAGCAGCCCATAGCCGCCGATCGTCTTCTCCATCTGCTTGTTGATGCCGGCGCTGACATTGTCCCTGGCCGGGTTTGCGGCCTCAGGCGCGTTGGAAGGCAGCGGTGCCCAGCCCCATCCCTGCGTCTCGGTCGCACGGAGGAATTGGTAAGCGTCCTGTGGCCCCATGCCGAGAAGGGATGACGACGGGAACCATAAGCTGGGAATGGCCGCGGCGCCGCCGCGGAAGAAATTGTTGAAGTCGACTAGCGTCCCGTTGCTGTCGCCAGTCAGGAAGGCAATGTTGTCGTTGGGTCCGGGCGTACCCATCCAATGCTGACGGCTGAGCAGGCCCCAGTTCCAGCCAGTCTGGCGGCTGATAGCTTCCTTGTCGGTGTAGCGGCCGCCGAAGCGGAACGAGCGCAGGAAACCGCCTGCGTCGGCGAACTTATATTCGCCGTCGGCGCGGGTCGCCCATTCCTTGGCACTGTTCCTTTCGAAATGGTCCATCGCCGCAGCCCACCAGTAATTGGCCGGGTTCGACGTATCGCCGTTGCCGAAATCATAAGTGAGGCTGGGCGACTTGCCGGACAGATCGAATACCGCCGTCGCCGGCAGCCTTGGCTCGGTGTAGACCGTAAAGTCGAGGTTGTTGGCCGACGATTTGACGCGCTGGACGTCGGCGCTGAAGGTCCAGCGATCGGTCGGCGTCCAGCGCGCGTTGGCCGAGTAATCCTGAGTGATGAACTTGCGCGTGCTGACGCGGGTGTCGAGATCGAGCATGCGGCCCGGAATCTTTCCGCTGACCAGCACATTCTCGCTGTTGTAGCTGTTCGCTGCCAGCGGCGGAATCGGCGACTGATAATCGCCGACCAGGAACTCAGTGTCTTTCGGCGTGGCCTTCGTATAAATCCCTTCGAGAGTCAGCGTGAACGCCGGCGACGTCTGGATCTGCAGTGCGCTGGAATAGGTTTGGCGCTTCTGCTGCCAGTCGATGCGCCTGACCCCGAACGAGTTCGGCGTGATGCCCGTAAAGGCTGGCTGCGGGCCGTTTCCATCGGGATCAAACGTCCGTTGCGCCCATGACCCGGTCTGGATGCTGTCGGTACGGTTGCCGAGGTTGCTGATGCTGCCCGACACCAGGAAACCGATGCGACCGCCGTGGCCGATGCCCCAGTTGTTGCTGTAGAGGGCATTGCCCGACCAGAAGCTCTTCTTGCGCAAATCGGCATAGGTATAGTCGATCGACCCGGCGATCAGCTGGCCCTGGTCGAGCGGCTTGCGGGTGCGCAAATTGACCAGGCCGCCAATGCCGCCTTCGATCAGCTCGGCCGACGGATTCTTGTAAACGTCGATGCCCGCGAGAAGGTCGGCGGAAATGTCTTCGAAGTTGAGTGCCCGCCCGTTGCGCGCGCCGAAAATGTCGCGGCCATTGAGCTCCGAACGGACCCACGACAGGCCGCGGATGAACACGCCGCCGCCCTCGGCCGAAAGCCGGGCTGGATCGCGATTTTCATTGGTGCGCTGGAGCGTGACGCCGGGGATGCGCTGGAGCGCTTCGGACACCGACTTGTCGGGTAGCGCGCCGATGTCGGACGCGCTGATCGAGTCGACGATCTGGTCGGAATTTTTCTTGATGTCGCGAGCGCTGCGCAGCGAGGCGCGGATGCCGGTGATGACGATTGAGTTCTTCCCGGCCGGCGCAGTCGTCTGATCGAGCGGCGACGGTTGCGCATTCTGCGTATCGCCAGCGGTCGTCGCGGCCTGCTGAGCCAATGCCGGCGTCGCTGTCAGTGAAAGCGCTAACACGGAAGCTCCGGCTAGAAGCTTGGCGTTCAGTCCGTTCAAACGAGTCGCTGCAAAGCTGACGTCATTCATGCCGAGGCCCCCTCTCTTGCCCATGGCGACGCCCGGCGGCGCCGCCTCTTACGCACGAGGAAAACGGAGTTTTTCGGCCCATCGGGAAGACCCGATTCGCGCTCGCTCTGTCCCCCTCGCCCACGGAACGGACCTCCTAACTTCCGGTCCGCGGCGGTAATTAAGTTAGCGCTACCATCATCCGAAACGGAGCGCCAGCCCCCTTATTTCACTCCCGTGACAACTGTGTCCTAAGCGCATCAGCAGGCGTAGCGGTTGACCAGATTCTCGAGATATTCCTGACGACCCGACGGCGGCCGGACATCGCTGTTCGACTGCAGCGCGTGGTCGGCCAGTTGCTCGAGATTCAGCTCGCTCAGGGCCTGGCGGCCGAACTCGGTCCGCCACGGCGCGTATCGCTCGTCGACGAACTGCTGGAGGCGGCCGTCCTTGAGGATCAACTCAGCGTTGAGCAGCGCCTTGGCGAGCACGTCGATGCCGCCGATATGGCCGTAGAACAGGTCAGCGGGATCGATCGACTGGCGGCGGATCTTGGCGTCGAAGTTGAAGCCGCCCTTGGTCATCCCGCCGCCCTTCAAGATGTAGAGCATGGCAAGCGTCAGTCCGGCGACGTCGTTGGGGAATTGGTCGGTATCCCAGCCGTTCTGCGGATCGCCGCGGTTGATGTCGATCGAGCCGAAAATCCCCATTGCGACGGCGGTTGCGATCTCATGCTCGAAGCTGTTGCCGGCGAGCGTCGCGTGGTTGGCCTCAATGTTGACCTTGACCTCGTCCTCGAGGCCGTAGCGCTTGAGGAAGCCGTACACGGTGGCGACGTCGCGGTCATACTGGTGCTTGGCCGGCTCGTGGGGCTTGGGTTCAATCAGGATCGTGCCATCGAAGCCGATCTTGTGCTTGTGCTCGACCGCGTTGCCGAGGAAGCGGCCGAGCTGGTCGAGCTCCTGGCTCAGGTCGGTGTTGAGGATCGTGTCATAGCCCTCGCGCCCGCCCCACAGCACGTAATTGGCGCCGCCCAGCCGGTGGGTCGTCTCAAGCATTTCGCGCACCTGGAACGAGGCCCAGGCGAAGATTTCCGGATCGGGGCTGGTCGCGCCGCCGGCGGCGTAGCGCGGGTGCGAGAAGAGGTTGGCGGTGCCCCACAGCAGCTTGACCCCGCCCTGCTGCATCCGCTCGCCCATCTTGTCGGCGATCAGCGCGAGGTTGCGCTTGTGCTCGGATGGAGTCTCGGCAACCGCCATCGCATCGACGTCGTGGAAGCAGAAGAAGGGCGCGCCGAGCCGCTCGAGGAAGTCGAACGCATTGACCAGCTTGAGCTCGGCGAGGTCCTGGGTGCACGGCTGGCCCGGCTTCCACGGCCGCTGGAACGTGCCCGCGCCGAAGATGTCCTGTCCCGGCCAGTTGAAGCTGTGCCAGTAGCAGACAGCAAGCCGCAGATGGTCCTTCATCTTGCGGCCGAGCACTTCGCGCTCCGCGTCGTAGAAGCGGAAGGCGAGCATGTTGTCGCTGTCCGGCCCTTCATAACGAATGGGGTCGAAGTCGGCGAAGATGCGGTCGGCGGAAGCGGATTTGGTCAGCATTCGTCAGTCCTGAAAATTGGTTTTGAGGGCGCGGTAGAGCGACCGGAAACGCGGCAGGCGCTCAGCGAAATAGTCGACGTTGGCGGGGCTCGGCTCGACGCTGTCGATCGCCGGCGGCGGTGCGCAACTGCCTTGAACGGTCCCGGCGCCGCTTGCGACCAACGCGAGCCGTGCGGCGCCAAGCGCGGGCCCGACCGCGCCGCCCTCGCGATAAACCAGCGGACGCGCGAGCGCGCCGGCGATCAGCTCACCCCAATAAGCCGAGCGCGAGCCGCCGCCGACCACCGTGAAGGAGTCGACGTGCGAGCCCGACCGCAAGATCACGTCGAAGCCGTCGCGCAGGCCCATCGCGACTCCGTCGAGCACTGCCCGGGCAATCTCCGGCGCGTCGGTGTCGGCGGTCATTCCGAAGAACACCGCCTTGGCGTGCGGGTCCGCGTGCGGGGTCCGCTCGCCGGTCAAATAGGGCAGGAAGATCGGAGTCGCCGCGGGATCGGCGCGGCGCGCGCAATCGCCGAGCTCGGTCACGTCGAGGCACAGGATGTTCGACGCCCAGTCGAGCGCCGAGGCGGCGCTGAGCATCACCGACATCTGGTGCCAGCGGCCGGGAAGCGCGTGGCAGAAAGCGTGCAGGCCGCTGTCGGGATCGGCGCGCAGGCGGTCAGTCGAAACGAACGACACGCCCGAAGTGCCGAGCGAGATGAATGCATCGCCGTCGGCAACCACGCCGGCGCCAATCGCTGCTGCGGCATTGTCGCCGGCGCCGGCAGCGACCGGGACCCGGTCCATGCCCCACTCATTTGCGACGTCAGCGCGCAGGTCACCGCTGATTTCGACACCTTCGAACAGGCGCGGCATGTGCCGCTGTTCGAGCCCGGTCGCAGCCAGCATTGCCTCCGACCAGCGCCGGCCCGCGACATCGAGCCACAAGGTGCCGCTGGCGTCCGACACGTCGGTCGCTTTGTCGCCGGTCATGCGCAGGCGCAGATAGTCTTTCGGAAGCAGGACGGTCTCGGTCGCCTCGAACTTGTCCGGCTCATTGTCCCGCACCCACAGCAGCTTGGGCGCGGTGAATCCGGCGAACGCCATGTTCGCGGTGATTTCGCGCGAGCGGGGCTCGGCGGCCTCGAGCTCGGCGCACTGGCGGTCGGCGCGGCCGTCATTCCACAGGATCGCGGCCCGCAGCGGTCGGTCGGCGGAATCGAGCAAAGTGGCGCCGTGCATTTGCCCGGCGAGGCCGATCGCCTGGACCGCGCGGCGCTTGTCGGAGTCGAGTGCAAGCACCGCGGCTCCAGCGGCTTCCCACCAGTCTTCAGGATCCTGTTCCGACCAAAGCGCTTGCGGCCGTGACACTGTCAGCGGCGCCGATGACTCCGCGACCAGCGCGCCGGTTTCATCGGTCAGCACGGCTTTGACTGCAGACGTCCCGAGGTCGATCCCGAGGAACACGAAGCCCCCTCAAACTATTCGGGATTCTCGCGAACCCCTCTCCCAAAGGTAGCGCTAACACAAGCGAGGCCCCGAAGTCGAGCGCGCGAATCGCGTGTAATTTGCAAAGGCGTTGCCGCTCCAATAGCTACAGGCCAAAGGGGGACGATGGCCAAAGCAAGCCGCCGCAGCCGAGGAACGGCAACGATCGAGGATGTCGCACGGACCGCCGGCGTGTCGGCGATGACCGTGTCGCGAGTCATCAACGGCAAGCGCAACGTCAAGGACAGCACCCGCGAATCCGTGCTTCGTGCGATCGCCGAGCTCAATTATTCGCCCAACACCGCGGCGCGCACGCTTGCCGCTGGCGAAGCGACCCACATCGGCCTGCTCTACGCCAACCCGAGCGCGGCCTATCTCAGCCAGTTCCTGGTCGGCGCGCTCGAAGGGGCGCGCAAGACCGGCGCGCAGCTGGTGCTCGAAGCATGCGAGTCCGAGAGCGCCGGCGAGCAAGCCGCAACCGCGCACCGATTCCTGCAGTCCGGCCTCGACGGAGTGATCCTGCCGCCGCCCCTGTCGGAATCGATGGCGGTGCACGCGGAAGTCTCGGCCGCAAAAATGCCGATGGTCACCGTCGCAATGGGCCTGCCGCACGACGGCAGCCTCAATGTCCGGATCGACGATTTCGAGGCCGCGAAGGAAATCACGGCTTATCTGATCGGCCTTGGCCACCGCCGAATCGGCTTCATCCGCGGCCATCCCAACATGACTGCCAGCGACGAACGCTACCGCGGTTATGCCGCAGCGCTCGACGAGGCGGGAATCGAGCTCAGTAACGCTCACATCGAGCAGGGCTATTTTACCTATCGCTCAGGCCTCGTCGCGGCCGAGCGCCTGCTCGCCAATTCCATGCGGCCGACCGCGATCTTTGCGAGCAACGACGACATGGCCGCAGCGGCGGTCAACATCGCCCACCGCGCCGGCCTCGATGTTCCCAAGGACCTCAGCGTCGTCGGCTTCGACGACACGATGCCGGCAACCACCGTCTGGCCCGAGCTGACCACCATCCGCCAGCCGGTGGCCGAAATGGCCGAGTCCGCGATCGAGCTGCTGATGCGCGACCTGCGCAACGGCGACGAGGAACAGGACAAGGAGCGGGTGCTCCGCCACGAACTGATCATTCGAGATTCCGCAGGGCCGCCGCGCGGCTGATCAGAGGCCCGTCGCAGCGAAGGTATGGCCGTCGGGATCGAGGTCGCGAAGGTCGCGCCCGCGGGTCTCCTTCCCGAACCAGGCGACGAGGATCAGCGCAGCGACCGTCGGCACGATGATGATCAGCGATACGATTTCGAGTGCGGGGACGAGCGCGAGGATCGCGAGCAGCTGCGCGAACATCCCGCCGGCCTTGGTGCAGGCAGCGACCATGCCCGTCGTCCGGCCGCGAATCCTCAGCGGGAAGCTTTCGGCCGCATAGGGCAGCAGCATGGCGATCAGCGCATTGGTGCCAACGATAAGCAGCGCGACCGGAAGCACCGGGCTGCCCGAGCCGGTGAATTCCAGCCACAGCACCCCGGCGAGTCCAGCCAGCGTGACTCCGATCGACGCGACCACCGACGATTTAGTGCTCCAGCGGCTGTAGAGGTAGGCAACGATGAAGACCGTCGGGAACGCGATCAGCGCGGATTCGGCGAGCAGGCGGCTGGACAGCGCCATGCTGTAGCCCTTGGCGACAAGGTCGGTCGGGAGCCACAGCAGCAGCCCGAAATTGATCAGGCCGAAACAGATGCCAGCGAGGCTGAGCGCAAGCAGCTTGCCGAAAAAGGCGCGGCCGGTGAGCGCCACCGAGGGACCGCCGGCCAGCGCGGCGGCCTCCGCCGACCGGGTCTTGCGCGCCTTGGACCCGAACCGTTCCATCACCGCGCGTGCCTCCTCACGGCGCCCGCGCGCGAGGAGGAATTTCGCGGACTCGGGGATGAGCGCGCCGAGCAGCACCAGCGACAGCCCGGTCGGCAGGTTGAGCAGCCACAGGATCCGCCAGCCGAATTCGGGCTGGAGCAACGCCGAAAAGCCGCTCGCGGCGAAATAGCCGCCGACCGCGCCGAGCCCGCCGACCAGCACCAGGCTCCACCCGCGATGCTTGCTCGGCATCATTTCGGCGAGCAGCGCGTAGGTGACCGGGAGCATCCCGCCGGCGGCAGCGCCCATCATGAAGCACATGCCGACGTTCCAGGCGAGCGAGGGCATCGCGCCGCAAATCGAGGTCCCGACGAACATCACCGCCGACAGCAGGATCGACGCCTTGCGGCCGTAAACATCGGCGATGATCCCCCACACGATCGAGCCGATCACCGTCCCGGTCAGCGCGAAGAACGGCACCAGCGAGGCGGTCGCCTTGGTCACCTGATATTCGCTGACCATCCCCGGAATGGTGAAGCCGAGGCTGGCCGGCTTCATGATGTCTATCACCAACGCCACCACCAACACGCTCCTCAGCCTCCAATGGGCCGCCGACAGCGGCGCATCCTCCGGCGGAGAGACGACAATGTCCTGGCTTGCGGCGAGCTGCTGCGCAATGTTCCTCGGCAGCAGCCCATAAGCGGCGATCGCCACGCCAAGGACAATCGCCAACATTCCGGCGACCATCTCGCTGCCCATCGGCATTCCGTAGAGCCTGAAATGGGTCATTCGGCCCATCACGAACATCGGCAGGTGTAGCAGCACGCCCGCGGTCACCAGGATCACGCCGAGGACGAACGCCCACAGCCCGCGGCGGTCCGAGAGGGTAGTGGAGCTGATCATCGAAACCGAATTACCTCGTCGAGGGGCGTATCACGGCCCGATGGGACTTTCGAACGTCGGTAGGGGCAGACGGCCGGGCCCGTAAAGGTTAACGATCGGATAGTTGGCCCAGGCGTAGCGGACCCGCGTCGCCGGCCGGCCGTCGCCGTCGAGAAGGATGCTAGATCCCTGCACGTGCGCGGTGGCGTAACGACAGGATTCCTGCACGTCTCCGCAAAGCTCGAAACCGAGCGCTGTCGCGCCGCCGTAGATCACGAGCGGCTGGTCGAATCGAACCACAATGCCGTTGTTCGCGCGTGTCGACGAGAGCAGCTTTGGGGTCCGCGGCGCTTTGTCGCTGCCGTAGGCGAGTGCTTCCGCGCCGAGCGCGAGGCGGCGGCCGACCTCCTGCTTGTTGTGCGGATGGATGTCGGCCCGCTCGCCGACGTCGATTGCGCTGACCAAGGCCGCGTGAGGATCGCAGTCGACCGCGAGCCGCTGCTCGTTGATCAGCGCCGCCCAGTTGCTCGGAGCGGGTGCGCTTACCGGCTGGCCGAAACCGGCGAGGCCGACGATGACGAACGGAAGCGCTGGATCGGCGAACTGGCCGCGCCAGCTTTTCATCATCGCCGCCAGACGCGCATCGTATCCCGGCTTCCCGACGTCTTCTTCGCCCTGGTACCAGGCGACGCCCTTGAGGCGCACTGTGCCGAGCGGCGCGATCATTCCGCCATAGAGGGTGGTTGGGCCGGGATATTCGCCCCACGGCGGCAGCGGTGGAGTCCCGACCCGCGTCGGCACCACCGAATATTGCCAGCCCTGCCCGATCGGCTTTTCGCCACCGTCGGCGAAGCTGAGCTTGAGGATGTCGGCAGGGCCGCTGAATCCGCCGCCACCGCCGGTGTCGAGCACGTAGACGACGATTTCATTGATCCCGGCTTTCAGCAGCCCGGGCCGCAGCGGGTAATCGCGCGGCTTGTTGTACATCAAGGTCTGGCCGACCGCCTCGCCATTGACGAAGGTCCGGTCGAAATCGTCGATCGCGCCGAGGTGGAGGGTCGCGCCGCGCGCGGCCTCCTCGGGCGACAAGGAGAAGCGAACTCGAGCCCAGATCGCGCCGTCAAAATCGGCGAAGGCCGGGTCGCCCCATTGCTCCCACAAAGTCATCTTGGGAAATGCGCGCCATTGCAGCCGATCGCTTGCACGCCACGGTTCTGCACCTGAGTCGTCGCCGCTGCGCTCGCGCCACCACCCACTCCAGCGCTCGCCATAATGGCGGACGGTGGCTTCCGGATCGGCGCGATATTCGCGGATCAGGTCGACATCGGCGGCCCCGCCGATGCCGCGAACCGCCGCTTCGTCCATCCAGGCCGCGATCGCGGTGCCGCCCCAAGTCGAATCGATCGCGCCGATTGCGACCCCGTGCGACTGGCGGAGCGAGCGGGCCATGAAATAGCAGGCCGCCGAGAAGTCCTTGGCGGAGTCGGGGGTCGCCGGTTTCCAGGTGACATCGTTCGGGAACGAGGCTTGCGGGGACATGACGCGGTTGCGCGGCACCTTCATCAGCCGCAGCTGCGCGTCGCTGGCGCCCGCAACTTCGCCGTCGCCGTTGAGTGCCGCGCGGAGCGGGAATTCCATGTTCGACTGGCCCGAGCACAGCCAGACGTCGCCAAGCATCACGTCGTCGGCACCGGCCGTACCGCCCTGTCCGCGAACGTCGATCCGGTACGGCCCACCCGCCGGCATTCCGGCGAACGCAACTACCCAATGACCGGCCTTGTCGCTCTTGCCGCGACCGCTTTGTCCGCCAAGCGTGACCTGCACCGCTTCGCCTGGCGCGGCAGTCCCACGAACCCGTATCGGCGCGTCGCGCTGGATCACCGCATGGTCGGCGAACATCGGGTCGAGCGTCGGCGCAGCCGCGGCCGCGGCCGCGCTCGACATCAGCAGCGCGGCCAGGGCGCGCATCACCATGCGCATTTGTCCTGCGGCCCGGTCGCGCTGGCGATGCGGATGTCGGAAATGGCGATCTGCATCTTTCCAGCAGTGCCGATCGAGAACGGCCGGCTGATCTTCGTCATGTCCGCCCCTGCGTGCGCGAAGCAGCCGAGCGGGAGCGCGAGCGTCTGCCAGTGGCCGGTCGCAGCAAGCGCGCCGCTGACCCGAAGCCGGGTTTGGTCGAGCCCGATATAGACCGGAGCGGCGGGCTTCTGGTCGACGCGGTAATCGACCAGCAGGCTCAATTGGCCATTGGTCTCACGCGAGAGATCGAGCGGTTGCGCGGCGGTCAGGGTGAATGCCTGCTCGCCGTCGCCGGTGAAGGTGACGAGCCGCGTATCCTCCTGGCCGTGGCGATCGATCGAACGGACGCTCGCGCCGCCGCTTGGGGCCAGGCTCCAACCTGGCGGCGTCGCGCCGCGCGCGAAATAGAGGCCGTCGGCGCCAGTCGACGAGCGCGGCGGGCGAATCTCGGACAAATGGCCGAGCTCCCGCTTGTCGGCGTAGCGAAGGCCGAAGCCGAACCGGAACAGCGGGTCGTAGCCCTTGTCGCCGACATTGAGTGGACCCTGGTCGCCGCGCTTCGGCCAACTGAAGCTGAGCCTGCCGTGGAAGTCGTGGTTGATCGCGCCGTTGGCTTTGCGGAACAGCACATCGGCGACGCCCCCGCCCTCGCTGCCGGGCAGGAAGGCGGCAACGAAAGCATCGGAGGCGTTGAGCTCCGGGTTCACCCATAGCGGTCGGCCCGAGAGGAACACCGACACCACCGGCACGCCGGCGGCCCTGAGCTTGCGGAGCAGCTCGAGGTCCTTCTTGTCGGCCGGGCTATATTCCAGCGTCGGTCGGTCGCCGACCATTTCGGCATAGGGATTCTCGCCGAACACGACGATCGCTGCGTCGGGCTTGGCGGTGAAGCTGCCATCCGCGCTGAGCGTGGCATGGCCGCCGGCCGCCTCGACGTCCCTGCGGATCCCTGACCAGATCGACTCGCCGTGCGGGAAATCGCTGTTGTCGATGTCGGTGCCCTGCCAGGTGATCGTCCAGCCGCCGGCCTGCTTGGGGATATTGTCGGCGCCGTCGCCGGCCACGAGCAGGTTCAGCTGCGGCTTCAGCGGCAGCAAGTTTCCGTTGTTCTTCAGCAGCACCAGCGATTCGCGCACCCCCTGGCGGGCGACGGCGCGATGGTCGGGCGAACCGAGCCGGTCGAACTTGCCGCCAAATGGCCGGGACGATGGCCTGCCTTCGCGGAACAGTCCGGCGCGAAGCTTGACCCGGAGCACACGGCGCACCGCGTCGTCGAGCCGAGCCATCGGGATCTCGCCCGATTGCACCTGCTTGAGCGTATTGTCGTACAACCCCTTCCAGCTGTCGGGCGCCATGAACATGTCGAGCCCCGCGTTGAGCGAGGCCGGACAGGAAGTGGTCGAGCAGCCCGGGACCTGGCCGTGGCCGTTCCAGTCGCCCACCACCAGCCCGTCGAAATGCATGTCGCCCTTCAGCGCGTCGGTCAGCAGCGAGCGGTTGCCGTGCATCTTTTCGCCCCGGATGCTCGAATAGCTGGCCATGACCGATTGCACGCCAGCCTGGATCGCAGGCGGATAGCCGGCCCCGTGCACGTCGCGGATCGCCCGGTCGCTCGATGGATTGTCGCCCTGGTCCTTGCCGCCCGCAGTGCCGCCGTCGCCGACGAAATGCTTGACCGTCGCGATCACCTTGCCCGGCGCCAGAAACTCCTTGGTGCCAGCCTTGCCCTGGAGACCTTCGACCATCGCCGGCGCGTAAAGGCGCTGGACCGAGGGGTCTTCGGAATAGCCTTCGTACGTGCGCCCCCAACGGTCGTCGCGCGGGACGGCAATGGTCGGCGAGAAGTCCCAATCGACGCCGGTGACCGCCATTTCCTCGGCCGTGACCGCGCCAATCTGCTTGATCAGCGCCGGATCGCGGGTCGCTCCGAGACCGATATTGTGGGGGAAGACGGTGGCGCCAACGACGTTGGCGTGGCCGTGGACGGCGTCGATGCCGAACATCAGCGGAATCTTCTCGCCGTGCCAGTCGGCGGACATGCCCGCGTCCCAATAGCGGTCGACCAATGCGAGCCAGTCGCTCGGCCTGGCTTCCTCGTTGCCGCCGGGCGAACTGTTGCCCCCGGCGAGGATCGAGCCGAGCTTATATTTGCGGATATCGTCGGGCGTGGCCGAGGAAATGTCGGCCTGGATCACCTGGCCGACCTTTTCGTCGAGACTCATGCCGGCGAGAATCCGGTTCACCCGCGCCTCGAGCGCCGGATCGGCCGGGACCTGGCTGTGAACCGACGGCCAATGGAGCCGCGGCGTGGCGGCCGGCGCGACGGCGGCAAGCAGCACTGCGGCACACGCAGCAAACCGGGTGACCCGCATTTTTCTCCCCAACAGCGATCTTGACGGCAGGCTAGATGATAACGCTACCATAGGGCAAGCCGAGGGATGGAGACGAGGCACGATGATCCGCAAATTCCTGTTCGCGCTGCTGCTGATCGCGGGGGCATCGCATCGTGCCGAGGCTGCCGATCACGCCTTCCGCCGCGGGATCAACATCCTCGGCTACGATCCTTACTGGACCGACCAGTCGAAGCGCCGTTTCCAATGGCGGCATTTCCGCAAGATCCGCAGCGCCGGCTTCGACTTCGTGCGGGTGAATTTGAGCGCGTTCGACCGGATGGATTCGGCCAATCGCATCGATCCCGCGTGGCTCGCGAAGCTCGACTCGGTGGTGCGCGAAGCGACCAAGGCAGGGCTTGGCGTGGTCCTCGACCAGCATGACTGGAAATATTGCGATACCGACCCGGCGATCTGCGAGGCCAAGGTCTCCGCCTTCTGGTCGCAGGTCGCGGCGCGCTACGCCAGGGCGCCGCGCAGCGTCGCCTTCGAGCTTTTGAACGAGCCGCACGGCAAGCTCGACGCGCCCGCCTGGAACAAGCTGATGCCGCGCCTGCTGAGGGTGATCCGGCAATCGAACCCGGCCCGGCTGGTGGTCGTCGGCCCGACCAGCTGGAACAGCCTGAGGGCGCTTCCGCAGCTCGAGCTGCCGACCGACTCCAATTTGATCGTGACCTTCCATTATTACGAGCCGATGACCTTCACTCACCAAGGCGCGCCGTGGGTGACGCAGTTCACGCCGCTCCACGGCATCACCTGGGGCAGCGCCGCGGATCAAGCGGCCCTGCGCGCCGACTTCGATACGGTCGCGGCCTGGGCACGAGCGCACCACCAGCACCGAATCCTGCTCGGCGAATTCGGCGCCTATGACAAAAGCGGGACCCCGATGGCGCTGCGCTCTTCCTACACCGCTGCGGCACGCGAACAGGCCGAACGGCACGGCTTTGGCTGGTCCTATTGGCAGTTCGATGGCGACTTTGTGGTTTGGGACATGGACAAGCAGCGCTGGGTCGATCCAATCCGGCGCGCACTCATCCCCTGAATCGCGGCGCGCAACGGTTGCGGCGGCGAGTCGGCAATGCTAACCCAGGTTTGATCTTCGGCACTCGCCGGAGAATTACCAGCCCGGCCAGTGCGATTGCCGCGGCTCCACGAGGTTGACGCTCGAATGATGCCACAGAACGCCCTTCGTCCGCTCTCGTCAGAGACGGCCGGCGCGTTCCCCGTGCACTGCACTGGGATGGCTCACCGAGCAGAGGCATGTTCCATTCATTACGCGCGCCGCGGCGATTTCACGCTGCCTGCGCGCACCCGGAGAAAATTCAATGTCCATGCGCATGCTGATCGATGCGCGCCACCCGGAAGAGACCCGGGTCGCGGTCGTCAAAGGAAACCGGATCGAGGAGTTTGACTTCGAATCCGCTGAGCACAAGCAGCTCAAAGGTAATATCTATCTAGCGAAAGTCACCAGGGTCGAACCGTCGCTCCAGGCGGCGTTCATCGATTACGGCGGCAATCGCCACGGCTTCCTGGCCTTCAGCGAAATCCACCCCGATTATTACCAGATCCCCAAGGCTGACCGCGAAGCGCTGCTGCGCGAGGAAGCCGAGCACGCGGCCGAGGAAGAGCGGCTGCGCTCGGCCGAGTATGACAGCGGCGAAGGCCATGACATCGACGAGCCGCTCGACGAGCCGCACGACGAGGGCGAGATCGGCGAGGCGACCGCGACGACCACCGAGGCTGGAACCGGCTCCAGCCGGTCGCCGGTCGACGAATCCGCGGCCGACGAGCTTCGCCGCAAGCGCCAGAATCTGCGCCGCCGCTACAAGATCCAGGACGTGATCCAGCGCCGCCAGGTGCTGCTGGTCCAGGTCGTCAAGGAAGAGCGCGGCAACAAGGGCGCTGCGCTGACCACCTATCTGTCGCTCGCCGGCCGCTATTGCGTGCTGATGCCAAACACCAGTCATGGCGGCGGCATTTCGCGCAAGATTTCCAACGGCACCGATCGCAAGCGCCTCAAGCAGGTCATGTCTGACCTCAAGCTGCCCAAGACCATGGGCCTGATCGTCCGCACCGCCGGCCTGTCGCGCACCAAGGTCGAGATCAAGCGCGACTTCGACTATCTCGCGCGGCTGTGGGACGAGATCCGCGAGCGCACCCTCGGGAGCACGGCGCCGGCGCTGATCTACCGCGACAGCGACCTCATCAAGCGGGCGATCCGCGACCTCTATCACCGCGAGATCGACGAAGTGATCGTCGAAGGCGAGGAAGGCTATAAGGCGGCGCGCGGCTTCATGAAGCTGCTGATGCCAAGCCACGTCCGCCGGGTGCAGCAGCACAGCGAAACCACTCCGCTGTTCCAGCGCTACGGCGTCGAGGACCAGCTCTCGGCGATGTACCAGCCGGTCGTCCAGCTGAAGAGCGGCGGCTATCTGGTGATCAATCCGACCGAGGCGCTGGTGTCGATCGACATCAACTCGGGCCGGTCGACGCGCGAGCACAATATCGAGCAGACCGCAACCAACACCAACCTCGAGGCGGCGCAGGAGATCGCCCGCCAGCTTCGCCTGCGCGACATGGCCGGGCTGGTCGTCATCGACTTCATTGACATGGAACAGAACAGCCATGTCCGCAAAGTCGAGAAGGCGATGAAGGACGCGCTCAAGAACGACCGGGCGCGGATCCAGGTCGGGCGCATTTCGAGCTTCGGCCTGATGGAAATGAGCCGCCAGCGCCTGCGCACCGGAGTGCTCGAAGCGTCGACCAAGCCGTGCCCGCATTGCGAAGGCACCGGCCTGATGCGCACTGCGGCTTCGGCCGGCTTGTCGGCGCTTCGGATCATCGAGGACGAGGCCGCCCGCGGCCGCGGCGAGAAGATCATGCTGCGCGCCGGCCGCGAGGCAGGCGTCTATGTGCTCAACAAGAAGCGCGCCGAGCTCGCGGACATCGAGCAGCGCTACGGAGTGTCGATCGAAGTCGTGATCGACGAGAGCCTCGAAGGCGCTCGCATGACGGTCGAGAGCTCGGGCCCACGGCCGACCGCACAGCCGCGCATCGAAGCGCCGGTGATGATCGACGATGACGATGAAGACGAGGCGTTCGAAGTCGAGGATCAGGCCGACGAGGAAGAGCAAGACGAGCAAGACGACTCCGTCGAAATCTCGCTCGAAGGCGTCGAGGCCGAAGGCGAAGCGCACGAAGGTGGCGAAGTCGACCGCCAGGGTCGCAGGCGCCGCCGGCGGCGGCGTGGCGGGCGCGGACGCGGCCGCCGCGAAGGCGGAGAAGCCCCGGGCGAAGGCGGCGAAGCTCCAGCCGAAGCTGCGGAAGAGCCGACCGGGGAACCAGCGTCGGTCGAAGCCGAAGAGCGCGCTCCCGAGAAGGGCCGGCGTCGTCGCCGTGGCCGCAAGGGTGCGCCCGAGACTGCCGCTCCGGTCGAGCCGGACAGCTCGCCGATGGTGGAGCGTCCGATCGAGGACGAGCCGCCGATCGCCGAGACCGAGCCAGCTGAGGAGCCCAAGCCCAAGCGCAGCCGCAAAAAGGCGGCGACTGCAAAGGCGGAAGTGAGCGTCGCCGAACCGGCACCGGCCGAAGCGCCGCCCGCCGAGATTGCTGTGGAAGCGGCTCCGGCAGCCAAGGGCGCGCGCAAGCGCAAGACCAAGGCCAAGGAGGCGGGTGCAGATGTCCCTGCGACGGAAGCGCGGCCGGTCCCCCAAGCCAATAACGACGAGTTGGTCGACGCCGACGGAGAGCCGCGGCGCGGCTGGTGGCAGCGCACCTTCGGCTAAGGCGGCGGTCCCAGGCCTTTTTCATCCGACGTTAAGCGCGGAAAATGCTAAGCGTCGAGCGATGAACTCGCCGCTTGCCCGGTTGGCGCGCATGTTGATGCTCGCGCTTCTTCTCAGCGTCGCAACGAGTCGCCCGGCTTTGGCCGGGGATGGCCAGATCCTGCGCGACAGCGAAACCGAGCTGCTGTTCAAGGACGTGTCAAGGCCGCTGATCACTGCCGCGGGACTCGACCCCAACAGCGCCCAGGTGGTGCTGCTCAACGACCCGGAAATAAATGCCTTCGTTGCCACCGGCCAGACGGTCTATGTCCAATCGGGCCTGATCCAGGCCGCCGACAATGTGAACCAGCTCCAGGGCGTTATCGCGCACGAGCTGGGTCACGTGAATCAGGGCGCGCAGATCAGGATGGCGGACGGCGCGAAGCAAGCCACCGGGATTACGCTAGCCACGCTTGTGCTTGGCGCGCTGGCGATCGCCGCCGGCGCGGGCGACGCGGGGATGGGGATCCTGATGGCCGGGCAGCAGGCGGCGATGGGCAAGTTCCTGGCCTTCACCCGCACCCAGGAAGCGTCCGCTGACGCCGCCGCGGTCAAATATCTCCACGGCGCGGGCGTCAGCGGAAAGGGCATGCTGCAGTTCTTCAGCAAGCTGCAGAACCAAGAGTATCGGATCGCGGTTTATTCCAAGGACAGCTACAACCGGACCCATCCGCTGTCGTCGGAGCGCATCCAGGCGCTTGACCAGACCTTCAGGGCGGATCCCGCCTGGGACAAGCCGATCGATCCCGACCTCGAGGCGCGCTTCGAGCGGGTCAAGGCCAAGCTGTTCGGCTTCGTCAACCCCAAGCAAGCGGTGATCCGATATCCGGAAAGCGACCAAAGCATCCCGGCCCATTATGCGCGGGCCTATGCTTATCATCTTGGCGGCTATCCCGACAAAGCGCTGTCAGAAGCGGATGCGCTGCTCGCCAGGGAGCCGCACGATCCATTCTTCCTGGAATTGAAGGGCCAGATCCTGCTCGAAGGCGGCAAGCCCAAGGAAGCGATCGAGCCGTTGCGCGAGGCAACGCGGCGCTCGGGCGATATGCCGCTGATCGCCGCGATGCTCGGCCACGCGCTGGTCGCGACCGAAGACCCGAAGAATTTCCCCGAGGCCAAGCAGGTGCTCAAGGCGGCGGTCAGCCGCGACAACCAAAACCCGTTCGCCTGGTACCAGCTCGGCATTATCTACGACCGGGAAGGCGATGAGGGCCGTGCGGCGCTTGCAACCGCGGAGCGCAGCAACCTGGAGGACAATCCCAAGCTTGCCTACGCCAGCGCCCAGATGGCGATGAAGGGCATTCCCCCCGGAACCCCCGACTTCCTTCGCGCCCAGGACATCGCGATGGTCTCGCGCACCGAGCTTGCTAAGAAGGACAAGAAGTACCGCGACCAGAAAGAACTCACCGAGTGAACGAGAGTGACGGCGGACGGCAGCGACAAAGCGGTTTCGGAGCAGCACTCGCCGGAGGGGTCGTCGGCTCGGCACTGACTGCTGCATTGCTGTTCTTCGCAGCGCCCGGCCTGCTCAGCAGCAAGATCGTCCGGCAGGGCCTGCTCGCGGATCCGAAGATCCTGTCCGACGCGGTCGATGCTCTGCGCGACGCCCAATATGCGCCGGTGCTTGCGACCAATCGCGCAGCGATCGAGACTCCGTTCGCGACCTCGTGGAAGGGGGCTGCGAAGCCCGAGGTGACGCTGGTCGAGTTCTTCGATTACGCCTGTCCCTATTGCAAGGCGAGCAACCCCACCGTCGACCGCTTGCTGCGGGAGGATAAAGGCCTTCGCGTGGTTTACCGCGAGCTGCCCATTCTTGGTCCCGACAGCGTGACTGCGGCACGCCTCTCGCTCGAGGCCTCGAAGCTCGGGCGCTTCGCGCGGTTCCACGATACCTTGTGGGCTGCCGGGCGCCCGGCGGCGGACACCAACGCGGAGGCGGCGGCGGCTGCCGGTATTGCGCCCAAGCCCAACCCCGACCCTCAGATCGAGGCGGAGCTCAAGCGCAACTTCCAGCTTGCCGGCCAGCTCGGCGCGACCGGAACGCCGTTGTTCGTAGTCGGCGACCGGGTGATGAACGGCGCGGTCGGCTACGATATGCTCAAGGCCGCCATCGCCAAGGCGCGCGAAAACCCGCCGAAAGCCTAGACCAGCGAGGCGAAGAACAGAATCGTCGCTGCGGCCATGACCGCTGTCGCGATCCAGCCGAAGATCATCAGCGGGCGGTCGGCGACGAACTTGCCCATCACCTTGCGGCTCGATGCGACGATCATCATCACGATCATCAGCGGGACCGCAGCCACGCCATTGAGGACCGCGCTCCACACCAGCGCGTGGATCGGGTCGATCGGCGACCAGTCGATCAGCATGCCAAGGAGGGTGGCGGCGACGATCACCGAATAGAAACCCGCGGCCTGGCGAGGCTGGTATTCGAGCCCCTCCTTCCATCCGAAAATCTCGGCGACCGCGAAGGCGGCCGAACCGGCAAGGACCGGCACGGCGAGGAAGCCCGTCCCGATGATGCCGACCGCGAACAAGCCGAAAGCGAGCCGGCCGGCAACGGGACGCAGCGCTTCGGCTGCCTGTGCCGCCGAATTGATCTGAGTGATCCCCTGCTGATGAAGGGTGGCCGCGGTCGCCATAATGATCGCGATTGCGATCAGGTTGGAAAATGCCATCCCGGCAAGCGTATCGAACCGCATGCGTCGAAACTGGCCTCGAGCAGTGCGAGGGGCATCCCTGATCGCTTTTAGCTTGGGCGAGGCGGCGATCTCTTCCGCCTCGTTCGAGCTTTGCCAGAAGAAGAGATAGGGACTGATGGTCGTGCCGAGGACCGCAACGATGGTGAGGATCGCATCGCGGCTGAGCGTTCCGGGCCAGACCAGTCCGATCAGCGCCTCGGGCCAGTCGGTGTGCACGACCAACAGGACCGCGACATAAGCGAACAGGGTCAGCGTCAGCCATTTCAGGGTGCGCGCATATTGGCGATAGGGAATGAACAGCTGGAGCAGGATGCTGACGATCGCGAAGGCAATCACGAAGATATGCTCGCCGCCGCCCGCAACCAGGCTCGCCGACGCCGCCATCGCCGACAGGTCAGCGCCGATGTTGATCGTGTTGGCGATGACCAGGATGGCGATCAGCAATCCGACAATCCGCTTTGGAAAAGCAGTGACGAGATTGTTGGCGAGGCCGGCGCCGGTCACCCGGCCGATGTGCGCGCTGACCAGCTGGATCGCCGACATCAGCGGATAGGTCAGCACCATCGTCCACAGCAGGCC
>JAZJZB010000066.1:0-3707 GCA_040390085.1 Pseudomonadota bacterium | reverse complement strand
CGCCCGAGTCATTGGCCTTGCTCAGCCGCTTTTTCATGTTGCCACGATAGGCCATGTCGGCGGCGATTCCGGCGCGGCGGAGGTCGGCAACCAGCCGCAGTGCGGCGCCTTCCGCACGCTCGCCAAGCGGGATCAGGACGGCGATCGGCCGCTCGCGTTCGGGCGTGTCGATCATCATCGCCAGCCGCTCGATGCCGGCCGCCCAGCCGACCGCCGGCGTATGCGGGCCCCCCAATGATTCGATCAGCCCGTCGTAGCGTCCGCCGGCGATCACGGTGCCCTGCGCGCCGAGCTGGTCGGTGATGAATTCGAACGCGGTGTGGCGGTAATAGTCGAGCCCGCGCACCAGCCGCGGTGCGCGCTCCCAAGCGATTCCGGCCGCATCCAGTCCCTCGGTAACCCGGCCAAAGAAATCGGCGGCCTCGCTGGTCAGGAAGTCATCGATCACCGGCGCGCTGTCGACCACCGGCCAATCCTGGTGCGCCTTGCTATCGAGGATCCGCAACGGGTTGCGCTCTAGCCGGGACTGGCTGTCTTCGCTCAGCACCGAGGCATGGCCGCGAAAATGTTCGTACAGCGCGTCGCGCCAGGCCGAGCGCGTCTCGGGATCGCCGAGCGTGTTGAGCTTGAGCACCGCGCCGCTGATGCCGAGCTCCTTGAGCAGCTGGTCGGCGAAGGCGAGAAGCTCGACGTCCGCCTGCGGTTCGCCGGCGCCAATGATCTCGGCGTCGAGCTGGTGGAATTCGCGGAAGCGGCCCTTCTGCGGCCGCTCGTAGCGGAACGCCGAACCTTGGGCTGCGAGCTTGATCGGCGCATGCTGTTGCCAGCCCTCGCTCAAATAAGCGCGGCAGATTCCGGCGGTGAATTCGGGCCGCAGCGTGATCGATTCGCCGCCACGGTCCTCGAACGAATACATTTCCTTGGAGACGACGTCGGTGGTCTCGCCGATCGTCCGAGCGAACACCGCGGTCTGCTCGATGGTCGGCACCTCGACGCGCTTGAAGCCGTAAAGACGGCGCACCTTGTCGAACGCCCCAACGACTGCGGCGAGGCGGTCGGCGTCTTCTCCAAGCAGGCTTTGCGTGCCCCGAACGGGCTGAACCGGCGTCATTCCCGCGCGCCTAAAGCATAATTTCGCCAGTTGCGAAATTTCGTTCAGCGCGGCTGCTGTTGCTGGTCGCGCTCGCGCTGCTGCCGGAACCATGCCGGCGAGGGCAGGAACAGCTTGCGGACGCTGATCATGATCGTCCGGCCGAGCGGGTCGAGCAGGTCGGGCTGGTAATTTAGCGGGACAACGCCGAGCGCGTCGTGAACCTTGGGCCTCGAGTTGAACATGTTGGTCAGCTCCAGCCGCGCCTGAGTCCCCCGCAGCCACGGATGCTTGACCGCCATCTCCGGAATATCGCCGGGATTGGCGAACAGCCTGAGATCGAAGGTCGCGAGCGGCGAGAAACGCAGATCGTCGCCGGTCGGCGTGGCGACCGTCGTTGCGCTGCGCCAATTGGCGCCGAGCCGCGCGCCGAGGCCGTTGTTCGACCAGCCGCCCTGGGCTTCGACCTTGTGGCGCGGGGTGCCGCCGGTCGATCCTGCCGCGTCGCCATGGAGGTAGTCGAGCTCGGGCAGGCCGGGACCGAGCGCAACCTGGTCGACGAAGGTGATGGTGTCGGTCAGCGAAAATTGCAGCCGGCCGCGGCTGCCACCGCCGAAAAATCCACCGCCGCCACCGCCGCCAAAGCCGTGACCGCCGAAGCCGCCTCCTCCGTGCTCGCCGCCGGGCGGACCCTCGGGAGCAGCACCCTGCGGCGGAGTGCCGGGGGTCGGAGGCTGACCCTGGCTGCCGGCAGCGCCCCGGCCGCGGCCGCCGCCGAACTGGGCGCGAATCTGATCCATCACGGACTGCGAAGGGCGGCGCGACTTGAGCGGCTTGGAGAAATCGAACCCGACCCTCAATGCATCGCGGCGCGAGCTTCCGAAGTTGAGCGGCCGCAAGTCGACGCTGACCAGCTCGCCCGACGAATCGCGCACGAAGCGATCGGGGAAGGCGGCCTCGATTTGCGGCGTGATCGTCAGGCTGGAGATCGGGCGGTCGATCCGCTGGTGGACATAATCGGCGCGCAGCCGCAGGTCCGTTTTGGCGAAAGGCTGCCAATTGGCGCCCAGTTTCACGACGCTGCGCTTGTCCGACTCGAGCTCGCGGTTGCCGCCGGTGACCGCGGTCACCAGCACCGTCTGGCCGGTGGTGAAGTCGAACATTCGGGTCCCCGGCGTGGTGAGCAGCGGAGCGCCGAGCTGATTAATCGTCGGCGGGCCTTCCTCCCTTGTCCAGCTGGTCAGGAGGTTGAGCCGGTCGACGGGCGACCAGTTGGCGCCGGCGCCGATCGTCATCAGGGTCCCGAAGTCCGACAGCTGATCGACTTCGGCGTTGGCGTTGAGGGTCAGGTTGCCGAGCGCGCTGAAGTCGCGATTGCGGCGTGAAATCGGCAAGTCGAAATTGACAGCAGCTTCGCCGGTCGTCCGCCCAAGCCGCTGGCCGTCGCTATCCAGGTGCACCGTGGTCCCGGCAAGCGTGACGGTCGTGCTGGCGTTGCCCGCCGGAAGCGTGAACAGATTCCCGTTGGCGGTCGCCTTGAGGTCGCCTGACGCAGTCGTTTGTCGCGAACGGTCGCTGTCATCATCGGTCCTGGTGACGGTCCGGTCGAGATCGGCGTTGCCGGTCACCGTCCAGCGCCAGTTCGACTTGGTGCCATTGAGCGCGATCCCGGCGTGGGCGCTGTCGGTCGTAACGTCGCGCGCGACCGGTCCGAGAGCGTTCCCCCCGAGGCCGAGCAATGACCGGCCCTCATTATGCTCCAGCTCGGTATTGAGCGTTCCCGACACGTCTCCAAAAATCGTCCGGTTGACCGTCGCCGAACCGCGCACGTCGCGCTTGGTCCCGACCAGCGAGCGGCCCGCCAGCTCGCTTGCAACAGTCCCCGGAGCGAGCTGAACATCGCGCTCGGCTTCGGTCAGCATGCTATTGCCTTCGGCGTGCAGGTTGAACGTGGTCCGGCCGTTCTTGTGGATCAGCAGGCGAGTGACATCGCCGCTGCCGTTGGCATAGCCGCCATCGGTCGCTGTGCCGGCCCCGAGCTGCGCGACGGTCGAGCGGAAGCGCGCGCGAAGAACGATGTTCACCACCTTCTGGCCGGCGCGATAGCCATATTTGAGCGCCACCTCCTCGGGCAGGATCTCGACCCGCTGGATGGCTTCCGTCGGAATGTCGCGAAGCTCGCGGAAGCTGGAGATTCGCTGGCCGTTGAGCAGCAGCACGGGCTGTTCGCCGCCGCGACCCTGGACGCTTCCAATCTGCGGCGACAGCGCCTCGAGCAATTCATTGATGTTGGTCGCACCGGTCGCGCGGACGTCGCGCGAGTCGAGCGTGTTCTGGGGCGGGATGTCGCCGACGACCGATCCCCGCGCGCGTTGCCCGGTGATGACGATCTCTTCATCGCCGTCATCGCCCTCGGGTTGCACGGCGGCGGCCGCTGCCGGCGACTGGGCATCGGTCGTTGTCGGCGATGTGGGTGCGGGCTGTTGGGCGAAAGCGGGTGTCACGCACAGTGAAGCGGCGGCGCTGGCGAGCAGCATTGAACGAATGGTCATGCTGCCTGCGCTAACCCGGCCAAGTGAACTGGCGCTGACAAGGCGATCAAGATCGATGAAGCGCG
>JAZJZB010000065.1:59358-67724 GCA_040390085.1 Pseudomonadota bacterium | reverse complement strand
GCTGCTGAGCTACCCCGACGCCGCGATGATGTTCGAGAATCTGCGGACGATCGTCGTCGACGAGCTACACGGCTTCGCCAAGGAGAAGCGCGGCGACCTGCTGTCGCTGTCGATGTCGCGCCTGCAAAAGCTCGCGCCAGGGCTGCGCCGGGTCGGACTGTCGGCGACGATCAGCGACCCGGACGCCTACCGCGGCTGGCTCGCGCCCGATGCCGACATCGAGCTGGTCGATTTGGTGATCGGCGATCCGGGCGCCGAACCCGACCTGTCGATCCTGATCCCCGAAAACAAGATCCCGTGGGGCGGGCATTCGGGCCGCCACGCCGCGCGCGAGGTGATGGAGCTGATCGAGCAGCACAAGACCACGCTCGTCTTCTGCAACACGCGCAGCCTCGCCGAGCTGATCTTCCAGGATCTGTGGACGGTCAACGAGCAGGCGCTGCCCATTGGCATCCACCACGGCAGCCTGGCGGTCGAGGCGCGGCGCAAGGTCGAGGCGGCGATGGCCGCCGGGCGGCTGCGCGGGCTGGTGGCGACTGCCAGCCTCGATCTCGGCATCGACTGGGGCGACATCGACCTGGTCGTCCAGATGGGGGCGCCCAAGGGTTCGTCGCGCCTTCTGCAGCGCATCGGCCGCGCCAACCACCGCCTCGACGAGCCATCAAAAGGGATCATCGTCCCCGGCAACCGGTTCGAATATCTGGAAGCCCGCGCGGCGCTGGACGCAATTGACGACGGCGAGCTGGATCCCGAGGTGTTCCGCCCGGGCGCGCTCGACGTGCTCGCCCAGCACATCCTGGCGATGGCGGTCTCGGCGCCCTTTCAGCAGGAGGAGTTGCTGACGGAAGTGCGGTCCGCAGCGCCTTATGCCGGGCTCAAGGCCGAGACCTTCGAGGAAATCCTCAATTTCATCGCCACCGGCGGCTACGCGCTCAAGGCCTATGACCGATTCCGTCGGCTGGTGCCCGAACCCGGCGGCCATTGGCGGATCGCCAAGCCGAGCGTCGCCCAGCAGCACCGGCTCAACGCCGGGGTGATCGTCGAGCAGCCTTTGCTCACCGTCCGCTTCCGCAATGGGCGCAGGCTCGGGACGATCGAGGAAGGCTATGCCTCGACCCTGTCCCCGGGCGACCATTTCTATTTCTCCGGGCTCAGCCTCGAGGTCGAGCAGTTGAAGGATACCGACGTGATCGTCCGCGCCTCGTCCAAGCGCGCCCGGATCGTCACCTACGGCGGGCAGCGGATGTCGATGTCGACGCATCTCGCCAACCGAGTCCGCCACATGCTGTGCGACCGCAACGACTGGCACCGTTTTCCCGACGACGTGCGCGAATGGCTCGAGGTGCAGTCGGAGCGCTCCGTGCTCCCGGAGCCGCACCAGCTGCTCGTCGAGACCTTCCCGCACGAGGGCCAGCATTTCATGGTCGCCTACAGCTTCGAGGGCTGGAACGCGCACCAGTCGCTGGGAATGCTGATCACGCGGCGGATGGAGAGTGCGGGTTTGAAGCCGATGGGCTTCGTCGCCAACGATTATGCGCTGGCCTGCTACGCGCTCGAGCCGATCACCGACCCCAAGGCTCTATTCTCGGCCGACATCCTCGAGCAGGAGTTCGTCGACTGGGTCGAAAGCTCGTACCTACTCAAGACCGCGTTCCGCGAAGTCGCGGTGATCGGCGGCCTTGTCGAGCGGCACCATCCGGGCAAGCGCAAGACCGGACGCCAGGTCAGTTTCTCAACCGACCTGATTTACGACGTGCTGCGCCGCTACGAGCCGCAGCACCTGCTGCTCCGGGCGGCGTGGGACGATGCGCGCCGGCGGATGACCGAGCTTGGCCGCCTGGTGCGGCTGGTCGACCGGGCTTCGGCCACCATGCTCCACGTCGAGACTGGCCGAATCACGCCGATGGCGGTGCCGTTGATGGTCATCGTCGGCCGCGAATCGCTTCCGCCCGGCGCGGAGGCCGACGAAGTGCTGCTGACCCAGGCCGAAGCGCTGGCCGAGACGGCGATGCAATTGTAATTCCTTGAATCTTCTGCGAGTCTGCGCGCCATGAAACGCACTGTCCTGTTTGCTTTGCCGCTACTGCTGAGCGGCTGCGTTGTCGGCACCATCGCCAAGACCGCGGTCGACGTCGTCACCTTGCCGGTGAAGGTCGCCTCGGCGGGAGTCGACGCGGTCACCACCAGTCAGGCCGAAGCCGACCAGAAGCGCGGCCGCGAGCTGCGGAAGCAGGAGGAGGCGCAAGGCAAGCAGCTGCGACTTGCGCAGGAGCGGTGCCGCAAGGGCAAGCCGCTTCCGACCGACAATTGCGCGGCGGTTCACCAGCGCTGAGGTACTTCCTCGACACCGAATATAATGGCTGGGGCGGCGCCTTGCTGTCTCTCGCGCTGGTTCCGGACGACGGCGAAGATCTCTATTTGACGATCGACTGGGAAGGCGCGCTTGATCCGTGGGTCGAGCGCAACGTCATTCCCTATCTGGACATGGTCCCCGACGGACTGGTGTCGCCGCGTTTGAGCCGCGCCGACGCCGCGCGGACCATCGCCCATTATCTCGCCGGTGATCCCGATCCGCTGATCATCGCCGATTGGCCGGAGGACATCGCGCAGCTCAGCCAATTGCTGGTAACCGGTCCTGGAATCATGGCCGAGGTCCCTGCGCTGCGGTTCGAGTTCACTGCGCTCGGTTCGTTCAGCACTGCCGCCAACAGCAAGGTGCCGCACAATGCGCTGCATGATGCGCGTGCGCTGCGCGATCACTTCCTCACTCTCGAGTAATTATTCGGCGGCGGCCGGAAGCTGCTCGCCTTCGCGGTCGATCCAGGTGAGGTCGCTCAGGCGAAGCTCGCGCCCGTCGTGGGCGAGGACGCAAATCTTGCGCACCGGCTTGCGGTCGCGGCGGTCGGCGAGCCGGACCTTCATGGTGCCGTAGCCCCATTCCTCGCCCCACTGGCGCATTGCCAGCACCACCGGAAGCAGGCCTTCGCCCTTCGCGGTCAACGAATAGATCACACGCCGCTTGTCAGCGGGATCTGACGCGCGCTGGAGGATTCCCCCCGCGACCATCTTCGACAGCCGGTCGGACAGGATGTTGCGGGCGATCCCGAGCCCGCCCTGGAATTCCTCGAAATGCTGGAGACCGTTGAGGGCCCCGCGGAGGATCAGGAACGCCCATTTCTCGCCGATCAGCTCGACCGCCGGCGGGATCGGGCATGATAATGCCGCCTCCTTGAAGGCGTCGAGGTGCGACGTCAGCCTGTCTGCCGGCATAAGCCCGCTTTCTCTCCCCTGGTAAATCTCATCAAAGCACACAACGGTTCCAAAAAACAGTTGCCAGATGAAACTGAATGCATTATTAAGTTGCAGATCGCAACTATAAAGGGGTTTTAGCGATGCTTCGTCCGATTCTCTTGCTCTCCGCCGTCGCGCTTTCTGCCGCGCCGGCCGCCGCCGCCAATTATTCGGCCAAGCTTGCCGTCCCCGCCAGCGGTCGCTTTATCGCCCGCGACATCACCTGGGCCTGCGGCGCCGATGCCTGCCAGGGCGCGACCGAGGAAAGCCGTCCTCTCGTCCTCTGCCAGTCGCTCGCCAAACGGACCGGCAGGGTCAACAGCTTCCTGGTCAACGGCCGCGCCTTCACGCCGGCCGAGCTCGACCAGTGCAACGCCGCCGCCAAGGCCGGCCCCGATAAGGCGCTCGCAGCGCAATAACCGTCCCGTGGGGAGCGCCGTCTCACTCCCTCTGGGCGCTCCCCCCCTTTCGCGCTTGCAACATTGCGCCCCTACCGCCCATCTTAGGCGGGTGCTGAGACAGTATGAACTTGTCGAGAAGGTGCGCTCCTACGATCCCGATGCGGACGAGGGGCTGATCAACCGCGCCTATGTCTTCTCGATGAAGGCGCACGGCGACCAGCAGCGCGCCTCCGGCGACCCCTATTTCAGCCACCCGATCGAGGTCGCCGGAATCCTCACCGACCTCAAGCTCGACGACCAGACCATCGCGACCGCGATCCTCCACGACACGATCGAGGACACGCTGGCCACGCCCGAAGAGATCAAGAAGCTGTTCGGCAAGGACGTCGCCCGGCTGGTCGATGGGGTGACCAAGCTCAGCAAGATCGAGGCCCAGTCGGAAAACGAGCGGGCTGCGGAGAACCTCCGCAAGTTCCTGCTCGCGCTCAGCGACGACATCCGGGTGCTGCTGGTCAAGCTCGCCGACCGGCTGCACAACATGCGCACGCTCCACCACATCCCCAGTGAGGACAAGCGCCGCCGGATCGCCCGCGAGACGATGGATATTTACGCGCCGCTCGCCGAGCGGATCGGAATGTACGAAATGATGACCGAGATGCAGACGCTAGCATTTCGAGAGATCGAGCCGGACGCTTATGCGTCGATCACCCGCCGCCTCAAGCAGCTGACCGAGCTTGGCGGCGATCTCGTCAGCCGCATCGGCCTCGGCCTCCAGCTCTACCTCACTGACAATAGCCTCGCAGCCGAGGTGATCGGCCGCCAGAAGCATCCCTATTCGATCTGGAAGAAGATGGCCGAGCGGCACATCAGCTTCGAGCAATTGTCCGACGTCATGGCGTTCCGGATCATCGTCGACGACGTCGGCGAATGCTACCGCGCGCTCGGCCTGATCCACCGCCGCTGGCCGATGGTCCCGGGACGGTTCAAGGACTACATCTCGACCCCCAAGCGCAACGGCTATCGCTCGCTCCACACCTCGGTCATCCACGATTCGAAGATGCGGATCGAGATCCAGATTCGCAGCCGCGAAATGCACGAGCAGGCCGAGCGCGGTCTTGCCGCCCACTGGGCCTATAAGGAGGGCAAGCCAAAGGCCGACCTCCACGTGCCGTGGGTCGACGACCTGATGGAAATCCTCGAGCATGCCGAAAGCCCCGAGGAGCTGCTCGAGCATACCCGGATGGCGATGTACCAGGACCGGATCTTCGCCTTCACGCCGAAGGGCGAGCTAATCCAGCTGCCCAAGGGGGCGACCCCGGTCGATTTCGCTTATGCGGTCCACACCGACCTCGGCGACCGCACGGTCGGCGCCAAGGTCAACGGCAGGGTCGTCCCTTTGCGCACCATGCTCGAGAACGGCGACCAGGTCGAAATCCTCGCCTCGGAAGCGCAGCACCCGCAGCCGAGCTGGCTGCGCTTCGTCGCCACCGGCAAGGCACGGGCAGGTGTCCGCCGCTTCGTCCGCCACAAGGAGCGCGAGGAGACGATCGAGCTCGGCGGCAAGATTTACGACGAGATCATCGCCCGCCTCCCGGCCGAGCTCGATACGGACGCGCTCAAGCGCGCGCTCAAGAAGCTCAAGATCGACAATCAGGACGAGCTAATGATTGCGATCGCGCGCAAGCGGGTGAGCGATGAGCTGCTGATGGAAGCGCTGATGCCCGGCTCGGCCGGCGGCGACGTCGCCCCGCGCCCGCTCGGCCAGCGCAAGGCAATCTCGATCAAGGGGCTGACCGCCGGAGTCGCCTACCATCTCGCCCAATGCTGCCATCCGATTCCCGGCGACCGAATCGTCGGCCTGCGCCGCGAGGACGAGGAGATCGAAGTCCACGTCATCGGCTGCGATACGCTGGCGAGCGGAGTCGACGCCGACTGGCTCGACCTCGCCTGGGGCGAAGGCTCGGACGGCGGCGCCGCGCGCCTCGCCGTAATCCTGCGCGATATTCCCGGAGCACTCGGCACGATGTCCGGCATCCTGGGTCAGAAGCACGCCAACATCATCAACCTGGCGCTGATCCACCGCGACGGCAACTTCCACACCTTCAACCTCGACATCGAGGTCCACGACCTCGCGCACCTCCACGCGATCGTCGCAGCGCTGCGCGATGCCGAGCCGGTCAGCTCGGTCGAGCGGATCTAGCCGACAGCGAGGACTATATCCCACGCATATGCGAGCGCGCCCGGATCGCCGGACAGGGGATCGACCGCGCGCGACACGACGCTTTCCTTGGGATCAGCGTAAGCAAACACGAGATCCTTGGCGTTCAGCTCCTCACCCGGAAAGTACATTTGGGTCGTCAGCCGCTCGTTTCGACCGATCACATCGACATGGATGTGCGGCGTTCGCATCCTTCCGCCCCCGATCGGGTACGCTCCGGGCTTGATCGAACGGAACTTGAAGTGACCGTTTCTATCCGTGCGGAGCATTGCGAAGCCCTGGAAGTCGGGATCGATCGGCGCCGAATTGCTCGCATCGCCAGGATGCATGTAGCGCCCTGCCGCATTCGCCTGCCAGATTTCGAGACGGGCATTCCCAACCGGATTGCCCTTCACGTCAATGACGCGCCCGACGACATTGATCGGCGTGCCTCTTGCGACGCCGGACCGGCCCCGTACGCGAGTCAGATCGGCGTCAACATCGGCAAGGTGGTGCACGGGATAGAAGGGTCCCAGCTCTTGCGCGGAGGTCGGCCCCGCGCCCCTGCCGACTCCGGCAATTCCAGCGAGCGTCGCTGCGGTTCCTGTCAGAATGGCAGTGCGGCGTGTGATGATTTGCATCGCGAGTTCCCCCACTCGCCGCTGTACCATCAAACCGATGTAGAACCCAGCGACCGGCGGACTCAGCTCCGTCGGGCGGATTTAGCGGCGGGCGCAGTCTTTCCGATGTGCAGCCGCTGCTGGCGTGCGTGCGCGTCCCCGGCGGCGAGCACCGCGAGCATCACCAGGTCGGAGGCTGACGCGGTCATCGGCGCGATCTGCACCGGATGCTCGAGGCCGAGGATGTACGGCCCCATCACGCTTTCCCCGCCGAGCTCGCGCAGCAGCTTGGCCGACAGGCTCGCCGACTGCAGGCCGGGCATGACCAGGATGTTGGCCGGCCCGGACAGCCGGCTGAACGGATAGAAGCGCTTCTGCATTTCGTAGTTGAGCGCGACGTCAGGCGCCATTTCGCCTTCGAATTCGAAATCCGCCTTGAAGCCGTCGAGCAGCTTCACCGCGGCGCGGAGCTCCTCGATGTGCATTCCCGGCGGGTTGCCGAAGGTGGTGTAGCTGGTGAAGGCGACCCGCGGCTCGAGCCCCATCCGCCGCGCGAACGACGAGGAGCGCATCGCGATCGCGGCATATTGCTCGGCGGTCGGGCGCTCGGTCACCGCGGTGTCGGCGATCAGCACCGTGTGGCTTCGGCTGACGAGCACGTTGATTCCGAACGGAGTCGCCTCGGGCTCATCGTCGATGACGGTGCGCACCTGCTTGAGCGACTGGCTGAACGGCCGTGTCGTGCCGGTGATCATCGCGTCCGCTTCACCTAGCGCAAGCATTGCCGCTGCGAAATAGTTGCGGTCCTGATTGACCATCCGCTCGATCTCGCGCCGGAGCATCCCGTGGCGCTGGTGCTTTTCGCAAATATGCTCGACCGCGCGCCCAACCAGCGGCGAATTTCGGCTGTTGAGCACCTCGTAATCCTTGGGGTTGTCGACCCCCATTTCCTTGAGCAGCTCGTAGACGTCCTCACGCCCGACCAGCACCGGCGTGCCGTAGCCGCCTTCCTTGAAGGCGATCGCGGCGCGCAGCACGTTGGGTTCTTCGCCTTCCGCGAACAGCACGCGCTTGGGATTGCTGCGCGCGTTTTCGTAGGCCAGGCTCATCACCGCGACGGTCGGGTTGAGGCGTGCCCTCAGCTCCTGCCTGTAGGCCTCCATATTGGCGATCGGCTTTTGCGCGACTCCGCTTTTAACCGCGGCTTCGGCGACGGCCGAAGCGACCACCTCCATCAGCCGCGGATCGAACGGCGCGGGGATGATGTAGTCCCGGCCAAAGCTGTGCGACCTGCCGCCATAGGCCGCGGCCACCTCTTCCGGCACCGGTTCGCGCGCAAGCTCGGCAAGCGCTTCGGCCGCCGCGATCTTCATCGCGTCATTGATCGCGGTCGCCCGCACGTCGAGCGCGCCGCGAAAGATGAACGGGAAGCCGAGCACGTTGTTGACCTGGTTCGGGAAGTCCGACCGGCCGGTGGCGATGATCGCATCGGGCCGCGCTTTCATCGCGTCGGGCGGCCAGATCTCCGGGTCCGGGTTGGCCATTGCGAAGATGATCGGCTCCTTGGCCATGGTCCTGACCATCTCCGGCTTGAGCGCGCCCGCCGCCGACAGGCCGAGGAACACGTCCGCTCCCTCAATCGCTTGGGCGAGCGTGCGCGCGTCGGTTTCGACCGCGTGCGCCGATTTCCATTGATCGAGGTCGATCCGGCCTTTGTGGATCACGCCCTTGCGGTCGCACATGATCACATTGTCGCCGCGAACGCCCATCGCCTTGATTAGTTCGGTGCAGGCGATCGCCGCCGCGCCGGCGCCGTTCACAACGACTTTCACTTCACCCAGCTTGCGGTTCGTCAGC
>JAZJZB010000065.1:56457-59329 GCA_040390085.1 Pseudomonadota bacterium | reverse complement strand
AGGCAGGCGTTGATCAGCCCGGCGGCGGTGATGATCGCGGTGCCGTGCTGGTCGTCGTGGAACACCGGAATGTTCATCCGCTCGCGCAGCGTCTGCTCGATGATGAAGCAGTCGGGCGCGGCAATGTCCTCGAGGTTGATCCCGCCGAAGCTCGGCTCGAGCAATTCGACGCATTCGATGAAGCGCTGCGCGTCCTCGGTGGCCACTTCGATGTCGATGGCGTCGACGTCGGCGAAGCGCTTGAACAGCACCGCTTTGCCTTCCATCACCGGCTTTGACGCGAGCGCTCCCAAATTGCCGAGCCCGAGGATCGCCGTGCCGTTGGAGATCACCGCGACCAGATTGCCCTTGCTCGTATAATCATATGCGCAGGCTGGATTTTCGGCGATCGCCCGCACCGGCACCGCGACTCCCGGCGAATAAGCGAGGCTGAGGTCGCGCTGGGTCGCCATCGGCTTGGTGGCGACGATCTCGATCTTCCCTGGACGCCCGCGCGAGTGGAACTCGAGCGCTTCGGCTTCGGAATATTTGACGTTGCTTTCGGACATGGTCGCGGGCCTTAGCGGACGCGCCCGCAAAGAGTCACGCATCAGGCGAATCCGGAGTCGATTGCGCGGATGCTAGGGGCTAGGCTTTCCCGGATGGCCCGCGCCGACGCCCCAACCCCGATGATGGCCCAGTACAAGCGCCTCAAGGAAGAGGCCGGCGACGCTTTGTTGTTCTACCGCATGGGCGACTTCTTCGAGCTGTTCTTCGATGATGCGAAGGTTGCCTCGGCCTGCCTCGACATCGCCCTGACCAAGCGCGGCGCCGACGGCGGCGAACCGATCCCGATGTGCGGCGTGCCCGCTCATTCGGCCGAATCCTACCTCGCGCGGCTGATCAAGGCCGGCAATCGCGTGGCAATAGCCGACCAGATCGAAAGCCCGGCCGAAGCGCGCAAGGCGCGCGGCTCCAAGGCGCTGGTCGACCGGGCGATCATCCGCCTGGTGACGCCGGGGACCCTGACCGAGGAGACTTTGCTCGAATCGGCATCCGCGAACTGGCTCGCGGCGATCTGCCGTGCCGGCGAGGATTGGGCGATTGCCGCGGCGGACATTTCGACGGGGCGGTTCGAGCTGGTCGAGTGCGGTCCGGGCGAGCTTGCGGCGGAGCTGGCGCGGCTGGCGCCTGCAGAGACCATCGCCGATTCTACCGTGCCCGGGATCCAAGCCTCGGCGGGAAAAGGCGGATTCGACAGCATCGCCGGAGAGCGCGCGCTCAAGAGCCGCTTCGGCCTCGCCACGCTCGACGGGCTCGGTTCGCCCTCGCGCGCCGAGCTCGCCGCGGCGGGCGGGCTGCTCGCCTACCTCGACGCGACCCAGAAGGGCGCCGGAATCCTGCTCGACGCGCCGCGGCGAATCAGCCGCGCAAGCCACATGGCGATCGACGCGGCGAGCCGCGACAGCCTCGAACTGACCCGCTCGGCCGGCGGCGGCATCGCTGGAAGCCTGCTCGGCGAGATCGATCGCTGCCAGACCGCCGCCGGCCGCCGCTTGCTGTGCGAGGACATCGCGGCGCCGCTAACCGACCGGCAGGCGATCGAGGCCCGCCTCGCGCTCACCCAATGGCTGCACGAGGATGCCATCCGCCGCGAACGGGCCCGGTCGGCGCTCAAGGCGATGCCCGACTTCGCGCGGGCCCTTGCGCGCCTCGCGGCCGGACGTGGAAGCCCACGCGACCTTGCGCTGCTGCGTGATGGGCTGGCCGCCGCCGACTCGCTAAAGCGCGAGCTGGAAAGCGAACCGGACCGGCCGGCGCTGCTCGGCAGCCTGCTGCCACGTCTCGCCGGCCATGAGGCGATCGTCGAGCAGCTGTCGCGCGCGCTGGTCGCCTCGCCGCCGATCGATTCGAGCAAGGGCGGCTATATCGCCGAGGGCTACGATGCCGAGCTCGATACGCTGCGCGACTCAGCCTCGAACGGCCGACGCGCAATCGCCGCGCTCGAGGCCCGCTACCGCGACGCCACGGCCATCGGCTCGCTCAAGATCCGCCACAATGCGGTGCTCGGCTATCACGTCGAAGTATCCGCCCGGCACGCTGACAAGCTCATGGCGCCGGACAGCGGCTTCACCCACCGCCAGACGCTCGCCGGCGTGGTCCGCTTCAACTCGCCCGAGCTTCACGAGGAAGCGAGCCGGGTGGTCGAGGCCGGCGGCCACGCGCTCGCCGCCGAGGCCGCCCACGCCGAGGAGCTGACCGCGCTTGCCGTCGCCGCTGCGCAGCGGATCACCGCCACTGGCGAAGCGATTGCCCGCATCGACGTCGCGGCAAGCCACGCCCAGCGCGCCGCCGAGGGCGGCTGGGCCGCTCCCCAGCTGACCGACCAGCCGTGCCTCGAGATCGAAGCCGGCCGCCACCCGGTGGTCGAAGCTGCGCTCCAGCAAAGCGGCGACCGGTTCGTCGCCAACGACCTCTCAATCGGGCCCAATGACCGGCTGTGGCTGATCACTGGTCCGAACATGGGAGGCAAGTCCACCTTCCTCCGCCAGACGGCGCTGATCGCCGTGCTTGCCCAGGCCGGAAGCTTCGTTCCAGCCACCCGCGCCAAGGTCGGAATCGTCGACCGGCTGTTCAGCCGCGTCGGCGCCTCCGACAATCTCGCGCGCGGCCGCTCGACCTTCATGGTCGAGATGGTCGAGACCGCCGCGATCCTTGCCCAGGCCAGCCCGCAGAGCCTCGTCATCCTCGACGAGATCGGGCGCGGCACATCGACCTATGACGGCCTTGCGATCGCCTGGGCGGTGGTCGAGGCGATGCACGACCAAGTCCGGTGCCGGACCCTGTTCGCGACCCATTATCACGAGCTGACGAGGCTCGCCGGGCGGCTCGA
>JAZJZB010000065.1:47456-56447 GCA_040390085.1 Pseudomonadota bacterium | reverse complement strand
GCTGCACCACGTCCGGGCGCGCGAATGGAAGGGCGAACTCGTCCTCCTTCACGAAGTCGCCGACGGCGCGGCTGATCGGAGCTACGGAATCGCCGTCGCCAAGCTGGCCGGGCTTCCGCCAGGCGTCGTGGCGCGCGCGCGCTCGGTGCTCGCCAAACTCGAGGCGGGGCGCGACGCGACCGGCGGGATCGCTGCCGGCCTTGACGATCTCCCGCTGTTCGCGGTGGCCGCCGAGCCCGATCACGGCCCTGACCCGCTCACCGCCGCGCTCAACGCGGTCGATCCCGACGCACTGACTCCGCGCGAGGCGCTCGAAGAATTGTATAGATTGAAGCGCCTGGCCGCCGAGCGCGGCGCATGACGCTCGCGGTCGACCATCAGCGCGCGATCATCGACCGGCGCGCCCTGGCTGACCGGATCAACGTGCTCAGCGGCGCCAAAAGCCTGGCGCAGGCCACGGAGCTGCTGCGCGAAGGGCTCGCCGCCGGACGTACAGAGGTCGCTCGGCGGCTCGCCGAAGAACCTGGCAACGGGCGCGCCGCAGCCCAGGCGACGGCTTTCCTCCACGACCAGCTGGTCCGCCTGATCTACGAGCTCGTCTGCGAGCGGATCGACGAGCCGCTATCCGGCGGCCTGGCCCTGATCGGTCTCGGCGGCACCGGACGCGGGGAGATGGCGCCGTACAGCGACCTCGACCTCATGTTCCTTACCGCCGAGGCGCCGACCGCGGCCCAAGAGCGCGCCGCCGAAGCGATGCTTCACCTGCTGTGGGACTTGAAGCTCAAGGTCGGCCATTCGGTCCGTTCGATCCCCCAGCTGATCGCGCTCGCCAAAAAGGACATGACGATCCGCACCGCCTTCCTCGAAGCGCGCTGGCTGTGGGGCGACGAGAAGCTGTTCGACCTTGCCGCACAGCGCTTCCGCAAGCAGGTGGTCGCCGGGACCGCGGCCGATTATGTCGCCGCCAAGCTCGCCGAGCGCGACGCCCGCCATGTGAAGATGGGCGACAGCCGCTACGTCGTCGAGCCCAACGTCAAGGATGGCAAGGGCGGCCTTCGCGATCTCCAGACGCTCTACTGGATCGGCAAATATGTCCACGGGGTCGAGCGGCCTGCGGACCTGGTCGGCGCCGGATTATTGACCGCCGCCGAATTCCGCCGCTTCGACCGCGCCGAACGCTTCTTCTGGTCGGTGCGCTGCCATCTCCATTTGCTGGCCGGTCGCGCGGAGGAGCGGCTGAGCTTCGACTATCAGCTGCGGATCGCGGGGATCATGCATTATGCCGACCGGCCCGGGAAATCCGCGGTCGAGCGGTTCATGCAATTCTACTTCCTCAACGCGAAGACGGTCGGCGACCTCACTGGCGTGTTCCTCGCCCAGCTCGACGAGCAATTGGGGAAGAAGGGCTTTCGCTTCGCTCTGCCTACAATCCGCCGGCGGCCAAAGCGGCTCGGCGGGTTCACCCTCGACCGGGGTCGCATCTCGATCCCGTCCGACGATTATTTCCGGGCCGACCCGGTGCGGCTGATCGCGCTGTTCGCCCTGGCCGCGCGCGAGCAACTCGAAATCCATCCGGCAGCGATGCGCGCCGCAAGCCGCGACTCCGTATTGATCGACCGCAAGCTGCGCCAGGACCCGGCGGCCAATGCCTTGTTCCTCGAGGTTCTGACCTGCGTCCACCGTCCGGAGCTGGTGCTGCGCTGGATGAACGAGGCCGGGGTGTTCGGCCGCTTCGTGCCCGACTTCGGCAGAGTCGTCGCGCAGATGCAGTTCGACATGTACCACCACTACACCGTCGACGAACATTCGATCCGGGCGATCGGCCTGCTTGCCGCGATCGAGCGCGGCGAACTCAAGAACGACCATCCGCTGTCGACGGTGATCATCCAGAAGCAGATCGCGTCGCGCCGCGTGCTCTATGTCGCGGTGCTGCTGCACGACATCGCCAAGGGCCGCGGCGGCGACCATAGCGTGATCGGGGCGGAGATCGCGCTCAAGCTGTGCCCGCGTTTCGGCCTCGATCCGGCCGAGACCGAGACCGTCGCCTGGCTGGTCCGCTACCACCTGCTGCTGTCGGCGACCGCGTTCAAGCGCGACCTCGCCGACCCCAAGACGATCGAGGATTTCGTCCACCAGGTGCAAAGCCCCGAGCGGTTGCGGCTGCTGCTGGTGCTGACCGTGGTCGACATTCGCGCGGTCGGGCCGGGCGTCTGGAATGAGTGGAAACGAACCTTGCTGCGCACCTTGTTCGAAGCGGCCGAAGAGCGGCTCCGGCTTGGCCATAAGCAGCACGGCCGGGCTGCGATCGTGGAGGAACGCCAGAAGGCATTGGCGGCCGCCCTGGGCTGGAAGGCAAGCGCGGCAAGGGCTCATGCGAAGCGCCTGCCCGACAGCTATTGGCTGGCCGAACCGTTCGCCTGGCAGATCGCCAACGCCCGCCAGGTCGCCCAAGCCGAGGCCCACTTCGGTGAAGCCACCCCGAGCGCGGTCGTCGAAGACGATCCGGAAAGCGGCGCAACTCGCATCAGCGTTTTCACACCCGATCGCGAAGGCTTGTTTTACCGGATCTGCGCCGGCCTTGCGGCGGCCGGCGCGAACATCATCGACGCGCGGATCCACACCACGCGCGACGGGATGGCGCTCGACAACCTGCTGGTGCTCGATTCGCGGAGCCGGCCATATGCCGACCGCCGGCTCCGCGGCCGGCTGGTGAAATCGGTCGAGGCGGCGCTGACCGCCGAGGCCGAGCCGGCTCTTCCGACCGGCGACGCCCAGCGGCGGACTTCGGCGTTCGAGGTCGCTCCGTCAGTCGCGATCGCCGATCGGGCGTCGACCCGGACCACGGTGGTCGAGATCAATGCACGCGACCGTCCGGCCCTGCTCGCCGGTCTTGCCGGGGCGATTCACCGCTGCGGCCTGACCATCCATTCGGCGCACATCGCGACCTACGGCGAGCGCGCGGTCGACGTCTTCTATCTGACCCGCGCCGACGGGAAGAAGCTCGGCGAGGAAGATTCAGCGGTGCTTCGCCAGGCCTTGCTCGAAACCGCTCACGACCCCGCGAAGGCGCAAGCCGCCTAAGCGAAAGGCCCCGCGGCAACCGACGGGGCCTTCCAATTCTTCAGTCTTCGACCGCGTGTCAGCCGCGCTCGCCGCGTTCCACTGGCGGCGGCGGCGGCGGTGGCGGAGGCGGAGGCGGCGGTGCCGGCTGCTCGACCACTGGCGGCGGCGGTGCCGGCGGCGCCACGTATGGCGGCGGCGCCGGACGGTTGAACCCGAGTTTCCCGCGCAGGGTCACGCCGAAGGTCCGCGGCTCGCCGAGGAAGGCGCCATAGAGCTGCGTAGCGCGCGGATAGAAGCCGGCCTCAACGCCGCGCTGAGTGCCGCTACCTTGAAGCGGCGCGTCGAACGCAACCTGCTGGAAATTTTTGTCAAACAGGTTCTGCGCCCAAAACTCCAGGCCCCACATCTCGTCCGGTCCATGAACGCCAACGCGCGCGTTGACGACTGCAAAGCCGGGTTGGGTCTTTTCGATGTCGAGATCCGACCCCGTGTCATATTTGCTCATGTAACGCACGTCGGCATAGGCGAGCCCGCGCAGACCCGATCCGCCGATCGGCGGCGTCCACGCCAAGGAGCTGGTCAGCGTCCATTTCGGCGCGTTGGAAAGCTGTCGTCCGGGAAGTTGGAACAAGACATTGGTAAGCGGCACGCCGCCCGCACCGACGAGATTGCGACGGTATTTGGTATCGGCCATGGTCACGCCCGCGTTCCACGCGACGTCGCTCATCGGCCGGGTGAACACCTCGACTTCGAAGCCGCGGCTGCGCACGCCCGAGCGAAGCTTGCCAGTGCACGCGCCGGTCGCGGCGCTATTGTCGGCGTCGGCGCCTCCCAGATCGTCACTGCAACTGTTGATGTTTTCAACGATGAAGTTGAGGCCGTTGAACGTGTTCAACTGGAAATTCTTGAACAGCTCGTGGAACAACGCGAGGTTCACGTCGATCCCACGGCCGTTGAACTTCGCGCCGAGCTCGAGCGCATCGACCGTTTCGGGCTTGAACTTGAGCGCGTCGAAATTGTCTTGGGGGAGAACCGCTCCATTGCCGCCCGAGCGTGCCAGCGCGGCGCGGTCGAGATTGAATCCGCCCGCCTTGTAACCGCGCGAATAGCTGGCGTAGGTCAGCAATCGATCGGTCGGCTTGTAGCTCAGCACGACAGTGCCAGAGAGTTTGCCTTCCTTGAGGCTGTCGGACCCTTGGAAGCTTCCGCCCGGCACGGCCGGGACGAAGACGCACGGGATTTGCTTCAGCGCCGACAAGGCCGGAACCCCGGAGTACAAGCGACAAAGCGCATTATTGTCAGTAAGAATACCGCTCAGGTCTTTCTTCTCATGCGTATAGCGCGCGCCAACCGTGAGCTTCAGCTGGTCGGTGATCGAGAAGATGTTGTGGGTGAACAATGCCCAATTCTTGCTGGTCTGGTTCCACTGGTCGTTTGCCGCGACTCCGGCCAGGCCGAGGCCGGGGAAGCCGACCGCGGTCGCAAGGTTCGAATAGCCGCTGTTGGTGAACGGCGGACCGGCGAAAACGCCGAGCCGCGCGAATGCTGCGAGCACGGTCTGCTGGCTCGCCGGAAGCGCAGGCAGGATCGCTCCAGCAACGGCCGGGTTGAAACAGGTCGCTGTCGTCGGATTGGCGAGCGACGGCACGCCCGTCAGGCCGGCGAAGTTGAGCGCGGTCAGACAGTTGGCCCACGCCGGGAAATCCGCCCCATAGGTAATGTTGTCGCGGACCCGCAGCTTTTCGTTCGCGTAATATCCGCCGACAAGCCAGTCGAGGCGGTTGTTGAAGCTGTTGCCCTGGAAGCGAAGCTCTTGGGTGAAGGTCTTGAAACGGTTCGAATAACCACCGTCGTCGTCGCGATAGAGGATATCCAGATTGCCGAAATCGGCATCGAGGCCGCGCTTGAGATTATTGTACCGGTAGGCGGTGATCGACGTCAGCTCTGCCCAGCCCATGTCGTACACCGCTTCGCCCGAAAGGCCGTAGTCGTTGACCCGGTTATTGTAATTGCGGCCGGGCGTGATCGCGACGTGGCGGCGATAGGGGTCGTCATTGACGATCGCGCCAAGCGCGCGCTCGAACGCCGCAATGGTCGACGGCTGTGGACCGCTGGCGGTGAAGTCGCGGGCGGGCAGGAACACCGCCGCGCAACACTCCTCATTGCGATGCGAATAATCGCCGATCAGGCGAACCGACAAATCGTCACTCGGCTGGAACAACAGTTGGCCGCGCGTCATCCATCGGTTGCGATCGTTGACCCGCCGACCTGAAATGTCGTCCTTGAGGAACCCGTCGCGCTTGGACCAGACACCATCAATGCGTGCAGCGATCGTCTGGCTCAACGGGCCGGTGATGCTGCCCTCGACTCGGCGCATGTCATAATTGCCGACGTCGATCTGGCCAGCGACTTCCGGGGTGAAGCGCGGCTTTGCAGTAATGACGGAAATCAGGCCTGCGGAGGTGTTGCGCCCGAACAAGGTGCCCTGCGGTCCGCGCAGGACTTCGATGCGATCAAGCGGCCCGAGCTCGGTCAGCCCAACGCCGGTACGCGAACGATAAACTCCATCGATGAACAGCCCGACCGAGCTTTCGAGGCCGGGATTGTCGCCGACGGTTCCGATTCCGCGGATCCTGGCGACCGCAGCGCCGGCTTCCGACGTGGTCGATGATACGAGCAGCGATGGCGATAGCTGGTTGAGCTGCCGGATGTCGGTTGCGCCGGAATATTCCAGCTGCTGCGCGGTCACCGCGCTGACGGCCATCGGAACGTCGGACAACGCCTGGTTACGGCGAGTCGCGGTGATCACGATGTCGCTGCTGTCGACGGGTTGTTGCTCGCGCGCCTGGTCCTGGACCGCCGCGGCTTCCGCGGTCGCGCCTTGGGTCGGCTGCGCGGTTTGCTTATCGGTATCGGTGTTGGAAACCGCAGTCTGCGCGAACGCCGGGGTCATCACAGAAAAAAGGCCAGCCGAAAGCAGCCAAGCGGACTTGCGGATCATGTCTCTCTCCCCCTCCGGGCGATGGGACACCCGGTTCGCGTGGGAGGCTAAACCCGAACGGCCTGCGATTGGAAGCATTGCCGCGACTGCCGGACGACAAATGCCGTCCGGCTGCAGCAAATTGGCAACACGAGTGTAAGTAGCGGGTTAGGAGTGGTCCCAGCTCACTTTGGCGAGAGCACCATCAGCATCTGCCGGCCTTCCATGCGCGGATGCGCCTCGACCTTGGCGACCTCGGCGGTTTGTTCCTGGACTCGGCGGAGCACGGCCAGGCCGAGCTCGCCGTGCGCCATCTCGCGGCCGCGGAAGCGCATGGTGACTTTCACCTTGTCGCCTTCCTCGATGAACTCGAACACCTTCTTCATCTTGGTGTCATAGTCGTGGTCGTCGATGTTCGGACGCATTTTGATCTCCTTGATCTCCTGCGTCTTTTGCTTCTTGCGCTGCTCGGCCGCCTTTTTCTGCGCTTCGTACTTGTAGCGGCCGATATCGAGGAATTTGGCGACGGGCGGGTCGGCGTTCGGGGAAATCTCGACCAGGTCGAGGCCGACGGACTGCGCCTGCTCGAAGGCTTCTCGCGTATACATGACGCCCAGATTCTCGCCGTTCTCGTCGATCACCCGAACCTTCTGGGACTGGATGAACTCATTGTAGCGAGGGCCGGTAAATTGCGGCGGCGCCTGAGTGCGGCGCGGATAGGGCGGCGGTATAGCAGCGACTCCTTGATGCTGTTGTAAACTGCCGCCGAGTTAAGCGCTTGAGCGCCGGATGAAAAGGTTAGGCGCGCGAAACCGTTACATTTTTGACGCCAGCTGTGGCGAATGCGCTCGCGAGGGTCGGTCGCGGGCGATCGCGACCTGCCTCGCGATCGCGCGGAAGAACAGGATATCTTCGGCATCGAAGCTGCGCCGCGAGCGGCTTGCGAACGACAAGGTGCCGAGCAACCGGTCGCCGACGACCAGCGGTTCGCAGGCATAAGCGTTGATTCCGGCCGGGCGCACGAGGTCGGCAATCGGATCGACCGAACGCTGGATATCGGTCACATGCATCGGCCGGCGGATCAGGGCGACGGTGCCGCAGATCGCCTGGCCGAAATCGAGCGTCAGGCAGCGCTCGATCATTTCCCGGTCGAACCCGTGCATGAAGCCGAGCTTCATCGGCTCGGTCATGTCGACGACGATGAAGCCGAGCGTCGCATCGACGATGCGCTCGGCAGCGAGCGACTCGAACAGGGCGGGCATGACGTCGCGGTCGACGTCCTCGCCTGCGAGCAACCGTTCGGCGGTGTCGGCGAGGATTCTCGCCCGACGCGCGCGCAGGATTTCTTTTGCAGCTGCACGTTCGGCGCGCGCCGCTTCGTGCACGGCAAGCGCCGCCGATTTCATCGCCATGCTCGACTCCCCGTTCCCTGCGCGGGAACTACCGGTTGCGGCGATTTTTCAGCGCGAATTCGGGTTCAATGTGGTTGCAAATCCGGCGGAATCGCCTCGGCGGCGATCATCGCGGCGACCTCGTCGAGGCTCATGATCTTCTGGTGGTCCTCGCTCCCTAGCCGGCGCAAAGCAACCGTCCCCTCTTCCGCCTCGCGCTTACCGACCACCAGCAGCAGCGGGACCTTGGCGAGGCTGTGCTCGCGCACCTTGTAGTTGATCTTCTCGTTGCGAAGGTCGGTCCCGACCCGGATTCCGGCGGCCGCGAGCCTGGCCGAAACCTGCTCGGCATATTCGTCCGCATCGGAGACGATCGTCGCAACGACTGCCTGCACCGGCGCCAGCCACAGCGGGAACTTGCCAGCATAATGCTCGATGAGGATGCCGATGAACCGCTCGAACGTCCCGATGATCGCGCGGTGCAGCATGACCGGCCGGTGCTTGGCGCCATCCTCGCCGATGTAGCTGGCGTCCAGCCGCTCGGGCAGCACGGTATCGGTCTGCATCGTTCCGACTTGCCAGGTGCGGCCGATCGCGTCGGTCAGGTGGAACTCGAGCTTCGGGGCATAGAAAGCGCCTTCGCCGGGCAGCTCTTCCCAGCCATATTCGGGCGTGTTGCGGCCGGTCGCGGCGACCGCTTCGCGCAGGCTCTGCTCCGCCCAATCCCACATTTCGTCCGAGCCGAACCGCTTGTCGGGGCGCAACGCGAGCTTGATCGCGTAGCTGTCGAAACCGAGCTCGCGGTACATTTCGTCGAGCAGGTCACAGAACTGCCGGACTTCCTCGACCAACTGGTCTTCGCGGCAGAAGATGTGCGCATCGTCCTGGGTGAACTGGCGCACGCGAAGGATGCCGTGAAGCGCGCCGTGCGGCTCGTTGCGGTGGCAGCAGCCGAACTCGGCGAGGCGGAGCGGCAGGTCGCGGTAAGACGTGATGCCTTGCTTGAAGACCTGGACGTGCGCCGGGCAGTTCATCGGCTTCAGCGCCATCCATTGGCCTTCGCCAGTCACGATCGGCCCTTCCTCGTCGGTCTTCGGGATTTCGTCGGGCACGACGAACATGTTCTCGCGATACTTGCCCCAGTGGCCCGACTGCTCCCACAGCCGCGCATCCATCAGCTGCGGGGTCTTGATCTCATGGTAGCCGGCGGCGTCCAGCTTGCGCCGGATGTAGGCTTCGAGCTGGCGCCAGATGATGAAGCCGTTCGGGTGCCAAAAGACGCTGCCGTGCGCCTCGGCCTGGAGGTGGAACAGGTCCATCTCCTGGCCGATCTTGCGATGGTCGCGCTTGGCCGCTTCCTCGAGCCGGACGACATATTGGTCGAGCTGCTTCTTGTTGAGCCAAGCCGTGCCGTAGATGCGCGAGAGCATCGGATTCTTAGGGTCGCCGCGCCAGTAGGCGCCCGAGACCCGCGTCAGCTTGAAAGCAGCGGGGTCGAGCTTGCCGGTCGAGGCAAGGTGCGGCCCGCGGCACAGGTCGACCCAGGCATCCTTGTCG
>JAZJZB010000065.1:18960-47446 GCA_040390085.1 Pseudomonadota bacterium | reverse complement strand
GAGCGCTTTGTCGGCGGCGATGATGCGCCGCATCTCCGCCTCGATCGCCGGCAAGTCCTCCTCGGTGAAGGGGCCGCGGCCGGCCGCCGGCGCGAAGTCGTAATAGAAGCCATCGTCGGTCGCCGGCCCGAACGTGATCTGGGTCCCCGGGAACAGGTTCTGGACCGCTTCGGCGAGAATGTGCGCGAAATCATGGCGGACCAGCTCGAGCGCCTCGGCCTCGTCGCGCGAAGTGATCAGCGCGAGGTTCGAATCGCCCTCGAACGGACGGGTGATGTCGCGGAGCTCGCCGTCGACCTTGGCCGCAAGCGCAGCCTTGGCCAGCCCGGGCCCGATCGCCGCTGCGACGTCGGCCGGGGTCGAGCCCTCGGGCATTTCCTTCACCGACCCGTCGGGAAGCGCGATCTTGAACATCTTGGTCATGTACGAGGGCATGTAGCGACGCTGCGAAGGCCCCTCAACCACCGACGAATTATCCCTTGCCAACCATCGCTGTGCACTGCAGCATTCGTAACGCTCGGGGACTTGGGGGTTTTTTCATGGATGCTGTGACTACACCGACCACGGCCGGGTCAGGCCGTGCAATCGAGTTTACCGGAACAATGCGCGAGTCTCTGCCAATTGCGGCAACAAACGCCGTGCTGACGCTGGTGACTCTCTTCGTCTATCGATCATGGGCGAAGGCGCGTTCGCGCCGATACTTGTGGAGTCATACGCGCTTCATCGACGATCAGCTCCACTGGAGCGGCAGTGGGCTAGAGATGTTCATCGGCTTTGTGATCGTGGCTTTGATGCTCGGTATCATCGCGCTGATCTTCAACTTCGGGCTGCCGGCCCTCGCCCTGCGCGTTGGGACCTTCGCTGCAATCGCTGCGCTCATCGGATTATATCTCGGCGGCATGTTTCTTTATGGCCTCGCGCGCTTTCGCGGGCTGCGATACCGGCTCTCACGGACTTGGTGGCGCGGAATCCGCGGCGGCAGCGACTACGGCGGTTGGAGCTACGGCGTCAAAGCGATCGGCTATTATCTTGCGACGTTTTTCGCTGCCGGTCTCTTCTATCCCTGGGCGCAGTCCAAGCTTTGGAACGAGCGCTGGAACAAGATGTCGTTCGGGCCGCACGAGTTCGAAGCGAATATGACCAGCGACGATACCCGCGGCGCGTACTTCATGCTGTGGGCGGCTTTGGTGATTGGAAGTGTGATCCTCGGCGCGGTCTCGGTTGCCGTGGGTGGCCAGCCTGGCGGCCCGAATCCCTTGGTCCTGGTCGTCTTTTATGCGGCAATCGGCCTGGCTTATCTGAATTTCCTCACGGCCTATTACCAAGCTGCCGCGGAATGGACGCGCATCGGCGATATCGAATTTCGCTTCACTGCGGGATATGGTGACTGGCTGAAATTCTATGCGGCGACGGTCGGTCTGGCGATCGTGACGCTTGGACTGGCAATGTTGGTGTACGACTTCCGCAAGTGGCGATTCATCGCCGAGCATCTTGAAGCTTACGGTTCGGTCGACGTTGATTCACTCACCCAATCGCGCACGTCCGCGCCTCGCGAGGCCGAGGGAATATTGGAAGCGCTAGACATCGGAGCGTTCTAAGTTCGTGTCGCAACCCGCATCGCTGTACGACGGCGTGAGCGCGAGGGCTCACGCCGTTACCGTCCATGCCGCAAGCGGCGGCCTTCGGCTCGACGGTGACGGTTGGGGCGACGACCTGCCCTCGTCGAAATTGCAAACGCTATCCGAAGAGTCCGGGCGCCTTCGTGTCGGCCGGACCGACATCGGGGGCTGGTCATTAGTTCTCAATGAGCCGATCGATCCGGCCATAATCGCGATACTCCCGAAACGGCAACGCTACGGCGGATTGATCGACCGAATCGGCCTTGTGCCAGCGATTATTGCCGGCGGACTCATAACCGCTTTTGTCGTCGCCATCGGCTATGTCGCGCCGCACTGGATCGCACCGCACGTGCCGCTGAGCGTCGAGCGGCGAATGGGCAGCGCGGTCGTGGGGGATTTCGGTCCGAACCGCTGCCGCGACGCCAACGGACAGCGCGCGCTCGAAGCTTTAGCGGAGCGTGTGTCGCCGGGGGCGACGCGAGGACCGGACGGAATTAAGATTGCAGCGCTCGACGTGGGAATGTTCAACGCCGCGGCGCTTCCGGGCGGATATATCGTCGTGTTCAAGCCGGCCATCACCGAAACCAACCCGGAGGCCCTTGCCGGAATTCTTGCACACGAGATCGCCCACGTTCGCCGCCGCCATGTAACCGAAGCGCTGATCCGCGAAATGGGGATCGGCGCCTTGATCCGGATGTTTGCGGGACAGACCGGCGCCAACGCTGAGCAGCTTCTGGATCTGAGCTACACGCGCGCCGACGAAGCGCAGGCCGACGGTGACGCCATCCAGATGCTTCGGCGCGCCAATATCTCACCGAAGCCGACGGCGGCGCTGTTCCAGGGGCTCGACAAGGAGGCTCCGGCTTACAGCGCCGAATTCCTCCAGAGCCATCCGCTAAGTGCCAGGCGCGCCCAGCGCTTCGCCGCCAGCTACGATCCGCACTCGAAGTACCAACCCGTACTGAGCCGTGAGCAGGCTGACGCCCTTTTTGATATTTGCCGGAGGCGTCAGTAAAGCTCACTTGACACTGTGCCGCCGCGAACGTAAAGCGTCCTTGTCAATTGAATAAGGAAGCTTGACATGATTCGTACCGTTGCCTGGAAGCGCTACAACTGGCGCGTCCTCTGGCTGAGCCTGGCTTATGCAGTGCTGCTGATCGCCGCTGTCTACGGGTTCAAGCACAAGCTCGTGCCCGATGCTCTCCGATATATTGTCGCGATTTTGCCGGCCTTGCCGATCATCGGCATTTTCGGCGCGATCGGCCGCTACCTCATCGAAGAACAGGACGAATATGTCCGCATGCTGATGGTCCGGCAGACGTTGTTCGCGAGCGCATTCGCGCTCAGCCTGGCGACGACCTGGGGGTTCCTCGAGAGTTTCGACCTCATCGGCCATGTCGAGGGCTATTACGTTGCCATCGCCTGGTTCCTTGGGCTCGGCCTTGGCGGGCTCTACAACAAGCTCACCTTCGGCGACGGCGGCTGCTGATGGAAAACCGCCTCCGCCTCCTGCGCGCCGAGCGCAACTGGAGCCAGCAGGATCTCGCCGGGCGGCTCGAAGTGTCGCGCCAGAGCGTCAATGCGATCGAGACCGGCAAGTACGACCCCTCGCTCCCGCTCGCCTTCCGCATCGCCGAGCTGTTCGAGCGGCCGATCGAGGAGATTTTCGTCTCGCCGTCGCGGCGCTCGTCAAAAGCCATCTGAGTTTTCCAACAGGAGTAACCCGCATGCGAATTCCCGCGATGATCCTCTGCGTCCTCGCCGCATCGACCCTCGACGGGTCGCCGGCCGTCAGCGCCGCCAGCGCCACCACCGAGCAGCGCCTCGACCACATCTCGGTGGTGAAGATCGGCCACGGCTCGCCGGTGGTTCTCATCCCCGGCCTCGGTAGTCCCCGCGCAGCCTGGGACGGTGTCGCTCCGATGCTCGCCAAAAGCCACACGGTCTATCTCGTGCAGGTCAATGGCTTCGGCGGTGACGACCCTGGCGCCAATCTCAAGCCCGGCGTGCTTGATGGGATCGTCGCCGATCTCGACTTCTACCTGCGCCGCGAGAAGGCCGGCAAGGTGCGCATCGTCGGCCATTCGATGGGCGGCCTCGCTGCGCTGATGTTCGCCAGGGCGCATCCGGAGCGGACGGAGCGGGTGATGCTCGTAGACGCGCTGCCCTATTTCCCCGTTCTCCTCGCCCAGGGCGGCCCGATGCCTTCCGCCGATCAGATCAAGGCGGTTGCGGAGATAATGCGCGACAGGGTCGCGGCGCGCTACGGCAAGCCGATGGACGGGGCATCGATCAAGAGTGACGTAGACGGTCTCGCGGTGAAGCCGGAAAGCCGCGTGCTGATGGAGAAGTGGGCGGCCGCAGCCGATCCGCGCGTCGAGGGCGAGCTCCTCTACGAGGACATGTCGACCGACATGCGTCCCGCACTGGCTTCGCTCGCCGTGCCGGTGACCGTCGTCATACCGTGGACCGACACGCCGTTCGGCAGGGAGCGGACGCTGTCGTTTTATGCGCGCCAATATGCCGGCGCCCCAAAGCTCGAGCTGGTCGATATCGCCCAGGCCGGGCACTTCGTCATGCTCGACCAGCCCGAGCTATTCGCGGACGCGCTTCGCCACTTTGTCGCGCAATAGCATTCGCGGACATGAAAACGGACCCCGCCGGGCATGTCCAGCGGGGCAGTCACTCTCGTCTGGCTGAAGCGTCAGCGGTGCCCCGGGATGCGCGTCGCCGTCACCATTCCGCCTGAGACTGACAGGGTGCTCGGTTTCAAGGGGATGGTGCGCGAGCCGGTATGCGACTTCACCAGCACGTTTACGACGCGACCGTCGCGCGCGGTCAGGATCTTACTGACCGCGCCGACCATCGTCCCGCTGGCGTCGCTGACATGCATTCCGACGGTAAGGCCGGCCAGATTGCCGCCGACCACGGTCCCGCCCTTGAGTACGCTCCTCGTCGACGAATGGGTCAGTCCCTGCTGAGAGGCATGGGCTGGGCCCTGCGAATGGCTCGCCGCCGGAGTTGAGGCCGCACCCTGGGGGTGAGTCGCGCCATGCGCGCTAGCCGCGGCAGTCGGAGCCTTCATGGGCATGGCAGCTTTGGCCGGGGCGGCCGCCCCGCCACCCGGCTTGGCGGCCGCCGCAGCCGCCGGGATCAGGGCAAGTGCAGCGACGGAGCACAGAATCGCTTTGCGAAGCATCATATCCTCCTCTGGTCATGGAATAATGTGCCTGTGCTCAACGCATGGGCGAGCCGCAAGGTTCTCACTGCTCAGACGGCTTCGGTCCGCGCCAGCGCCTCATCGATGATCTGCTCGGCGCGGAGGAACAGCTGGGTATCGACGATCACGCCCGAGGCGGCGGCATTCTCGCGCACCTGCTCGGGCCGCGAGGCGCCGATGATGGCCGACGCGACGTTCGGCTCGCGCAGCACCCAGGCGAGCGCGAATTGCGGAAGGGTCAGCCCGGCCTCCTCGGCGATCGGCTTCAAGCGTTGCACAGCGCGCAGCACGTCGGGATGCAGCAAGCGGTCCATGAATCCGCTCATCTCGCGGCTTGCCGCGCGCGAATCGCTCGGCGGCGGCCGGTCGGGATCATATTTGCCGCTGAGCACGCCCTGGCCGAGCGGGGACCAGACGATCTGCGAAATTCCGTTGGCCGCGCACAGTGGGATCACTTCGTCTTCGGGCTCGCGCCACAGCAGCGAATATTGCGGCTGGCTCGAGACGAACTTGGTGACGCCCGCCAGGTCCAACGCCGCCTGGATCTTGTCCGCCGGCCATTCGGAAAAGCCGATGTAGCGTACCTTGCCGCTGTCGACGGCTCGGGTCAGTGCTTCCATCGTCTCCTCGAGCGGCGTGTCGCGGTCGTAGCGGTGGCATTGGTAGAGGTCGACAAAGTCGGTGCGAAGCCGCCCCAGCGACTCATCGAGCTGCTTTTCGATCTGCGCCCGCGACAGCCCGCGATCGCTGTCGCTCATTGGGAAATAGACCTTGGTCGCGAGCACGTAGTTGTCGCGCGGTCGGTCTTTCAGCGCCTCGCCGAGAAAGCTCTCCGCAGCGCCGCGGCCATAGACATTGGCGGTGTCGATGAAGTTGATCCCCTGGGCGAAGGCTTCATCGAGGCATGCGCGCGCGGCATCCGCTTCGACCCCGACGCCGTAGGTCAGCCATGAGCCGAGCGAGATTTCCGAGACATCAAGGTCGCTGTCGCCGAGCTTGCGGTATTTCATCCCGATTGGCTCCTTCGCTAAAGGCCGACTCATGGCCGCAAGCGAAGTCGCATACATCGAAGTTGGCGGGCGTTCGATTGCCTTTCGCTTGCGTACCGGCAGTGGGCCGACGATCGTCTTTCTCCCCGGCTATGCGTCGGACATGGAGGGCGCCAAGGCCGTCGCGCTCGACGCCTTCGCGGAGCGGCGGGGAATCGCAATGCTCCGGCTGGACTATTCGGGGACGGGATCGAGCGCCGGTCGGTTCGAGGATGGCACGCTGGCGCTGTGGCTCGAGGAAGCGCTCGCCGCAGTCGACGCGCTTACCGACGGTCCACTACTTCTCGTCGGATCGTCGATGGGCGGTTGGATCGCGCTCCATCTCGGATTGCTTAGGCCGGATCGAGTGACTGCGCTTGTCGGGATCGCCGCTGCCCCCGACTTCACCGCCTGGGGCTTCACGGATGGCGACGCTGCCGAGCAGGAGGGCGTCAGCCGCCACTTCTGGGAATCGGGCCAGCAGCTGCGATTGCTCGAGGCGGAGATTGCGATCGATTGTCCGGTGCGCCTGGTCCACGGTGAGCACGATCAGGACGTGCCCACGGATATCGCCTTCCGGCTGATGCGCCGGCTTCGTTCAGCCGATGTCCAGCTGACGCTGCTCAAAGGCGGCGGTCATCGGCTGTCGGAGCCGCATGAGATCGAAGCGATCCTGCGCACTGTCGCCGCCTTGCTGGAGCCCGCGATTTGATTCCTTTCCTAGTTTCCGCCGCGCTCGCCGCAGCAATCCCGGCCGGCGCCTGTCCCAATCTCGTCACGCCCGAGGCGCTGGTCTGCCGGGCGCTCGATGCGCAAGCCAAGGGCGACCCGGCCTCGGCGGCTCAAGGGTTCGAGGAGGCCGCCAAGGCGGCGTCGGAGACGGAGCCGGCGACCGCGCGCATGTGGGCCGCCGCGGGCAATTTGTGGATCGCCGCCGACCAGCCCGGCAAGGCCGCGCTCGACCTCGACCGGGCGCTGGCAATGAAGGGACTGGAGGCCGAGCAGCGCGGGGAAGCCCTGCTCGACCGCGCACGGGCGGCCGCGGCGCAAGGCGACCTCAAAACCGCTCGCGCCAGGCTCAACGAGGCCGCGGCGAGTATCACCGACGATCCATTCTACTGGTATTTCTCGGCAGGGCTGGCGATCCGCGAAAACGACGCCGCGACGGCGAAGGCCTCGATCGGCAAGGCGCTGACGCTCGCGCCCAACGATCCGACCGTGCTGTTCGAAGCCGGCCATGTGGCCGACTTCAGCGGCGACCGGGTTCAGGCCCGCAGCTATTGGATGCGCGCCGCTGCCAACGATCCCAATGGCGAGATCGGCAAGGCCGCCGCCAAGGCCGTCGAGATGCTCGGCATTAATCCGACGGTGAAAATGGAGACGCAGCCGCCTAAATAGGCGCAATGCGCTTCCTTCATTCGATGCTTAGGGTGAGCGACCCCGAAGCAACCATCCGCTTCTTCAACCTCCTCGGGCTCGAGGAGCGCCGCCGGATTGATAACCGGGCTGGCCGCTTCACGCTGATTTTCCTCGGCGTTCCCGGCGATGAGGGCGGCGAGGTCGAGCTTACCCATAATTGGGACGAGCAAAGCTACGGCGGCGGCCGCAACTTCGGCCACCTCGCCTACCAGGTCGACGATATTTACGAGACCTGCCAGCGGCTGAGAGATGCCGGCATCACCATCAATCGTCCGCCGCGCGACGGGCACATGGCGTTCGTCCGAACGCCCGACCAGATCTCGATCGAGCTCCTGCAAAAAGGTGGCGCACTCGCTTCGGCGGAGCCGTGGGCTTCGATGCCCAATACGGGCGAATGGTGATGCTTGAGATCGTCCCTGTTCCCGCCTTCACCGACAATTACATCTGGCTGGTCCACGACGAGGCCAGCGGCGAAACCGCGGTCGTCGACCCGGGAGACGCGGCGCCCGCGCTTGCTGAAGCCGAGGGCCGTGGGTGGACGATCACCCAGGTTTGGAACACCCACTGGCATCCGGATCACACCGGCGGCAATCTCGCGGTCAAGCAAGCCACAGCGGCCAGCATTTCCGGGCCCGCTGCGGAAATGATCCCGGGCCGCGACGTCGCGCTCAAGGAAGGTGACGAAATCGGCATCGGCGAGCATCGCGGGCGGGTGATCGAAGTTCCCGGCCACACGCTCGGCCACATCGCGCTCATCTTCGATAGCGACGAGCTCGCATTCGTCGGTGACACCTTGTTCGCGATGGGCTGCGGACGGCTGTTCGAGGGTAGCCCGCAGCAGATGCATCACTCCCTGCAGCGGCTGGCCGGGCTCGCACCGGACACGCGGCTGTATTGCGCACACGAATATACGCTGTCGAACGCCCGCTTCGCTGCCGAGGCTGAGGCCGCCAACCCGACGATCGCCGAACGGCTGGCCGAGGTTAAGCGCCTGCGCGAAGAAGGAAAAATCACGATTCCGACGACGGTCGCGCAGGAACGTGAAACCAATGTCTTCGTTCGAGCTACTAACTGGGAAGAGTTCGCGCGCCTGCGAGCAGCCAAAGACAGCTTCCGTTAAGGGAAGCGAGCGTTCTTCACAGGCGCGACTTCATTCTCAAGGAGGTCATCATGCGTGGCATTTCACTCCTCCTCAGCGCGGCGTTCCTGTCGTCTTGCGCGGCCGCGCCGCCGCCGCCCACCCGGACGGCACAGGACGAGCAGCGGATCCAGCGGCTGATCTCAGGTAAGGTCGCACAGCCTAACGTCGCCTGCCTGCCGACTTACCGCCGGAACGACATGACGGTCATCGACGAATATACGATCGCGTTCCGCGTCGGCGCCAACCAAACCTATGTCGCGCACATGCAAGGCGGCTGCAGCAACCTGCGTGCGGGCGGCCCTTATGCGCTGCTCACCAGGCAATTCGGCAGCAGCGGCTATTGCCGCGGCGACATCGCCCAGGTCGTCGACACGACCAATGGCATTACGGTCGGGAGCTGCAGTTTCGGCGACTTCACGCCTTACGTGAAGCCACGCGCCTAGCGCCGAAAGAGTGCGTCCAGCCGGTCGCCGTAGACGTTCGAGATGACATGACGCCGGATCTTCATAGACGGCGTCAGCTGCTCGTTCTCGATCGTGAACCCCTCGTCGGCGACGATGAAGCGGCGGACCTTCTCGATCACCGACAAGTCCGAATTGACCCGGTCGACGGCCTTTTGCAGCCGCTGCTGCAGATCGGGCGCAGCCGCGAGCTCCGGATCAGGGACCAATAGAGCGACGAGGTGCGGGCGGCGGTCGCCATAGACCATTGCCTGGGCGATCTCTCCCTGCAGCGTCAGCATGCCCTCGATCCGCTGCGGCGACACCTTGTCGCCCTTGTCGTTGACGATCAGATCCTTCTTGCGGTCGGTGATGACGATCCGGCCCTTGGCGTCGAAGTGGCCGACGTCCCCGGTCGCGAGCCAGCCATCCTTCAACACCCGCGCAGTCTCTTCCGGATTGCGCCAATAGCCGTGCATGACGTTCTCGCCGCGGACCATGATCTCACCATCCTCGGCGATGCGCACCTCGCAGCCCTTTACCGGCACTCCGACGGTTTCCATCCGGATCCCGACGCTCGGCCGGTTGCAGCTGATCACCGGCCCGGCCTCGGTCTGGCCGTAGCCCTGGAGGAAGGTAATCCCGAGCGATTCGAAGAACAGGCCGACTTCGGGATTGAGCGGCGCGCCGCCGGAAACCCACGCCTTTTGGCGGCCACCGACCTTCTGCCGGACCTTGCGCCGAAGCGTGAGCGAAAGGATGGCGTCCATCGGCAGGCCCCACGGTTTGAAGCGTCCCTGATACTTGTCGGTGCCGATCTTGAGCGCCCGGCGGAGCAGATACCTCGCCAACGGGCCGCCGTCGCTTTCGATCGATTTCATGATCCGCGCTCGAAGCAGCTCGAACAAGCGCGGAACGACGACCATGATCGTCGGCTGGACTTCCTCGATATTGGCGGCCAGCTTCTCGAGGCTTTCCGCGTAATAGACCTGCGCGCCGAGCGCGATCGGGAAATGCTGCCCGCCGGTATGCTCGTAGGCGTGGCTCGCCGGAAGGAACGACAGGAAGACTTCGTCCTCCCAGCCGAAGTCGGTCGAGATGATGTCGACGCAGCCTTCGATGTTGTGAAGGATCGAGCCGTGATGCTGCTGAACCCCGCGCGGGGCGCCGCCGGTGCCGCTGGTATAGATGATGCACGCGGGATCGGACCGGTTGATCGGCGCGATCTGCTGCTTGAGCGAAGCAACTTCGGCGTCGCCGGAAACCAGGTCCGACCAGCAATGCACCTGGATTTCCTCTGGCACCTGGGTGCGGCGCATATCGTCGATGGCGATGAAGTGATGGCATTCCGACGACATCAGCACCGCGGGCGCAAGGTTGGTCGCGAGCTTCTGGTTCGAGACGATCACCGCCCGCGCGCCGCTATTCTCAAGGATGTGCAGGTGATCGCGCGTCGTATTGGTGATGTAGGTCGGCACCGTCACGCAACCAGCCGCCATGATCGCCAGGTCCGCGATCAGCCATTCCGGCCGGTTCTCGCTGACCAGCGCGACGCGATCGCCGGGCTGAAGGCCAATCCGCTTGAGCGACTGCGCCAGTGCAGCGACCTGCCGCGCCGCCTTCGCCCAGCTGATCGAGCGCCAGTCACCGTCGCGCTTGGCCCACAGGAACGGCTTGTCACCATTGGCCTCGGCGCGAGTCAGGAACAGCGCGATGAGATTGTCGAAATGTTCGAGCTGACGCGGCAAGCTTTCCCCCAATTGCGGCTTATTCGGAAACCGCGGCGCCTTCGCTGCGCGGATCGGCGCCGCCGACCCAGCGGCCGCCAAGCCGCTCGATCGCATTGGCCTTGAACGTGCCCGACGGGACCGTGCGGACATCGGCATGACCGAGCGCGCGCAGCTCGGGAATCATCGGTTCGAGGAAGGTGCCGCTTTCGACAAAAACCGTGTCGGCCGGAGAATAGATCATCGGCAGCGCGATCGCCTGCTGCGCGGGCAGATGGAAGTCGAGGACGCCGATGATCGTCTTGATCACTTGGGCCGGGATGGTTGATCCGCCGGCCGCCCCGACGGCCAGCACGACGCTACCATCCGGGCCATAGACCATCGTCGGGCTCATTGAGCTGCGCGGGCGCTTGCCTGCTTCGACCCGATTGGCGACCGGGCAGCCGTCCTTGTCGGGAAGGAAGCTGAAATCGGTAAGCTCGTTGTTGAGATAATATCCGTTGACCATCAGGCCTGAGCCGAACGCGCTTTCAATCGTCGAGGTCTCGGAGGCGACGTTGCCCCAGCGGTCAACCGCGACGAAATGCGATGTGCCGCGCTCGGGCTGAAGCACGGGAGCACAGGTCGCCGAGGCGCCTGATGGGACGCCGGCGTCGACCTTGGCCATCGTCGCCGTCGGCGAGATCCGCGCCGACCGGGCGGCAAGGTATGCGGGGTCCGTCAGACCGGCCAGCGGGACCCGCACGAAGTCGGGATCGGCGAGATATTTGTCGCGGTCGGCATAGGCCAGCCGCTCGGCTTCGCTGATCAGATGCCAGGCCGTCGCGGAACGCGGGCCGATCGCGGAGAGATCGAATCGCTCGAGCAGCTTGAGCGCGGCAAACACCGTGAAGCCGCCGGACGAAGAGGGGCCCATGCCGCAGATGCGGTAGACCCGATAGGCTCCGCACAGCGGCGCGCGGGGCTTCGAATCGTAGGAAGCGAGGTCGCCCACCTCCATCGGCGCCGGATTATGGGGCGCCCGGCTGACTGCCGCGGCAATCGCCCGGGCATTCGGGCCAACATAGAAGCTGTCAGGGCCGCGCCTGGCAAGCTGTTCGAGGAGAGTCGCGAAACCGGGGTTCCTGACCAGCGTGCCGACTGGCTTGGGATGGCCGTCGGCGCCATAGAACAGGCCTCTCGCCTCGGCGGAAAGCGCCCCGGTCGCCGGATATTTATCGAGCGCATTGTAGAGCCGCGGGCTGATCTTGAACCCGTCGCGCGCAAGCCTGATCGCCGGCTGGAACAGCGTTGCCCAGGAAAGCTTGCCGTAACGCTGGTGAGCGAGCCCGGCCAGGCGGATATTGCCTGGCACGCCGACGCTCTTGCCGCCCGGCTGCGCGGCGCTGAACGCCATCGGCTCGCCGTTTTGCACGAACAAATTGCTGGTCGCGGCGGCAGGTGCCTTCTCGCGGCCGTCGTAGGTGACCGGTGCTGCACCGCCTTGCGAATAGACGAGATAGCCGCCGCCCCCGATTCCCGAGCTCTGCGGTTCGACCACATTGAGCGCAAGCATGGTCGCGATCGCGGCGTCGGCCGCGCTTCCGCCCTTGCGAAGAATCTCGGCGCCCGCAGCCGCGGCGCGCGGATCCGCAGCGCTGACAATCCCGATCTCGACCGGCGCCGAGCCGGCCGCTGCTGCCGCACCGTAGGAAGAACTGAACAGGAGGAAGAGCGGCAGGAAGCGCTTGAACATCGGCGCCCGCGCTACTCGGTCCCGACTGCGTCGGCAATGTTGGCGAAGCCTTCGCGCTTGAGCCGCTCGGCGAGCCCGAGCGCGATCCGCCGGGCGATGCCCGGCCCCTCGTAGACCATCGCGGTGTAGAGCTGGACCAGGCTTGCGCCGGCGCGGATTCGTTGCCACGCGTCATCGGCGGTGGCGATTCCGCCGACAGCGATCAGCGGCATTTCGCCGCCGCTGGCCGACCGGAAATCGCGCAGCGCCTTCAGCGCCAGCGTTTTGAGCGGCGCGCCCGACAATCCTCCCTGTTCGCCCTTGAAGCGCGACTTCAGCGGCGGCCGCGACACGGTGGTGTTGGCGACGATCAGCGCGTCGATCCCGTGGGCGAGCGCAACCCGCACGATCTGGTCGGGCTCGGCCTCGCCGAGGTCCGGCGCGACCTTGAGGAAGATCGGTGGCCCTTTTGGCGGACGCGCTTCAGCGATCGCCGAGAGCAAGGCCGTGAGCGCGCCTTCGTCCTGAAGTTGCCGAAGCCCCGGCGTGTTTGGAGAGCTGATGTTGATCGTCAGATAATCGGCGACCGAGCTCATCGCCCGCACGCCGGCGGCATAATCGGCGATCCGGTCCGCGCTGTCCTTGTTGGCGCCGATGTTGACGCCGATGATCCCAGGCAGCCTGGAATCGCGATACAAGCGGTCGAACGCCGCCGGCTGGCCGTGATTGTTGAACCCCAGGCGGTTGATGATCGCGCGGTCCTGCTCGAGGCGGAACAGCCGCGGCTTCGGGTTGCCCGCCTGCGGCTGCGGGGTCAGTGTCCCAACCTCGACGAAGCCGAAGCCGAGCGAGAGCAATTGCTCCGGCACTGCGGCATCCTTGTCGAATCCTGCGGCGAGGCCGACCGGCGACGGGAAATCGAGCCCGGCGAAGGTCGTTTTCAGCGATTGAGGCAGGTCCAGCGCTCGCCGCGGCGGCACGAACCGCAGCATCTTGATCGTCAGCCGATGCGCGGTCTCGGCGTCCAGCGCGAAGGCGAGCGGCCGGATGAGCGAGTAGAGGCGCACGGTGCTCCCTTGGTCGTCATCCCGGCCCTGAGCCGGGATCCACCTTTTCTTGCACACCTAAGAAAGGAAGGTGGACCCCGGATCAAGTCCGGGGTGACGATTGGCGCCTACACCATTCTCCACGGTTGAGTTTCCCTCCGCAACGCACTAAATCGGACTAGAAAGCTCCGAATTAGACATGCGCCTTAGCCACCTTGCCGATTATGCGGTCGTCCTGATGACCGCAGCCGCACGCCGGCCACCGGGCGCGCGCCTCAGCGCAACCGAGCTTGCCGGCGAGACCGGCGTGCCGCTGCCGACCACCCAGAAACTGATGGGCCAGCTCGCTGCCTGCGGGCTGCTGAGCAGCGCTCGCGGCGCCTCGGGCGGCTTCGCGCTGGCCCGGCCTGCGAAGGAAATCAGCCTGGCCGACATTGTCGAAGCGGTCGAAGGCCCGATCGCGCTCACCATGTGCTCGGACTCGAACAATCACGAATGCATCCTCGACAAGCATTGCCGGGTGAAGCCGCATATCGGCGTGGTCGGCAATGCCGTGCGCGGGGCGCTGGGGGCGGTCAGCCTGACATCGCTTTGTGGTCCGGCGTCCGCCGGGGGGCTCGCGCAATGAACGAGGGGGTCAAGAACAAGGAGCTCAAGGAGCGCGTCGACAAGGATTACGAATGGGGCTTCGTTTCCGACGTCGAGCAGGAATTTGCGCCCAAGGGCCTCAATGAAGACACCGTCCGCTTCATCTCGGGCAAGAAGAACGAGCCCGAATGGATGCTCGAGTGGCGGCTGAAGGCCTATCGCGCATGGCTGGAGATGGAGGAGGTCAGCTGGGCCAAGCTCGACATCCCCGAGATCGATTACCAGGACGCTTATTATTATGCGGCGCCGAAGCCCAAAGAGAAGCTCGGAAGCCTCGACGAGGTCGATCCGGAAATCCTGCGCGTTTACGAAAAGCTCGGAATCCCGATCGCGGAGCAGAAAGTGCTCGCCGGGGTCGAAGGCGCGGCACGAGTGGCGGTCGATGCCGTGTTCGACAGCGTCAGCGTCGCCACCACCTTCCGCAAGGAGCTCGCCGCCGCCGGCGTGATCTTCCTCAGCATTTCCGAGGCGATCCGCGAATATCCGGAGCTGGTGAAGAAGTATCTCGGCAGTGTCGTTCCGCAGCGCGACAATTATTTCGCCTGCCTCAACAGCGCGGTCTTCTCCGACGGCACGTTCGTCTATGTGCCTGAGGGCGTCCGCTGCCCGATGGAGCTTTCCACCTATTTCCGCATCAATGCCGAGAACACCGGCCAGTTCGAGCGCACCCTGATCGTCGCCGACAAGGGCAGTTACGTCTCCTACCTCGAAGGCTGCACCGCGCCGATGCGCGACGAGAACCAGCTGCACGCGGCGGTGGTCGAGATCTTCGCGCACGAGGACGCCGAGGTGAAATACAGCACCGTGCAGAACTGGTATCCGGGCGACAAGGAAGGCCGCGGCGGCATCTTCAACTTCGTCACCAAGCGGGCGCTCTGTTCGGGCGACCGCTCGAAGGTCAGCTGGACCCAGGTCGAGACCGGCAGCGCGATCACCTGGAAATATCCGAGCTGCATTTTGAAGGGCGATGGGAGCGTCGGCGAATTCTATTCGGTCGCGCTGACCAACAACCGCCAGCAGGCCGACACCGGCACCAAGATGATCCACATCGGCGCCAACACGCGCTCGACCATCGTCTCCAAGGGCATCAGCGCGGGCAAGTCGAACAATACCTATCGCGGGCTGGTGCGCGTGCTTCCGCGCGCCGACAATGTGCGCAACTTCACCCAGTGCGATTCACTGCTGCTGGGGAGCGACTGCGGCGCGCACACCGTGCCCTATATCGAGGTCAAGAACCCGACCGCGACCATCGAGCATGAAGCGACCACCTCGAAGATCAGCGAGGACCAGCTCTTCTACGCGATGAGCCGCGGGCTCGACCAGGAAGCGGCGGTGGCGCTGATCGTCAACGGCTTCGCCCGCGAGGTGCTGAAGCAGCTGCCGATGGAATTCGCCGTCGAGGCGCAGAAGCTGCTCGGCATCAGTCTGGAAGGTTCGGTCGGATGATCCCGCTCAACCGTCATGCTGAACTCGTTTCAGCATCCATTCCGGAGACCTCCAAGCGGGTGGAGAAATGGACCCTGAAACAAGTTCAGGGTGACGTTTTCTGGTTCGCGGTCGAGGCGCAGAAGCTGCTGGGCATTTCGCTTGAGGGGAGCGTGGGATGATCGCGCCCCTTTCTCTTGCTGATCGCGCAGCTGATTTCGTCATGGCGGTCACCGAGGACGAGCAGTGCGATATTCGCGCAATTGCTTCCCTTCTGTTGGAAACAGCTGACTGCGTAGCTGTCCAAGCGGGAGCCAAGGACTTTGTTGGTCTTTCCGACACAGTGAATGTGATGGCTGTGGCCACAGCTTCGGCTATATCTCGCGACGCCTTCGAGCATGCGCTCAATTCTGGCGACGATCGCTTAGCGGGCGCAACGGCTGCGGTTCACCTCATGAGTCTCAACCTTGTGGATGGGCTGAAAAGTGCAGAGGCCGCGCAGAAGATCGCGGAAATGGCGGCTTATCTCTACTCACAAGAATACGCCCATCGACAACTCATCGGCTCGAATCCCCGGAATCTACATGCTGCAGATTGAAAACCTCCACGCGACCGTCGCCGACAAGCCGATTGGAACCGCCGCATGATGCCGCTCCTCCTCCTCGCCGCGGCGTCGGCCGATCTCGACGCGCTCGACCAGGCGGTGGCGCGATGCGATCGCAACGCGGCCAACCCGGCTTTCTCGGGCGAGTCCGCGCGGCGCAGCCAGTTCCTGCTCGATGCCTATCGCGCGCAGGAGGCGATCGTCGCCGACCGCCTGGCGCTCGCCGATCAGCGGCGAACTCAGCGCGAAACGGGCCAGGTCAAAGCGAGCGAGGAAAAGCAATTCCAGCTCCAGGAGGCGGCGATCGAGGACCGCCAAAAGGCGCTCAACGACAAGCGCATGCTGGAGAGCCTCCGCGAGGACGCGATGGACAATATGCGCCGCTATTTCCTCACCAACTGCCCGGCGGGCGGAAAGGAGAATGCACGATGACCATTTCCTTCCGTCATGCTGAACTTGTTTCAGCATCCATTCCGGAGGACCCTGCGCGGGTGGGCAAATGGGTCCTGAAACAAGTTCAGGACGACGGACTGTATCATGCTTGAGATCACCAACCTCCATGCGACGGTCGCCGACAAGCCGATCCTGAACGGCGTGTCGCTGCACGTCCCGGCGGGCGAGGTGCACGCAATCATGGGGCCCAACGGTTCGGGCAAGTCGACGCTCGCGTATGTGCTTGCGGGGCGGCCTGGGTATGCGGTGAGCGAAGGGTCGGTCACCTTTTCTCCCCTCCCTGGAAGGGAGGGGCCGGGGGTGGGTAGCTCAGCGGCGGCCTCGATGGCCGGCGCGGAGCTGCGCTCCGCACCCACCCCTAACCCCTCCCTTCCAGGGAGGGGAATGGACCTGCTGGCCATGGAGCCGCACGAGCGCGCGGCGGCGGGGTTATTCCTTGGCTTCCAATATCCCGTGGAAATCCCCGGAATTTCCTATCTCCAGTTCCTCCGCGAAAGCCTCAACTCGCAGCGCCGTTCGCGGGGCGAGGCCGACTTGTCCGGGGCGGAGTTCATCAAGCTGGCAAAGAGCCAGGCGGCGCTGCTCGGGATGGATTCCGAAATGCTCAAACGCCCGGTCAACGTCGGCTTTTCCGGCGGCGAGAAGAAGCGCGCCGAGATGGTCCAGATGGGCATCCTCAGCCCCAAGTTCGCAGTGCTCGACGAGACCGACAGCGGGCTCGACATCGATGCGCTCAAGAGCGTCGGCGCCGGCATCAACCGAATCATGCGCGCGCCCGACAAGGGCGTGCTGCTGATCACCCACTATCAAAGGCTGCTCGATTACGTCGAGCCGGACCAGGTTCACGTGCTCAACGCCGGACGCATCACCCGCTCGGGCGGCCCCGAGCTCGCCCGCGAGCTCGAGCGCGAAGGCTATGCGGAGGCGGCCGCGTGACGACGCTGGTCATTGTCCTTGGCTGCATCGCCTTCACGATCATCGTCGGCATGGTCCGCGGCAAGCCGGGCCGCGCCGTCGCCGATACGGCGCTGCTGGTCATTGTGTTCGGGATCATCACCGTCGCCGACTTCGCAATTCGATGGTTCATGGACACCGGCGAAGCCGCCAGCTGGGTCGCGATTGCATTCGCCGCCGGGATGGCGCTCGATTCGCTCTACGGCCTGATGGCGCCGGAACGGCAAAAGCAGCGCGACAAGAAGTTGCGCCGGCTGATGAAGAAGCGCGCATGACCGCGCCTTTCCCAACCCGCCGCCAGGAGGAATGGCGCTACGCCGACCTCGACGCGCTGCAGCCCGTGTGGGAGCAGTTCGCCGAGCCGGCGACGTTGACGGTCGGCGCTGGCGAAACCTACGAACAAGTGTGGCTTCCCGCCGCTGATGAAGTGCAGCTGCGCCGCGTGCAGCTTGCGCTCGGCGAAGGCGCAAAGGCGCGGATTTTCGCGCTCAACACGGCGCCGGTCTACGGCCGCATCGAGCTTGAAGTGAGCCTCGCAGCGCGCGCTGATTTCGAGTTGTTCGGCGCCAATATCGCAACCGGCCAGTCGACCAACGAGATCGTCACCACGGTCAAGCACATCGGCCAAGGCGGCCGCTCGCGCCAGATGATCCGCTCGGTGCTCAACGGCAAGGCGGTCGGCTCCTATCTCGGCAAGGTCGAAGTCGCGCGCGGCGCGCAGCAGACCGACGCTGAGCAGTCGGTGAAGGCCATGCTGCTCGATCGCGGCGCGACTGCGAACTGCAAGCCCGAGCTTGAAATCTTCGCCGATGACGTGAAATGCGCCCACGGCGCGACCGTCGGCGAATTGGACGCGATGCAACTCTTCTACGCCGAGAGCCGCGGCCTCGACCCGGCGAGCGCGCGCGCGCTGCTGCTCCAAGGTTTCGTCATGGGCCTGTGGGACAGCGCAGGCGACGGCCATGCGATCCGCGAAGCGGCGCGCGAGGCCTTGAGGAGGGTGGTGTGAACGCGCCCACCCGGATCAATTCCGCGCTCGACGTTCGCGGCCAGTTCCCGGCGATCGCCAACTGGCATTATCTCGACAGCGCGGCGACCGCGCAAAAGCCGCAGGCGGTGATCGACGCGATCACCGAGGCTTATTCGCGCGACTACGCGACCGTGCATCGCGGCGTTTACCAGCGCTCGGCGAGCATGACGGCGAGCTACGAGGCCGCGCGCGCCGCCGCCTCGAACCTTATCGGCGGCCAGCCCGATGAGCTGATCTTCACCCGCGGCGCGACCGAGGCGATCAACCTCGTCGCGCGGACATTGCCCAGGAACCGCCGCAACCGCGTCCTGCTGTCCCAACTCGAGCACCACAGCAACATCGTTCCCTGGCAGCTTGCCGGGTTTGAAGTGGACGCGGTGCCGCTTACCGACGACGGCCAGATCGACCTCGACGCCGCCGAGGCGATGCTCACCGAACAACATTGTGTTGTAGGATTTGCCCACGTATCCAATGTCTTGGGCTCGATCCTCGACGCGAAGCGCGCGGCCGACATCGCGCATTCGAAGGGTGCGCTGCTTTTGCTGGACGGTTGCCAGGCGGTACCCCGTTTGGACGTGAACATTGTGACCTTGGGTGCCGACTTTTACGCTTTCTCCGGCCACAAGCTGTACGGTCCGACCGGCATCGGTTGCCTCTGGGGACGCGGCGAACTGCTCGCCCAAATGCCTCCCTGGCAGGGTGGCGGCGCGATGATCGAGAAGGTCACATTCGAGGAGACGAGCTTCCTCGATCCGCCCGCGCGGTTCGAAGCCGGCACGCCGCACATCGTCGGCGCGGTCGGGCTGCACGCCGCGGTGAACTGGGTTGAAGGGCTCAGCCTCGACGCCAGTCATGCCCATGAATGCGCGCTGGTGGCCGAAGCTCGCGCAGCGCTGTCGAGCATCCCGGGTGTCACTATTTACGGTCCCGAGGACAGCGCCGGAATCGTCAGCTTCAACGTCGAAGGGGTGCACGCGCACGACACCGCCACCATATTGGACGATGCGGGCGTCGCGGTCCGCGCCGGCCACCATTGCGCGCAGCCGCTGATGGAATGGCTTGGCGTCCCGGCGACCGCCCGAGCGAGCTTCGCGGCGCACAGCGACAGCTCGGACATCGAAGCACTGGTGCGCGGTATCGAGCAGGTGAAACGGATCTTCGCATGAACCGGGAGCGTAAGATCGAAACCGAGCAGGTCGATGCGGCGTCCCCCCCGCCGCGCGGGCGCGTCACCGAGACGTTCGAGCGCAAGCGCGACTATCTCACCGGCTTCCTCGCCGGCGACAAGCCGGAGGAGCCGGCAGCCGGGCCTGGAAGCGACCTGCAGGCCTCGGTGGTCGAGGTGCTGAAGTCGATCTACGACCCGGAAATCCCGGTCGACATTTACGAGCTTGGGCTGATCTACGACGTCGATGTCAGCGAGGACGGCGATGCGACCATCGCGATGACGCTGACGACGCCGCATTGCCCGGTCGCCGAATCCTTGCCGCAGGAAGTTGAGCTGCGAGTGCTGTCCGTGCCGGGGATCCGCGACGCGGTGGTCAACCTCGTGTGGGATCCGCCGTGGGACCCGTCGAAGATGAGCGACGAGGCTCGCCTGGAATTGGGAATGCTATGATCCTTCGAGACGGGCCTTCCCCCGGATCAAGTCCGGGGTCAGTCCCTCCTCAGGATGAGCGGGAATGGAGAATTTGCGAATGAATGACATCTCCGCTCATCGTGAGGAGCCGCTGACCCCGTCGAAGCGGCGTCTCGAACGACCGGCGGCGATCACGCTTACCAGCGCCGCGCAGGAGCGCATTGCCGAACTGATGAGCAAGGCGCCCGAAGGCGCCGTCGGGGTCAAGCTGTCGACTCCGCGCCGGGGCTGCTCGGGCCTCGCTTATTCGGTCGATTACGTGACCGAGGAGCAGCCGTTCGACGAGAAGATCGAAACGCCTGCCGGCAATTTCTACGTCGACGGCGCGTCCGTGCTCTACCTCGTCGGATCGGTGATGGATTGGCGCGAGGACGATTTCGCGGCGGGCTTCGTGTTCGACAATCCCAACGCCAAGGGCGCCTGCGGCTGCGGGGAAAGCTTCACGGTTTGAGTCGACTCGGCATAATCTGATAGTCTTCGCGCCAAGGGAGACGGGTGATGCGTCTTGTCTTGGCATTTACAGCGCTCTTCACGGCAACCACCGCCGTCGCTGCGGACGAGTCCCGGCCAGCCGGCGACATGCCGGTGCTCAACCCCAATGCCGATGCACCAAAGACCTGCCCGCCGATCAGCCGCTACGAAGCGATGAAGCGCGGCGGCAAGCTGGCCCCGCAGACGCTCAACCAGCTGCCGTCAGCCGATCTCTACAAAGCGGTTTATCGCCGGATCGGCGGCTGCGTCGTTCCGCTCATCGTCGGCTATAATTTCGGCGTCGGAGGTCGGACTAGGCGATAACTAACCGAACAAGGGGAATTCGGACATGACACGCGCGCTCACGCTGGTTTTTGCGATCATTTGCTACGCGATCTTCTTCGCGACCTTCCTTTACCTGATCGTCTTCGTCGGCGACTTCAGCTTCGCCCGGCAGACCGTCGACGTCGGCCCTGAAAGCCCGCCAATGATTGCGGCGGCAATCGACATCGCCCTCATCGCCTTGTTCGGGCTTCAGCACAGCGTGATGGCGCGGCAGGGGTTCAAGCGATGGTGGATGCAGACCGTGCCGCCGCCGCTCGAGCGCAGCGTCTTTGTGCTCGCCGCAAGCGTCGTGCTGATGATCCTGTTCCTGTTCTGGCGGCCGATCGACATGATCATCTGGAACGTCGCCAGCCCGGCGCTTTACGACATCCTGTGGCTCGGCTTCTGGGCCGGCTGGCTGACGGTGCTGCTCAGCACGTTCCTGATCAACCATTTCGAATTGTTCGGTTTGCAGCAGGCCTGGTATCATTTGCGCGGGCGCGAGGCTGCGCTGCCAACCTTCCGCCAGCCCTTCTTCTATAAGTGGGTGCGCCACCCGCTCTATCTCGGCTTTTTCCTCGCCTTCTGGTCGGCCCCGGAAATGACGGCCGGCCATCTGCTGCTCGCGGTGGGCCTGTCGATCTACATGCTGATCGCCATCCGTTACGAGGAAACCGATCTCGTCCATTTGTTCGGCAAGGATTACGAGCTCTATCGCGAACAGGTCGGGATGCTGACTCCGCGATTCAGGCGACGGAGCTCATAACAAGCACCGCCGCCTGATCCCCCTCCTGGAGGAACCCTAGAAGTCGAGCGTGAGGCGAACCGCTGCGCCGGCGTCGCTTTTGCTGTCGGCGATGTGGCCCGGCTGGCGGCGATAGAAAAGGTTGCCGCCCATCCACGCATTGCCGTCGAGCAGCAGCCTTCCGTAGCTGAGCTCGCCGTCGATCTCGCGGCCGCTCGGGCGAAGCGACATCCGGCTGAGGCCGCTGACAGCGGTCTGAGTCGCATAATCGTAAGAGGTCGGAAGCCACATCGCGAAACCACCATGCTCGACCCGCAGCGGCTGCGCCAGGCGAAGCCCGAACGTATCGCTGTCGCCGAGGATGGCGGTCTTCGCGAGGTCGAAGGCATAAGCACCGGTCTGGAACTTGCCCGCCGCGAAGCTGGTCCAGCCGCGCCGCGCGGTCAGCGTCCCGCTCCAGCCGCTGCCGAGATCGCGACGCGCTTCGGCATCGAGAAACAGGCTGTTCGCACCGCCGCCGCCGAGCACGTCGGACATCCGGCCGCCGAGCAGCGATTGCTTCTCCTCGAGCCGGCTGACGCCAAGCGACAGCCAGTTGCTGCCAAAGCGGCGATCGGCCGCGACGCTTGCGTAGCGATAGGGTGACCCGCTCGCGCTGGTCGGCACTTCCTGCCACACACTGCCGGTCTCGCCGGAGACGGTGACTGCGGTGCCGCCGAAGCTGTGGCGGACCGCCATGCTGCCGTTACGCCTGGCGTTGAAGCCGGGATCGCCGGTGACATCGCGGGCAATCAGGAACGCACCCGCGTTCACGCCCTTCAAGCGGCGCTCCATGGCCTTTGCGCCCTCGGCGAAGCCGAACGCGATTGCGGTCTTGCGATCGACTTTGGCGATCGCCGATCCGGCGATCAGCTGCGATTTCCTGAGGTCTTGAGGACCAATCGCGGTCCGCTCGAGCGCGAAGCCGCCAACCAGGTCGTGCCGCTCACGCACCGTCATTGCGATGCTGATCGGCCCTGCCGTTCCGCCGACGACCTTCACGTCGTTCTGCAGCGAGCGCGCAAGCGGGTGATCAACATCGGCTCGGCGCAGCGTCTTGGCGAGGTTCACCACATAAGCGCGGTCGTAGCCGTCGAGGATGATCGCGCCCATCGACTGCCCGGTTACGGCGTCGCCCGAGGCGGGTGGCAAGTCGCCGTTGCTTCCGGTCACTGGAATCTGGCTGCCAGCGAGACTGGTCGCGCCGATCGGCTGGAACGCACGCGCGATGTTCATGCGGCCGTGGCCGTAGATCGAATCAATTCCTGCCGCGCCAAGGTCATCGGCACTGGTGAACAGGATGTCGACGATCTGCTTGCCGGTGAGGTTGGGGAATGCCTGCGCCATCAGCGCGACCGCGCCGCTGATCGTTGGCGCCGAGAAGCTGGTGCCCGACCAATAATATTCAGTCCCCGCCTGGTCCGGCGCGCGATCGTTGAAGCCGAGCGCCATCAAATAATAATTGGCGCCAGTCCCGGCGCGGTCGGAGAAGGTTGAGATCGTGCCGGTGTCGACGCCGCCGCTGCCGTCATCGACTCCGAGCGATCCGGCGATGATCACCATGCCCGGAAATTTCTGGGCTGGGGTCAGCGCGAACGGATCGGGACTGGTCGTGCTGTCGTTGCCGGCCGCAATGACCAGCACGGTGCCGGCGTTGACCGCCCGCTGCATCGCGGCGAGCAGCGTCGCGCCAGGGGTCGACCCGCCGAGCGACAAATTGATCACCTTGGCGCCAGCGGCGACCGCTGCGTCAATTCCGGCGGCGATGCCGTCGTCATAGAAGGTGCAGCCAGCCTTGTTGCTGCAGCTTCCCGGGTTGTCGGCTCGCTCGCTGATAATCGTCGCCGCGAAGGCGACCCCCATCGTCCCCGATGAGTCGCGGGCGGCGGCGGCGACCGCGCTAACCGCGGTGCCGTGCCCGCCCTCGTCGCTGACGCCGCGGGTGCCGTAGACGTCGCCGCTCGCCGGATCGATCCGGCCTGCGAACGCCTTGAGGGTGGGATTGATGCCGCTGTCGACGATTCCGATTTTCACGCCGGCACCGCTCGCACCCGCATTGTAGGCAGCGAGCGCATTGGCCGCGACCGCATAGGTCGAGGCCTGATATTCGGCGGTGTCGTAGTTGACGCCCGGAATCGGGGCCGGAGGCGGTGTTGGAGGGGGAGGGGGAGGCGGCGTGGGCGGGGGCGCCGTGCCGGGTGGTGCCGGCGCAATCGGTTGAGGCTGCGTACCTCCACCGCCGCCGCAGGCCGAGACGCTGAGGCCGAGCACGATGCAGCACGCACTTGTGCCGAGGAGTCGGTTACGCATTTCCCCAATTCCGCTCAAGCCGTTGAAACTAAACGGCTTCCCAACATCGGCTTATGGTTACCAATTCCTTTCAATTTGCTTAAGCAGCTGAAATGGCTAGGGCTTCGCCCGACCCATGGACCCCCGCTTCGCCCACATCCGCGACTGGATCTTCGACCTCGACAATTGCCTTTACCCGGCCTCGACCGGGCTTTTCGCGCTGATCGATGAGCGGATGGGCGCGTATATTCAGCGCTTGCTCGACTGCGACGCGGTCGAGGCGAAACGGGTGCAGAAGCACCATTTTCACACCCATGGGACGACGCTCGCCGGGCTGATGAAGGAGCATGACATCGATCCGCGCGAATTCCTGACCGACGTCCACGACATCCCGCTCGACCGCGTGCAATGCGACGAGCGCCTGGCCCGGCTGCTGCCGCGCCTGCCCGGCCGCCGCTTCCTATTCACCAACGGCGACGCGCCTTATGCACGCCGGGTGCTCGAAGCGATCGGAGTCCACGACCATTTCGAGGACCTCCACGACATCCACGCCAGCAGCTACCGGCCAAAGCCGGACCCGCATGGCTATGCTTTGCTATGCGAGCGCTTCGCGATCGACCCGGCCCACGCGCTGCTCGCCGACGACATGGTCCAGAACCTGGCGCCGGCCAAAGCGCTCGGAATGACCACGATCTGGGTCGACAACGGCTCCGAGCGCGGCGATCACGGCTATGACGAGGCGGTGGTCGATCAGCGCATCGGCAACGTCGGCGACTGGCTGCAATCGATATTGGGGGACGATGACGAATGACTGACTTGCAGCCCGTGATCGACCAGGCCTGGGAGGATCGCGACCAGATCGGCGCCGCCACCAAGGGCGAGGTCCGGCTCGCGGTCGACTCCGCGCTCGCCGCGCTCGACAGTGGCTCGGCGCGCATCGCCGACAGGGCCGATGGCCAATGGGTCGTTCGCCAATGGCTCAAGAAAGCCGTGCTCCTGTCATTCCGGCTGAATCCGATGGAAGCCATCGCCGGCGGCCCCGGCGGCGCGCACTGGTGGGACAAGGTGCCGTCGAAGTTCGCCGGCTGGGGCGAGAAGGAGTTCGCCGCGGCGGGATTCCGCGCGGTGCCCGGCGCGATCGTCCGCCGCGGCGCCTTCATCGCTCCCGGCGCGGTGCTGATGCCGAGCTTCGTCAATATCGGCGCGCGCGTCGGCGAAGGGACGATGATTGATACCTGGGCGACGGTCGGAAGCTGCGCCCAGATCGGCAAAAACGTCCACATTTCCGGCGGCGCCGGAATTGGCGGCGTGCTCGAGCCGCTCCAGGCGGGACCCGTGATCATCGAGGACGATTGCTTCGTCGGCGCGCGCTCGGAAGTTGCCGAAGGGGTGATTGTCGAGCGCGGCTCGGTGCTTTCGATGGGGGTGTTCCTCGGCGCCTCGACCAAGATCGTCGACCGTTCCACCGGCGAGGTGCATTATGGCCGCGTGCCGGCTTATTCGGTCGTCGTTCCGGGGAGCCTGCCGGCCAGGGACGGCGGCCCGTCGCTGGCCTGCGCGGTGATCGTCAAGCGCGTCGACGAGCGCACCCGGTCCAAGACCAGCATCAACGAGTTGCTGCGCGACTGATAAGCTCAGCTTATCGCCTGCGACCGGCCATTTGTTGGCGGTAACAAGCATGTAGTCGGTAAATCCGACCGGCCATGAAACCCATCGATCCCAACGCCTTTGACCGCAAGCAGGCGGAAGCCGCGAGCGCTGCGCAAGCTTACGCCGCCGCGGTGATCCGTTCGCAAATGGACCGCAGCGACTGGCTGATCCTGGGCCTGCTCGCGCTGATCTGGGGTGGCGCTTTCTTTTTCATCGGGGTCGCCGTCCGCCATGTCCCGCCGCTGACCTATGTGGCGCTGCGCCTGACGCTTGCGGCCGCGGCGATGTGGCTGTTCCTGAAGTTCAAGGGCCAGCCGATCGGCCTTCCGCGCCAGGCCTGGGGCTCGATGCTGGTCCTTGCGCTGCTCAACAATGCGCTGCCCTTCACCCTGTTCGGCTGGGGTCAGACGCATATCGCCAGCGGCCTCGCGTCGATCCTCAACGCAACCACCCCGATCTGGGGCGTGGTTGTCGCGCATGTCCTGACCCACGACGAGCGGATGACCCCGCGCAAGATCGCCGGAGTCCTGCTCGGCTTCGGCGGCGTCGCGACGATGATCGGCCCGTCGCTGCTGTCGAGCCTCGGCTCGAGCGCGCTTGCCCAGCTGGCCTGCGTCGCCGCTTCGCTCAGCTATGCGCTCGCCGCGGTCTGGGCGCGCCGGTTCAGGCGCCTTGGGTTTTCGCCGCTCAGCGTCACCACCGGGCAGCTAACCGCCGGCGCGCTGGTCATGCTGGCCGTCTCGATGCTGGTCGACCATCCGTGGCGCATGGCCATGCCTCCGCTCACCGCCTGGGCCGCGATCACCACGCTCGCGCTGATGTGCACGGCGTTCGGCTACGTTCTCTATTTCCGGCTGATCGACCGCGCCGGAGCGACCAACGCCCTGCTCGTGACCTTGCTCGTCCCGCCAGTCGCAATCCTGCTTGGCGGCCTGTTCCTCGGGGAGCAGCTCGCGCCCCAGGACTTCCTTGGCCTGGCGCTGATCGCGCTTGGGCTAGCCGCGATCGACGGCCGCCTGGTCAGCCTGCTGGGGCGGTGGCGCAGGCTTCCGACAGCAGCCTAGCCGCTTGCGGGCTCGTCCAGTCGAGATCGCCGACGTAGCGCCACACCTCACGGCCCTCGGCGTCGTACAGAATCGACGTCGGAAGCACGGTTTCGGGTCCGAGCGCGGCCGACAGCGCCATCTTCGGATCCTGGTAGGGATCCAGAAAGCCGATCTTGTGGGCGCCCATGAACGCAATGACCGATGAGTGCGGCCCGCTATCTTGGCTGACCGCAAGCACCTGGACGGTCTTGCCCGTCGCCAGCTTGTCGAGGGTCGGCAATTCCTTGACGCACGGCGCGCACCAGCTCGCCCACAGGTTCACGAGCAGCGGCTTGCCCTTGAAGTCGGCAAGATGGGCTTGGCCTCCCTCCGGGTTGGTGAACGCGGTGCCCGGGGCCGGCGCGCCCTTGTGGCTTCGGTCGACGCCCTTGACCGGCCCGGGCTGGGCGGCCGCCTGGTTGGCAGCGGGTTGGTCTTGCTTTGGGGCCTGCTGGCATGCGGCAAGCGCAAGGATGATACAAATGGTGGGAAGTGGTCGCATCGCCGGGCGATAGATACCCGCAGCCCCCGCGGCAAGCTGGCGAAAGCGCGGCGGAGCCGCTAGTCGGGAATCGATGTCGCAGTCCCGCATCCTGCTTGCCGCAAGCCTGGTCGCGCTCGCTTCGTGCGGCCGCGAAGCCCAGCTTCGGCCGGCGCCCGGCCACGCGATGCCGGTCAAGCCACTGATGGCCAAGACGACTCCGAGCGTGAAGGAGCTGCTGACGCCCCCGCCCTACGCCCGGCCCGACCGCGTGGACGAGCTGGTCAAGCGCTCGCAGCCGCGCCAGATCGATGAGTTCGACCTGCCGCCGCCCAACGGTGGCTCGGCGCCGCCGCAGCCGGCCGGGACCACACCCGAACCGCCGGACAACGAAGTCGCGCCGGCGACCCCAGGAGAATAATCCGACATGGCCAACCGCGTCCGCAAGGCGGTGTTTCCAGTCGCCGGCCTCGGCACCCGCCTGCTGCCGGCGACCAAGAGCATTCCCAAGGAAATGATCACGGTCGTCGACCGGCCGCTGATCCAATATGCGGTCGACGAGGCGCGCGAGGCGGGGATTGAGCAGCTGATCTTCGTCACCGGCCGCGGGAAATCCTCGCTGGTCGATTATTTCGATGCGAGCTTCGAGCTCGAGGCGACGATGCGCCAGAAGGGGAAGGACCTCGATGTCCTCCAGCCGTCGCGCACCGGCTTTGGCGAGGTCATCACCGTTCGCCAGCAGCAGCCGCTCGGCCTTGGCCACGCGGTCTGGTGCGCCCGCCATGTCGTTGGCGATGAGCCGTTTGCGGTCCTGCTTCCCGACGATTTGATGGCCGGCTCGCCCGGTGCATTGAAGCAGATGGTCGACGCCTGGGCGGAAGTTGGCGGCAATTTGCTGGCGACCGAGGAAGTGCCGGCAGAGAAAACCAACTCCTACGGGATCATCACTCCGGGAAGCCGCGTCGGCGACCTCACCGAGGTCCGCGGGCTGGTCGAAAAGCCGGACCCTGCCAAGGCGCCGTCGTTGCTCGGCGTGATCGGCCGCTACATCCTTCAGCCCGACGTCATGCGCGTGCTCGATTCCGGGGAAAAGGGCGCGGGCGGGGAAATCCAGCTGACCGACGCAATGGCCAAGCTGATCGGCAAGCAGCCGTTTCATGCACTCAAGGTCGACGCCGTGCGCCACGACTGCGGCGACAAGGCTGGGTTCGTGATCGCCAACCTGGCGATGGCCCTGGAGCGCGACGACGTCGGCCCCAGAGTGCGCGAGTTCGTCGCCGGGCTTTAGGCTTACG
>JAZJZB010000065.1:0-18950 GCA_040390085.1 Pseudomonadota bacterium | reverse complement strand
AGTTCGACGTCCCAGTAGAGATAGTCGCGCCAGCTATCGTGGAGATAGTTTGGCGGGAATGCCCGGCCATGATCCTGGAGCTGCCAGGTGGTCGGCCGGATCGGCTCGCGCTGCGGATGCATGTGCGCCTCACCCGGCGTGCGGCCGCCTTTCCTGAGATTGCACGGAGCGCAAGCCGTCGCGACATTCTCCCAGGTCGTGCGCCCGCCCTGCGAGCGCGGCAACACATGGTCGAACGTCAGCTCGCGTCCGGTGCCGCAATAAACGCAGCGGAATTTGTCACGCAGGAACAGGTTGAATCGGGTGAACGCCGGATATTCGTTGGGCCTGACGAATTGTCTCAGCGCGATCACCGACGGCAGCTTCAGCGCGGTACTCGGCGAATGCACTTCGCGGTCATAATGGGCGACGACGTCGACGCGCTCGAGGAACATCGCCTTGATCGCCGTCTGCCACGGCCACAGCGACAGCGGGTAATAAGACAACGGCGTATAATCGGCGTTGAGCACCAGCGCCGGGCAGCTTTCGGGATGTCGGATCAGCTCGGGATGATACATAAGCGCAGCCGCAAAGCCTTTCGTTCGGTTGGTCCGAACTCCAGCTCTCCGGCCCCGTCGCACTCAAGGAGGAGAAGGCGTTCGCCCATCTTCCCTTGTTGGCCGCCGGATGCCAACCCGGCGTAACAACATGATGAATCGAAGATTGCAGAGTCTGCGTCAAGGGGGCGGCTGTTGACCGTCACCCGTTTCGCGCCGTCTCCCACCGGCCGGTTGCATTTGGGCCACGCTTTCAGCGCCGCGCTCGGCCATGCGCGGGCGCGCGAAACCGGCGGGCGCTTCCTGCTCAGGATCGAGGATCTCGACCAGACGCGCTTCCGGCCGGAATTCGTCGACGGCATCTATGAGGACCTGTACTGGCTCGGACTGGAGTGGGACGAGCCAGTCCTGATCCAGTCGCAGCGCACGGCGGCATATCAGGGCGCGCTCGACCGGTTGAAATCGCGCGGCCTTGCCTACGCCTGCTTCTGCACCCGCGCCGACATCGCCCAATCGCTGACCGCGCCCCACGGCGATGCCGCGACCTCCTATCCAGGCACTTGCCGCGACCTCCCTGACGACCCCTGGAGGCGGGCAGCAATGGCGCACAGCTGGCGGCTCAACTCGCAACAGGCGTTGCAGCTGACCGGTCTGCCGTCGTGGACCGAAGCTGACGGCGGGACTTTCACGGCGACTGCGGCGAACATCGGCGATGCGATCCTCGCCCGCAAGGATGCGCCCGCCTCCTACCATTTGTCGTGCGTGGTCGACGACTCTGCGAGCGGCGTGACGATGATCGTGCGCGGCGGCGACCTTCGCCCCTCGACCCCGATCCAGCGGCTGCTGCAGGAACTGCTCGGCCTGCCCGAACCGACCTATCTCCACCATTCGCTGATCACCCACGACGACGGCCGCAGGCTGGCGAAGCGCGACGTCGCGCCAACGCTTGCGGCAATGCGCGAGTCCGGCGTCGACGGGCCCGCCCTCGCGGCCCAGCTGCGCGATCGCGTCGCGCCGTCTGGCTTTCGTTTTCAGGAAGCCTAAAAGGCCGCCATGAACCTCCCACTGTTGATCCTGCTCCTGCTGGCAATGGGCGCGACCGCATACGTGCTCGTCCGCGGCGTGATGACCATGGCCTCGGGCAAGGACGTGACCGGCGAGCAGTCGCAGCAATGGATGCGCCGCCGCGTCCTGTTCCAGGCCGTGGCGATCGTCTTCGTCATCCTGATCCTGGTCGTCGCGGGCGCGTCGAACCGCTAGCGCGAAGCGCCTTGGTCAAGCTCAACAAGATATACACGCGCACCGGCGATGGCGGCAGCGCCGGGCTGGTCGACGGAAGCCGGGTCAGCAAGGCGAGCCTGCGCATGGTCGCGATCGGCGAGATCGACGAAGCCAATGCTGCAATCGGTGTCGCGATCGCCCCGATCGGCGGTGAGCTTGGCTTGCAGCTGCTGCGGATCCAGAACGATCTGTTCGATCTCGGCGCGGACGTTGCGACGCCCGGCCAAGTGGAAGGCGCATTGCGGATCGTCCCGGCGCAGGTCGCCCGGCTGGAGATCGAGATCGACGAGATGAACAGCTCGCTCGAGCCGCTGACGAGCTTCATTCTGCCGAGCGGCTCGGCTGGCGTCTCCGCGCTCCATCTCGCCCGGGCCATCGTCCGCCGGGCGGAGCGTGCGGCCGTGGCACTGAACGAATCCAAGCCGCTCAACCCGCAGCTGCTCGCTTATCTCAACCGCCTGTCCGACCACCTGTTCGTCGCCGCGCGGTACGTTGCCGCGAGGGAGGGCGGCGACGTGCTTTGGCAACCGGGCGCAACACGCGGCTGATCGCACCAGCAGAACATATCGGGAACTTTTGACTGTACCCGCCCGCCGTTTCGTGGCAGTGGGCGGCAAATGGCGAGAGAGGACTCGAACGCGAACCTCAAGGCGCTTGGTGAAAGCCTGTTCGCCACCCGCAATCTGACGCTCGACCTCGCTGCGCCGCTGTCCGACGCCGACGCGACGATCCAGCCCTTCCCCGATGCGTCGCCGGCCAAATGGCACGTCGCCCACACAACGTGGTTTTTCGAAACTTTCGTCCTTCGCGGCCATGTGCCCGGCTACCGCCTGTTCGACGAGCGCTACGCCTTCCTGTTCAACAGCTATTACGAAGCCGAGGGCCCGCGCCACGCGCGCCCGCGCCGCGGGATGCTGAGCCGTCCGTCGCTCGACGAAGTGCGCGCCTATCGCGCTTATGTCGATGAAGCCCTCGACCACGCCCTGCCGACGCTGCCGGAATCAGCGCTCGAGCTGACCGAGCTCGGCATCAACCATGAGCAGCAGCACCAGGAGCTGTTCCTCACGGACATCCTCGCGGCGCTCGCCGAGAACCCGCTCGAGCCCGCTTATGGTTGCGAGGAGCCGAAGGCGACGCGGCAATCCAGCAGCGCCGACTCTGGATTGCTTCGCTTCGCTCGCAATGACGAGTGGTTGCGCGGCCGCGACGGCGTGGTCGCGATCGGCGCGCCCGGCGAAGGGTTCGCGTTCGATGCCGAGCGCCCGCGCCACAAGATATTCCTGGCCGCCCACGAGCTCGCCGCGCGCAAGGTCACCAACCGCGAATGGCGCGAGTTCATCGACGACGGCGGCTATTCAAACCCGACGCTGTGGCTGTCCGATGGCTGGGCCTGGGTCCAGCAAGAGGCAATAGCCGGCCCGCTCTACTGGCGCGACGACGGCAGCGAGTTCACCCTCGCCGGTCGGCGCGAGATCGATTGGGCGGCCCCCGTCGCGCACGTCAGCCATTTCGAAGCCGACGCCTTCGCCCGCTGGGCTGGCGCGCGGCTTCCGACCGAAGCGGAATGGGAGGATTTCGCCGCGTCCGCCGACCCCAATTTGGGCAATCAGCTCGACCGCGCCGGTCCCGTCGTTCCAAGCGCCGGCGGCGGCCTGTTCGGCGACGTGTGGGAATGGACCCAAAGCGCCTTCACTTCTTACCCCGGCTTCGCACCCGCCGAAGGCGCGGTCGGCGAGTACAATGGCAAGTTCATGAGCGGCCAGCTGGTGCTCAAGGGCGCAAGCTGCGCGACTCCGCGTGGCCACAGCCGCGCCTCCTACCGCAATTTCTTCCCGCCTTCCGCACGCTGGCAATTCACCGGAGTACGCCTTGCTAAAGACGCTTGATGCCCAGACTTTAGCCTTCCGCGACGACGTGCTCGCCGGCCTGGCGGCGCCGATCCCGGCGATTCCCGCCCGCTGGCTTTACGATCATCGCGGCTCCGAATTGTTCGACGAGATCACGCGCCTGCCGTCTTATTACCCGACCCGTACCGAGACTGCGATTTTCCGTTCGGTGATGGGTGAGGTCGCAGCGCGCGTTCCGAAGGGATCGGTGGTGGTCGAGTTCGGCGCCGGCTCGGCCACCTAAACGCCGATCCTTCTGGAAGCAATTGCGCCCGCCGCTTACGTCCCGGTCGATATTTCAGGCGATTATCTGGAGCAGAGCGCGGCTGACCTGCAGCAGCGGTTTCCGTCGCTCGAGGTCATCCCGGTCGTCGCCGACTTCGCCCGGCCGTTCAGCCTGCCCGGCGGCATCGAGCAGCTTCCCAAGCTCGGCTTTTTCCCGGGCTCGACGATCGGCAATTTCGTGCCGTGGAGCGCGACCGACCTGTTGCGCCAGTTCCGCGCGCTGCTCGGGCCAGGCTCGCAGCTGCTGATCGGAATGGACCGGATCAAGCCGGTCGAGCGGCTGATTGCTGCCTATGACGACCCGGAGGGCGTCACCGCGCAATTCACGCTCAACCTTCTCGCGCGCGTCAATCGCGAGCTCGGCGGCGACATTCGGGTCGACGCCTTCCGCCACGAAGCCCGGTGGAACGACATATTGTCCCGCATCGAAATCCACCTCGTCGCCACCCGCGAATATCTCCATCCGCGATGTGCGCTTTGAGGTTTCGGGCGAGAGTTTCGAAGTGGCGGAGAATGCGTCGATCCACATTGAAAACAGCCACAAATATGGCGAGCGCGGCGGGCGGGTGCTGCTGCTTGCCGGCGGCTGGACCCCACTCGTCGAATGGTCGGACCCGGCCGACGACTTCGCGGTGATCCTCGCGGTTGCCGAGGCGGAGAGGTTTGCGCCCTAGAGGGCGCGCCGCTAAGCGAGCGCAATGCTTATCGCCTTAGTCGACATTGCGGACCTGCTGCTCAGCATCCTCACCTGGATCATCATCGGCCAGGTGATCCTCAGCTGGCTGTTCGCCTTCAACGTGCTCAACACCAGCTCGGGCGGAGTGCGCGCCTTCGCGCTTGCGATCGACCGGATTACCGCCCCACTCTACCGGCCAATCCGCAGCGTGCTTCCCGATTTCGGCGGAATTGATTTCTCGCCGCTGGTCATCCTGATCCTGATCCAGGTGATCAAGAAGCTGCTCGCCGGCGTCGTCACCCAATATTATTTCGGCGGATGACGGCCAAGCGGATCGACGGCAAGGCAGCGGGCCAGGCGATCCGCGACCGCGTCGCCGAGCTCGTCCCTGAATTCGCGGCCAAGGCCGGGCGCGCGCCGGGGCTGGCCACCGTCCTCGTCGGCGAAGATCCGGCAAGCGCCGTCTACGTCCGCTCGAAGAACCGGGCCACTGCCGAAAGCGGCATGGTCAGCTTCGCCCACAACCTGCCGGACACGACCAGCGAGGATGACCTGCTGCAGCTGGTCATTGACCTCAACGCCGACGAACGAGTCGACGGAATTCTCGTCCAGCTGCCGCTGCCCGGGCACATCAACGCCACGCGGGTCATCGAAACGATCGATCCGGGCAAAGACGTCGACGGCTTCCACCCGATGAACGCCGGCCGGCTGGCGACCGGCCTGCCCGCGCTCGTCCCGTGCACGCCGCTCGGCTGCCTCTATTTGCTCAAGCAGGAACTCGGCACGATTTCCGGCCTCAATGCGGTGGTCGTCGGACGGTCCAACATCGTCGGCAAGCCGATGGCCCAGCTGCTGATCGGCGAAAGCGCGACGGTGACCGTGGCCCATTCGCGCACCCGCCACCTGCCCGACGTGGTCCGCCGCGCCGACATCGTGGTTGCCGCGGTCGGCCGCGCCGAGATGGTCCGCGGGGATTGGATCAAGCCGGGCGCTTGCGTGATCGACGTCGGAATCAACCGGCTGCCGACCGACGACGGCAAGGGCCGGCTGGTCGGCGATGTCGCCTTCGGGGAGGCGGCGGAAGTCGCAGCCGCGATCACCCCAGTCCCCGGCGGCGTCGGACCGATGACGATTGCCATGCTGATGCGTAATACGTTGGTCGCGGCACACCGCCGCGCCGGCCTCGAAGATCCGGAGGGACTATGATCGCCGCTTTCCTGCTTGCCGCCGCGCCGGTGACGACCGCCGTCGATGCCGAGATCGCCTTCGCCCGTGATGCCCAGACCATCGGCCAGTGGAGCGCGTTCCGCAAATGGGCCGACCACGACGCGGTGATCTTCACGCCCCAGGCCGCCTGGGCGCGCGATGTCATCCCCAAAACCAACCCGCCCAAGGCCATCAGCTGGCGTCCCGCGCACAGCTTCGTTTCGTGCGACGGCCGAACCGCGGTGAACAGCGGGCCGTGGTGGAAGACCGACGGAACGCCCGGCGGCTATTTCACGACCATTTGGCAGCGCAGCGGAACCAAGTGGCGCTGGGCCTATGATGGCGGCGGGCCGAGTTCGGGACCGGTGCCGACAGGCAAGCCGAAGGTCCACCGCGCCTCGTGCGCAAGCAAGGCTCCAGGCCCCCCCGTGCTGCCGCCGCCGCGGCTCACCAACAAGCAGGCGCGCAAGACGCCGGAGGACACCGGCCGCGGCCAGTCGGCGGACAAGACGCTCGGCTGGGACTGGAAGGTCGACAAGAAGGGCGCCCGCAAGCTGCGGGTCTATCTGTGGAACGGGCTGCGCTACGCCCAGGTGCTGTACAACGACGTGCCGGCCCCGCCCAAATGATCGAGCTGTTCGGATCGGTACTGGTCACCTTCCTGGTGATCATCGATCCGCCGGGATGTGCGCCGATATTTGCAAGCCTGACCCGAGGAACGCCGCCCGCGCACCGCCGCGCAATGGCGATCCGCTCGTCGCTAATTGCCTGGGCGGTGCTGATGTTCTTCGCGCTGCTCGGGCGGCCGATGCTCCACGCGCTCGGAATCAGCCTCGCAAGCTTCCGCATCGCCGGCGGCATCATGCTGTTCTTCATCGCGCTCGACATGGTCTTTGAGCGCCGCACCGAACGTCGTGAAAAACGCGCCGAGGCGATCGAAGGCACGCCCGAGGCCGAGGACATCAGCGTCTTCCCGATGGCCATCCCGATGATCACCGGCCCGGGGTCGATCGCAAGCGCGATGCTGTGGGTATCGCGCGCGGAAACCTTCGTCCACGTGGTGATCGTGCTTGCGGCAATCACCACGGTGATGTTGATCACAATGCTGACACTACTCGCCGCCGGGCCGCTGATGAAGCTGATCGGCGAGAAGATCGAAGCGATGATTACCCGGATCCTCGGCGTGATCCTCGCGGCGCTAGCAGCGCAATTCGTGATCGACGGCCTGAAGCAGAGCTTCCCGCACGTCCTGGCTTAGCCGACCACTCTCCACATTTTGAACGGCGAGTCCTTCGGCAACTCAACCGGCGCAAGCCATTTGGGCACCTTGCCGCCCTGAAGCTGAGCGTAAAATCCCTTCGGCGCTTCGGCCATGAAGATCGTCGTGGTTGAGCTGTTGGGGCAGCTCAGGACATAATTGGAATGATATTTGAGGATGGTCCGGTGCGCCGCGCGCTCGTCGCCGCGCCAGGCGTTCATCACGTCCACGATCTGCCGCCAGTTGCGGTGATAAGGGCCAGTTACCGCGTCGTGATGGGTCACGGCGATCAGCCTCGGCCCGAGGTCGACGAAAGTGAATACCATCCCCTTTGGCTGCAGCGCGATCGGGCGCAGGCCCCATAAGGATGCGCACAGCCGGTTGGCCTTGCCGATCGCGAGGTCGCGCGGCGTTGCCGGCTTGTCGGGAATGAAGCCAAGCACCAATTGCGCGGCGGCGCCGGCGCCGATGACGGCGATGACGACTGCGCCGGCGACTCCAATCAGCCAGTGCTTTTTCCAGATCGGCGGGACCAGGATCCACACCAGTGCCGCGGCACCGACCAAGGCCATCATCTGCGCCGCCGGACTGGTCCGCGTCTGCCACAGCAGAAGGAGCGCCGCTGCGAACCCGGGAAGGGCCGCGCCAAGCGTACGACGGAGTTGGTCGCGGTCTCGCCGCCGCGCCCAGATCAGCACGGCCCAGCCGATTGCGCCCGTCACCGGCAGCGTCGCGATCAGCGTCGCGAGCCGCCAGCCGAAGCGATAAACCGGCCGCGCTTCCTTGACGTGGTTCATCCACAGCCGGTTCGCTTCCGGCGAAATGCCCTCGAGACGCTGCAGGCAGTGTGGCCAGGAGAAAGCGTGGAAGCCGGCGATCACGACTCCCGCGACTGCGGCGAGTGCAAGCCGGCGCTTCCAGTCCGCGAGGGAAAGACGGGCGAGCCCGAGCATGAGGGCACCCCCGACTAGGGCGTCCGACAGCCACACCGGCGACAGAGCGTCGCACACGGCATGCCAATTTTCGTTGGATGCAAAGACCAGGAAAGCCGCCGCGGTCCCGGCTGCAAGCGAGGCGGCATAGGCGCCAAGCCGCTCGCGCTCCTCGCCATCGTCGATCCAGAACAACACCATCGCAGCGCCAGCAAGCGCGAGGTAGATGATCATCTCGAGCCCGATGGCCAGCGAAAGGGCGGTCGAGAGTCCGAGCGTCACGCCGCCGCGGCGGCGCTTCGGATCGGCGATCGCGGAAATGCTGACCGCAAGCAGCGCGATCTGCCAGCCGTGATGGTCGATCCGTTCGGGCATGAACATGCCGTTGGTCGACCCGGCAAAGAACAAGGCGAGCAGCGCGAGCGGGTAGGCGCGCCTGTCGATGAGCCGCCGCGCCGTAAGCGCGACCGCGAACAGCAGCAGCAAATAAGGCAGCAATGGAGCGATCGCGACCGCCCAGCGCTCGGCTGCGGCGCCGCCGATCAGCGGCCGTAGCCCGAGGATCAGGCCGGCAATCGGCAAATCGACCAGCCGTGACCAGTGGATGTTGGCCCCAAACGGCGGGTTCAGCCGGTAATTGCGAAGGTCATACCAGCCCTGGCCGTGAAGCCACGCGCGGACCTGCATGATCCGCATATTGTCGTCGGTGTCGCCAAGGCCGAACCAGCGAATCTCGGTCCATTTCTGGAACAGGAACCAGGCCGCGAGACCGAGCCAGGTGAGGACGACGATCCATTTCCACTTGCGCTCGATCAGCTCGATCGCCCGATGTTGCCATTCCTGTGCCTTGCGTTGCAGCATTTTTCGGGCTGTAGCCGCTCGACCTTAAACGGCAACAGCCGGGACATGGCTTCCAGATTAAACTTCCCTTCCGAGACCGTCGCCCAGTTGGTGCGCTTCGCGCTCGTCGGCTTCTTCCTCGCCGGCATCTACTCGGCGATCTATTGGTACCTCGCGACCTATGTGATGCCGCCGGTGTTGGCGGTGGTCATCGCCTTCCTCGTGTCGGTGTCGATCGGCTTCATCATGCACAGCCGCTGGAGCTTCCGCGGCCACGGCGCGCGCGAGGACCGGCAGCTCAAGATCAAGTTCCTGCTGGTGCAGGGATCCGGCTTCCTGCTCAACGAAGCCTTTACGTGGGTGCTGACCGGGCCAATGCATGGGCCGACCTGGTGGCCGCTTGTTCCGGCCATCTTCGTCACGCCGTTCGCGACCTTCCTGCTCAATCGCCAATGGGTTTTCCGCTGATGGAACGGGTGGTTTATCAACAGATGGCCGAGCTTGACGACCGCCATTGGTGGTACCGCGGGCGGCGCGAGATCCTGGCCGAGCTGATCCGCCGCGAGACGCGGCTTCCGGCCAAGGCGAAGATCCTCGAGATCGGCTGCGGGACCGGTCACAACCTCGCGATGCTCGGCAGGTTCGGCAAGGTCGACGCGCTCGAGCTCGACGACGAAGCCCGCGCGATCGCCGAGAAACGGCTCGGGCGCAAAGCGATGAGCGCGCCGCTGCCCGAGCTCGCCGGCGTCAAGAACGGTCATTACGACCTGATCGGCGCCTTCGACGTGATCGAGCATATCGACGACGACCGCGCCGCCGTTGCGTCGATCGCCGCCAAGCTCAAACCGGGCGGCAAGTTCGTCATGACCGTCCCGGCGCATCAGTGGATGTGGTCGGCGCACGACACGGTCAATCACCACAAGCGGCGCTATTCGAAGCGCGGGCTAAGACAGCTGATCGAAGGCTCTCCGCTGAAGCTCGACAAGATCGGCTATTTCAACAGCCTGTTGTTCCCGCTTGCGATTGCCGAGCGGCTGGCATCGACGCTGCGCGGCAAAGAGGATGCGGACCTAAAATTGCCGTTCCCAGCGCTCAACACAGCGCTCGAAAAGGCCTTTGCAGCGGAGCGTCACTTGGTTGGGCGCTTGCCCTTGCCCGTCGGCTTGTCGCTGTTCGCGGTCGCTTCCGCGACATAACCGAGCCGCGGCTTCGGCCGGTCGCCGCCGGCGACTTCCTGCACGATGTACAGCGGGCGCCCTTTGGCTTCGTTGTAGAGCCGGCCGATATATTCGCCCATCAGGGCAAGCACGAACATCTGCACGGCGCCGAGGATCACCACCACCAGCATCAGCGACGTCCAGCCCTGGATGCTCTGGCCCGAGGCCCACGCCCAGGCGATGTAGAGGATCAGCACCAGCGATCCGATCGACAGCGCCAGACCCGCATGGCTTGCGAGCTTGAGCGGCGCGGAGGAGAAGCCGGTCAATGCATCGAGGGCGAAGCGGACCATCTTGCCCAGCGGATATTTGGTTTCGCCGGCAAAGCGCTCCTGCCGGTCGTAGGCGAACGGAACCTGCTTGAACCCGATCCAGGCAACCATTCCGCGGATGAAACGCGCCTGCTCGGGCATTGCCAGCAGCGCCTCGAGCGCGCGCCGGCTCATCAGCCGGAAGTCCCCGGCGTCGAGCGGGATGTCGACGTCGGTCGCGCGTGACAAAAGCCGGTAAAAGCCGTGCGCGGTGGCGCGCTTGAACGCAGTCTCGCCGGCACGGCTCTTGCGCACGCCATAGACCACGTCGGCCCCGCTTTCGCGCATCGTCTCGATCATCGCCGGCAACAGTTCCGGCGGGTCCTGCAGGTCGGCGTCGATGATCAGGATGCAGGCGCCCCGGCACAGGTCGAGCCCGGCGGTCAGCGCCAGCTGGTGCCCGTGGTTGCGCGACAGGTTGATCGCGACGACGTGGCGATCCCCCGCCGCAAGCTGCTGCATCGCAGCCCAACTCGAATCCTTCGACCCGTCGTTGACCAGGACCATCTCATAATCGTCGCCGACAGTCAGCCGCGCGGCAGCCCCGAGCCGTTCGTGCAGCTCGCTGAGGCAGGCTTCCTCGTTGAAGCAGGGAACGACGATCGACAGCGCGGTCATGGCTTGGTGCGATAGAGGATTGAGCCGGGTCCGCGCCAGACCGGCTTCATGTCGGCGACGGTCTGCGGGCTGTAGGGCGGGACATCGACCAGCCACACATAATCGAAGTCCTCCCGCGGGAGGGCGGTCAGCGACTGGTCGATCGTCCGGTGCAGCCGATCATGGCAACCGTTCGGCCGCACCAGCTGCGACGGGTCGGCCGCGAAATAGCCGGCTTCGGTATATTTGAGGTCGAGCAGATTGACTCCCTCGATCACCCATTGGTCGTTGGAGAAGCCCTCGCGCCGGGCGATGACCATCGCGCCGATGTGGCTGTTGCGCAGCATCGGCCAGTAAGCGCTGCAGGTCATGCCTGTCAGCGTGATCACCCGGGCGCCGCGCGGCATCACGTCGATCGCGCGAAGCTTGGCCTGCTGGTCGACCGCGGCCATTCCCAGGCTGATCGTATTGGCGATGGTACGGGTCGCAAAGAACAGCAGGCCGAGGATTCCAAGGACCTGCGCAGTCCTGCGCTCGGGCGCTCCCTTGAAGCGGATTGCAAGCAGCCCGACGGCCATCAGGTAAGGCACCAGCCGCATGTCGGCGTAGGCCGAGCCGAAGATGGTCCGCGGCAGGATTGCGAAGAAGATCGCGAGCACAATCGCGGAAAACAACAGGTTGCGCGACAGCGTCAGCTTGCGGCTGAAGATCGCGTAGACGAACACCAGAGCGGGAACGATCAGCGAGCCCCAGTCGAACCATTTCCAGCGGTCGCGGAGCGCGGAGTAGATCCACCCCCATTTCATCTTCCATTGGAACCAGCCGTAGGTCGAGCCGCCATGCGTTTCGCTGCGCCACGCCAGCATCGCAATCAGCGGCAGGGCCATGACCGAAGTGTGCAGCGCAGCCTCAAACCCGGCTCGGAACCAGCTTCGGCCGCGATCGTGAAGGCGGACCGCGTCGGCCGAGAAGCACATCAAGCCAAGCAGGCCCCAGCCATAGGTGTGGCAGAAGAACAGGACGATCGAGATCGGCACGAACAGCGCGCCTCGCAGCGCGGTCCGTTCGAGCCGGCCGAGCCGGAGCCAAAGGCCAAATGCGAGGAAGGCAAGCGCGACCGACAGTGCGAAATTGACGAAACCGAACAGGAACGGGAAGCCGTAGATGAAGGGCAGCGCGAAGAAGATGGTTGGCGGCACTCGGCCATGCACTTCGCGGGCGACCCAGATCATGCCGATCGCGGTCAGCGGCGGGATGGTCAGCACGATCAGCTTCACCGCCGGTTCGAGCCCGAGCAGCTTGCCCAGCGGAATCACCACTAGGTCGACACCCAAATTGCCGATCGCCGCCCAATGATAATCGTAATAGCGGTGCAGCCAAAGCGAATGGTTGAGGTCGAGCTCGACCCGGTAGCGGCCCATGTGGCCGAACAGGTCGACCAGCGGCGGAATCGGCGGGTAAAGCAACGGAATCATCGTCGCCAGCACGACCAGCGCGAGCACGACGGGCGATTCCCACCACGGACGCGCTTGTTCCGCAATCTCGACTGTCGACGGACTGTCGCCGCGCATTGTCACGTGCCTGTAATTGGTTGCCCCGGCGCGTCCTAGCGCCGCAGCGCCAATTGTCCATGCGCGAAGGCCAGCGATTACAAGCTGTTCACGCGTCTGTTCAGGATTTGAGCGCCGCGAGCCGCTCCTTGCGCACCCGCCAGACCTGCAATGCACGCAGTCCGGGTACTCGGGCCGGCTCGAGCCAATCCGGCGCCTTGTTGTCGTTCAACATCGCGGCGAGCCCGTTTGGCCCGTTAGCGGCCCACCACAACGTCTCCGACGTGCGCGGACAAAAGACGACATAGTCGATGTGTCGCCGCTGCAGGATTTCGGAAGCCTTGTCCGGAGTGCGCACGAACAGCAGGATCATGTCGCGGATTCCGGACACGTTGCGATGGTGGCCGCTTCCCACCGCCTTGTGCGCCGTTGCAACGAGGATCGCGGGGGTGATGTCCAGCGGCACCGCGAGAATGCTTGGCGGCAGAGCGTTGAGCTTGGCGACTTCGCTGCTTTGAACGCACGCGTCGTTCGAGCGCGCGGCCGCTTTGCCCTCATTGCTGCCTGGGGCCACCGCAGTGGGAACAGCGTAAGCGGGAGCCATGACGAGCAGCGCCCCAACCGTCGCCACAACGCGCGCCGGCATGAGCGACACGCCGCGCGCACGGCGTAGCGCCATTGCGCACAGATAGGCCGTCCCAGGCAGACTCAGCATGCTCGCCGAAGTCGCTTCCCTGACCACCGACACCGAGGTCAGCGTCGAGGCTGCGAGGAGGAATGTGTAAGCTTGCCAGCCTGGCCGGCGGTCCGCTGGGCAGGTCCAAATCGCGACGCAGCCGCCGATGAGACCGACCAGCGGTTGCGCCAGCGCGGCGGCGGCGTCCCGCAGTGGCAGGCGCCAGACCGGCTGCCCCTCTCGCACTCCGTCGTACCAGATTTGGTGGACGATCGGGTCGAGCGAAGCGAACGGGGCTTGCAGGCTATGCGGGTCGACACCGAACATTGCCGCTGCCGAAGAGAGCCCCGCAACGGCGAGAACGTAGAGGCGAAAGCGCCATTTCGTGATGCTCGCGCGAACCGCGAGCTGGCAGCACAATGCAGCGGCCGCGAACGCCGCCAAATGGGCAATGTTGAGCGCGTCATGCGGGAGACTCGTCCACGCCGATGGCGCATGCGTACCGGCGAACAGCAGCGCGCTGAATCCAGCGAGGGACGCGGTGTAAGTCCTGAGCCGCTCGGTGGCCAACGGATTGAACAGCCAATTGAACGCGAACCACGCGCCGATCGCCGCGGCAAGCGGCAGCGCCTCGAGCGAAATGTTGAGCCAGACGGCGACCGCCGCCCCGGCAAGCAATGCCGAACGCCGGGGCCGCGAGTCCAGAACCGCGAGCACGGCTGCGAGCGCGAGCACGATCTGCCAGCCGTGATGATCGATCCGCATCAGGCGCATCTGCGTCAGCCCGCCAAGCGAAACGGGCGCCACAGCAGCGGCAAGCAGCGCGGCGCGCCCTTCGCCAAGCAGGGCGGCGATTCGGTAGATGAGCAGCATTGCAAGTCCGAGCGTGATCGTCGGGACGGCGATCAGCGCCGCCATTTCGGCGCCATGCGAGCCGAGCAACGGCCGGGTCAGGAGAATCACTGCAGCGAGCGGCAGATCGACCAGCCTCGACCAGTGCATCGGCGCGCCGAACGGCGGATTGAGCCGGTACTGGGTGACGTCGAACCAGCTTTGGCCGGCGAGCCAGTCGCGCACCTGGAGCAGGCGCATTGCGTCATCCGGGTCGGGAAAGACCCATTCGCGCAGCTGCGGCAGGTTCCACAACAGTTTGGCGACAGAGACGGCCAGCAGGATTCCGAGCAAGATCCACAGATCCTGCCTGGCGCTCGCCCGCCCCTCGGCGCGGTCTAGCATGAAAAAACGATCTTCTTCCGCAGCAGGTAAGTCGCCTGGAAGCTAACGCCGATCGCGGCGATTTTGGCCAGGCGCGGGTCGAACCCGTAATGGCTGCCAAGGCCGACAATCGCGGTCGTGATGCCAAGCCCGACCATCGCCGAGCCGAAGAACAGCGCCTGCTGTTGCCAGCGCCCCGCGCCAGTCTCGGCGACGTGGCCGACGAAAACGGCGCGGCTGGAAATCATCCAATGGCAGACAACCCCGGCGAGATAGCCGGTGGCCGCAGCGATCGCCGGCCGAACGCCGAGCGAAAGCGAGGCAAGGAACAGCCCAAAGTCGACCCCAAGCGACGCTGCGCTCGCACCGACATACCGAAAATAGACCGAATTGATCATCGCGCTCAGGCCGCCTTGAGGCGCCGCGGGACGAGACGTTCGGACGCGAGCGCGGCCTGCGCGCCTTCGTCGCCGGCCTCATGATATTCGGCGTCCTCGTTGACGGCCCAAATGTCGTAGGCGCGCCGGCCGGCCTGGATGTTCCGCGCGGTCAGCATCGCGGTCATCATCGCATGGTCCTGGTTGTTGTAGCGATGCATGCCGTTGCGGCCGACCAGGTGGAGCGTCGGATAGGCGCCCTCGAGCTCTTCGCGGATCGCTTCGACATTATCGCGGTAGAAATCGTCGTAAACCGGATAGGCTTTTTCCTGACGGACCACGACGCCGCCCTCGACATCGGCGGGATCGCACAGGCCGAGCAGCTGCATTTCCTTTTTCGCGAGCTCGACGAGTTCCGAATCGGGGGCATTCCACAGCCCGTCACCCTCGAAGCAGAAATATTCGAGGCCGACGCACGCGAGCGCCGGATCCGGGACCATTTCGGGAGACCAGCTGCGGAAGTTCTGGATGCGGCCGACCTTCACCTTCGAATCGTGGATGTAGATCCAGTTGTCCGGAAAAATGTCCTTAGAACGGATCTTCAGGGCAACGGTCAGGAAGTCGCGGTAGCGCAGGTTGAGCGCGTTCGCAGCGGCCTTCGGCAGCGGGTGGATGCGGCTGGTGAGCTCGCGGATCGGTGCCGAGGAGATGACATGCGCGGCATTGATGACCACGGTCTTGCCATCACCGGTCTTCGCAGCGACGCGCCAGCGCTGCAGCTTGCTGTCGAACGACAGCTGCTGGAGTGCATGGTCCATCAGCACCTGGTTACCTTTGGCAACAACGAAGTCGCGCGCCGCGTCCCACATCATTCCCGGCCCGCGGCGCGGGTAACGGAAGGTTTCGAGCAGGGTCTTGGTGCCCATCCCGTCATTGGGGCGCTTGTTGAGGCCGAGCGAGCGCTTGAGCCCGTCGAGCACCGCCCCACCGAGGCTCAGCCCCTTGATGCGCTGCGCCGCCCAATCGGCTGAAATCTCGTCGCAGGCCATGCCCCACACCTTTTCGGTGTAAGTTTTGAAAAAGATATTGAAGAGCTGCTCACCGAACTGGTTGATCGTCCAGTCCTGAAACGACTTGACATCCTTGCGCGGGAACAGCCGCGTATAGCCGTAGGAGGCCATGCATTTGGTCGACCGCCAGATGCCAAGATTGCGCAGCGCTTCAAAGCCGCGCAGCGGATAGCTGTAGAATTTGCCGTCATAGAAAATGCGGCTCATCCGCGGCCGCTGGATGAAGTCATCCGGCAAAATCTCGTTCCACAAGTCGACCACTTCACGCGACTTGGAGAAGAAGCGATGCCCGCCGATGTCGAACCGGAAGCCCTCGTGCTCGACCGTGCGGCTGATGCCGCCAACGTAGACGGGGTCCTTTTCCAGGACGATCACTGAATAGCCTGCCTTGGTAAGCATATAGGCGGCGGTCAGGCCGGCCGGGCCGGCGCCGATGATCGCGACGTCGGCCGATTGGCTCGTATTTGGCATTGCTTTCCCCATCCAGTGGCGAGGTCAAAGTGTCGGGGAAGTTCTAAATGTTGGTTAACAAGGCGGTGACGAATTGCGCGGCCCCATTCAATTGGCAGTCAGGATTGCAGGTGTAGCCACAGCGCATTGTTCCTAAGGAGTAAGCCCGATGAAGAAGTTCCTGCTCGGCGTTGCCGCGGCCGCGCTCGCCGCGGGCGGCGTCGCCATGGCGCAGACCGCGCCCCATGCTGGCAAGGGAATGATGCGGACGGAGGCCCGCAGCGAGGTCGCGGGGCACGTCCAGAAGATGTTCGCCAAGCTCGACACCAACCGCGACGGTGTCATCACCAAGGCGGAGGCCGACGCAGTGCAGGCGCAGCGCGCCGCGAAGGTCGAGCAACGCGCACAGCGTTTCGATCCCGACAAGATCTTCGCCCGGATCGATGCCAACCATGACGGCAAGATCACGGTCGCCGAGGAACAAGCGGCGCATAATGCGCGGGTCCAGGCCAAGGGCGGCCAGCCGGCCAAGGCCAACGCGACCGCATTCGGCGGCCTGTTCGCCCGCGCCGACGCCAACAAGGATGGTGTCGTCACCCGCGCCGAGTTCGACGCGATGGGCGCTCAGCTCAAGACCCGCATGGAGAAGGTGGGCATGCATCGCGGCTTTGCCGGAAACATGTTCACGACGGCCGACTCCAACAAGGACGGCAAAGTGACGCTCGCCGAAGCGCAGGCCGTGGCGCTTGCGCATTTCGACCGCGCCGATCTCAACCATGACGGCAAGTTGACCCCGGAAGAGCGCAAGCAGGCGCGCCAGCAGATGCGCGCGCAGCACAAGCCGAGCTAAGCCGCTCGCGCTGTGAACGAAATCAGGGCCGGTGCTTGCGCGCCGGGCCTTTTTTCGTGCAGGCTTGCCGCCTGTTCCGAGGGGAGATCCGAAATGTCGTTCCATCGCTATGCGGCGCTTGTTGCGCTTACCGCTTTGCCGATTTCCGCCGCCCATGCCGACGAAGGGATGTGGACTTTCGACGCCTTCCCGGCGGCCAGGATGCGGGCCGACTACGGCTTCGCGCCGGACCAGGCATGGCTCGACAAGGTGCGGCAAGCGGCCGTCCGGCTGACCGGTGGCTGCTCGGCGAGCTTTGTCTCGAGCGAAGGGCTGATCCTCACCAACCACCATTGCGTCGCCGATTGCCTGCAGAACCTGTCGACCGCAAAGATCGACTATCTGAAGAACGGTTATGGCTACGGCGCGGCGATCCGCGAACGGCTGTGCCCCGGCCAGCAGGCCGAAGTGGTGACCTCGATCCGCGACGTCACCGCCGATGTCAAAGGGGCGATCGGAACCGCCACGGGCCTGGCCGCGGTGAAAGCCAAGACCGCGGCAATCGCGAAGATCGAAAGTGCCGGCTGCCCCGATACCGCGACCACCCGCTGCCAGGTCGTCACGCTCTACGGCGGCGGCCAGTACAAGCTCTACACCTACCACAAGTATAGCGACGTGCGGATCGTCTGGGCGCCCGAATCGCGCGCGCCGCAGTTCGGCGGCGACCCGGACAATTTCAACTTCCCGCGATATGCGCTCGATGCCGCCTTCCTGCGCGCCTATGAGAATGGCAAGCCGGTCTCGACGCCGCAGCATTTGGCGTGGTCGGCGCGTCCGCCGGTGGAAGGGGAAGCGACCTTCGTCGTCGGCAACCCGGGGTCGACCCAGCGGCTGCTGACCCAGGACCAGCTGGCGTTCGCCAAGGAGGTCAGCGCGCCGATCAACGTCGCCACTTATTCGGAGCTTCGCGGACGGCTGATCGCCGCGATGGAACAGAGCCCGGCGCGCGCCCGCGAGGGCAAGGAAGAGCTCGACGGGGTCGAGAACAGCCTCAAGGTCTATATCGGCCGGGTGAAGGCATTCAACGATCCCGCCTTCATGGGCAAGCTCGCCGCCGCCGAAGCCGAGCTTCGCGCCAAGAGCGCCGGCAATCCGGCGATCGGCGATCCCTGGGGCGACATCAGCAAGGCGATGACCGCTTATCGCGAGCTGTATCTGCCGTACCGCTTCATCCAGCCGTCGGGCGATCTCTACAATTATGCGGCTGCGTTGGTGCGCGCGGCCGAGGAGCGGGCCAAGCCCAACACGGACCGGCTTCCAGGCTATAGCGACAGCGCGCTTCCGCTGCTCGAGAAGCAGGTGCTGGACGCCAAGCCGATCGTCCCGTGGCTTGACCGGCTCGAGCTCGAATGGAGCCTGAGCAAAGCGCGCGAATATCTCGGCCCCGACGATCCGGACACCAAGCTGATGCTCGGCAAGGAATCGCCCGAAGGCCTGGCGCAGCGGCTGGTCGCCAACACGCGCCTCGCCGATCCCGCCTACCGCAAGACGCTATGGAACGGCGGACTTGCGGCGATCGAGGCTTCCAACGACCCGATGATCAAGTTCGCCCGCCGGCTCGACCCGCGCTACCGCCAGCTGCAGGACCAGATGGACGAGCGTTACCAGGGACCGGTCACTGCCGCCCAGGCCAAGCTCGCCGATGCGCGCTTCGCGGCCTACGGCGACACCATCTATCCCGACGCCACGTTCACGCTG
>JAZJZB010000064.1:0-10386 GCA_040390085.1 Pseudomonadota bacterium | reverse complement strand
GATCCAGGGTTATACCGTCGGCAAGACCGCCGAGCTGATCGACGAGGATTTCGTCCAGACCGTCTTCCCGCACCCCACTTTGTCGGAGATGATGCACGAAGCCGTGCTGGCCGCCGACGGACGGGTGCTTCACATTTGAGCGGCCTGGAAAGGACGATATGAACGGATTTCTGTTTGCAGCGGCGACCGGCAATGCGTCCGAAGCCCTCGACGCGGCGGTGAAGGGCGGCGAGCTCGTGAAAGGGCCGGGCGTCACGCGATGAGCGCACCGACCGCCAGCACCCGGACGCTCGTCATCGCGCTGCTTGCCAACCTTGGCATTGCAGTTTCGAAATTCGTCGCGGCCTCCATCACCGGTTCGTCGGCGATGCTGACCGAGGGCGTGCACAGCGTCGTCGATTGCACCAACCAGCTGCTGTTGATGTGGGGCCGCCACGCGGCAAAGCGGCCGCCCGACCGCATCCACCCGTTCGGCTACGGCCGCGAGCTTTATTTCTGGAGCTTCGTCGTCGCGGTCCTGGTGTTCGCGCTGGGCGCTGGCGTCTCGATCTACGAAGGCATCATCCACATCGCCAACCCGGAGCCGGCGGTGTCGCCGATGGTGGCCTATGTCGTGCTGTCCATTGCGTTCATTCTCGACGGGTGGTCGACCCTCGAAGCGTTCAAGGAATTCAGGGGGTCGAAGGGCAAGCTCGGCTGGTGGCAGGCGATCCGCCGCTCGAAGGACCCGGCCGGCTTCATCGTTCTTCTGGAAAATGGCGCGGCCATGGCCGGCGTGGTCGTGGCGGGCATCGGCATGTTCATCGCCCAGCAGACCCGCGACCCGTTCTATGACGGCGCGGCATCGATCGTCATTGGCCTGATCCTCGGCCTTACGGCGTTCGTGCTCGCCTACGAATCAAAGGGCCTGCTGATCGGGGAAGCTGCTGATCCCGAGCTGGTGAAAAGCCTTCACCAGCTTGCCTGCGACCAGCCTGGGGTGGTCGGGGTCGGCCATGTGCTGACCGTCCATTCCTCGCCCGACCAGATCACCGTGATGATGAATGTCGACTTCCGCGACGACATGCCGGCGGGGGAGGTGGAGCGGATCGTGTGCGAGGTCGAGCTCGAGGCGCAGCGGCGCTGGCCGGCAGTCCGCAAGCTGTTCGTTCGGCCGATGCAGGGCGCAGCCGCGCAAGTGGAGCCGTAAGATGGCCAAATCGATGCACGACGTGTCCGATCCGCGCAACGCGTCGGTCCTGATCAATGTCAACGGCGAGCTCAAGCCGCGCGCCGAGGCAATGGTGTCGGTGTTCGACAGCGGCTTCATGCTCGGCGACGGCGTGTGGGAGGGCATCCGGGTCCACAACGGCAAGCTCGGCTTCCTCGACCGCCACCTCGACCGGCTGTTCGAGGGCGCCAAGGCGATCGCGATGGACGTCGGCCTGACCCGGGCGGAGCTGACCAGGCGGCTCTACGACACGGTCGACGCCAATGGCATGACCGAGGGTGCACACATCCGCCTGATGGTCACCCGCGGCGTTCGTTCGACGCCCTACCAGGACCCGCGCGTGGTAGTGACTCCCGCGACGGTGGTGATCGTCGCCGAATATAAGGAAGCAGATCCCGCGGTGTACGAGCGCGGGCTCAAGCTGTTCACGGTCCACGTCCGCCGCGGCGACCCGGCGGTCCAGGACCAGAAAATCAACTCGCACTCGAAATTGAATTGCATCCTGGCCTCGATCCAGGCGACCCAGGCCGGCGCCGACGAAGCGCTGATGCTCGATCCGCACGGCTTCGTCGCGACCTGCAACTCGACGCACTTCTTCATCGTCCGCAAGGGCGAGGTGTGGACATCGAGCGGCAAATATTGCCTCGGCGGGATCACCCGGCAGCTGGTGCTGGAAGTCGCCCGCGAGGCCGGCATTCCGGCGATCGAAAAGGATTTCTCGCTGACCGACGCCTACGGCGCGGACGAGGCCTTCACCACCGGCACGTTCGCCGGGATCGTGCCGGTGCGCGAGATCGACGGCCGCCAGCTGACCTGCCGCGGGCCGATCGTTGAGCGGTTGCAGCAACTCTACGCCGACCGCGTCGAGCGCGACGCTGCGGAGCAGGTCAGGCCGTGACTTCGAGTGCGCTTTTTTCCGTCACCCCCGCGAAGGCGGGGGTCCCGCTGCCTTTCAGCTCTCGCGGTGGGACAGGAAAGCGGGATTCCCGCTTTCGCGGGAATGACGAAAGTCGGGAAGGCTGACGGAAATGACCCAGCACATCGCCATGTGGTCGGGGCCGCGAAACCTTTCGACGGCGATGATGCGCAGCTTCGGCAGCCGGTCCGACACCTTTGTCTCCGACGAGCCGTTCTACGGCTGCTTCCTGAAGACCACCGGCGCCGACCATCCGATGCGCGACGAGGTGATCGCGGCGATGGATTGCGACTGGGGCAGCGTCATGCGATCGCTTCGCGGCGACACGCCCGACGGATCGCCGATCTGGTACCAGAAGCACATGTGGCACCACATGGTAGGGCCGGTCGGCTACGACGATTTCGCCGGCTTCACCCACGCCTTCCTGATCCGCGCGCCCGAGCGGATGATCGCCTCTTATCTGCGCAAGCGCGAGACGGCGGAATTCGAAGGCTTCGGGATGGACCGCCAGGCCGAGTTTTTCGAGCGCGAGGCGGACCGCCTCGGCCATGCGCCGCCGGTGATCGATGCGCACGATGTGCTCGCCAATCCCCACCATGTGCTGTCGGCGCTTTGCGCAGCGCTTGGAATTCCGTGGGACCTTGCGATGCTCAGCTGGCTGCCCGGCCGCCGCGATACGGATGGCCCGTGGGCGCCCCACTGGTACGGCGCGGTTGAGGCGAGCGCTGGCTTTGGCCCGCCTGAAACGGGGCCGGTCGAACTGCCCGGCGACGCACAGCGGTTAGCCGATCGATGCCGGCCTTATTACGAGCGGCTGGCGGCGCACAAAATCACCGCTTGAGGTGGCACGCTGTTCCTAGCCGCGTTCTTTGACGTAGACGCCTTCCTTCGGCCAATCCTTGTCGACATCGACGCCCGCCTCCGCCCACTCTTCGCGGGTCCAGCACTGAACCGTCTCCAGGCGGCTGCCAGTGACCGGCTCAACCCACATGCAATATTCGGTATTCGGGGTTCTCGGCGGGGGCGCCTCGTTCGGCGTCGAATGGGCGCCCGCTGCCGATACCGGCACTGCAGCGGCGATCATGCTCAGAGTCGCGATCAATGCTTTGTGTGCCATGTCGTTTCTCCTCGAGGTAACGCAGGCATATCACTTCAACGCCCATGCCTGTCGGCGGTTTCGACCGGGCGGGGGTTTCGGACTTCTATTCGCGGATGGACGAATGGCAGGGTGAGATGCCCAACGCGCCGTTCACGGCCGACGCCTATCGCTTCATCCAGGAGATCGGGCGGCGCCGGAAAGCCTAGCGGCGTTCGTACGTTCCGATCAGTTCGGCGCGGCCGAGGGCATGTCCTTCGGCCGCGCTTTCCACGTCGGCGGCCTTGGCGTTGGCCGGCAGCCCGAGACTGTCCACCCCGAGCGCAAACAGCTTGAAGCGGTAATGGTGCGGGCCGTGCCCTTTGGGCGGGCATGGGCCGCCATAGCCGGGCTTGCCAAGGTCATTGACGGCTTGCGTGCCGACGGCCTGACCGGCGGCGATCGAGCGCGTCGAGGCCGGGATGTCATACGCGCCCCAGTGACGGAAGATGCCGGTCGGCGCATCGGGGTCGTCGACCACCAGCGCGAAGCTCTTGGTCCCTGGCGGCGGCTCGCCCCAGCTGAGCGGAGGCGACTGGTTCGTTCCGTCGCAGCTATACTGCGCAGGGATCGGGCCGCCGTTCTGGAAGGCGCTGCTGGTCAGTGCGATTTTGGTGAGCGTCGCGTTTTCCACGGCGGTTCCTCCATGGCTTGCCCCCGTACTGTCGTCTCCGGCGCCGCAGCCCGCGAGCGCGATCAGCGCCAGCGTCGGAGCGAATCTGGTGAACGAATGCTGGGCCATTGCGAGCCTCCTCTAAGGAAGCGAACGACGAACGTGCCTCGTCGCTTTTCCGTTCCGCGTTCGGTCCGCTGCGGTTGACCCTTCACCGCACCCTCGCTATGTGCCCGGCCGTCCGAGCGACAGGGATTCTAAAGTCGCTAGCGCCGGGCAGAGCTGAACATTGCTCAATCTGCGCGTGGCCGGGCGGCCTTAGGCTGCTTGGGCGTCGCGCTTTTTGTGTTGAGCAAAGTAACCGCCGGGCTTCCGGCATAGAGGGACCCCACGAAAGTACTACTTTCGTGGGACCCGTGGAAAGGTGAAGGGCTTCATGCCAACGATTAACCAGCTGATCCGCAAGGGTCGCGAACCGCAGAAGGCCAAGTCCAAGGTCCCTGCGATGGAGCAGAACCCGCAGAAGCGCGGCGTCTGCACCCGTGTCTATACGACGACCCCGAAGAAGCCGAACTCGGCTCTGCGCAAGGTGGCCAAGGTCCGCCTGACCAACCAGCGCGAAGTGATCAGCTACATCCCCGGCGAGGGCCACAACCTCCAGGAGCACAGCGTCGTGCTGATCCGCGGCGGCCGTGTGCGCGACCTTCCGGGCGTTCGCTACCATGTCCTTCGCGGCGTGCTCGACACGCAGGGCGTCAAGGACCGCAGGCAGTCCCGTTCGAAGTACGGCGCCAAGCGTCCGAAGTGACCGAGCTGGCGTAAGCCAGCGTAGAGTCGTCCCCGCGCAGGCGGGGATCCATTCCTCCACTCGCTCGGCAGGTTGGGAAATGGATGCTGAAACAAGTTCAGCATGACGTTTTGAGGAAGAAGTAAGCCCCGGGCAATTTGAAGTCCCGGATCAGGCTGAAGAGAAAGGAAACATCCAATGTCTCGTCGTCGTCGCCCAGAGAAGCGCGAAATCCTCCCCGATCCGAAGTTCGGGGATATCGTCCTGTCCAAGTTCATGAATTCGGTCATGCTCGACGGCAAGAAATCCGTCGCCGAGGGCATCGTTTATGGTGCGCTCGAAAGCGTCGAGAGCCGCCTCAAGCGCGAGCCGATCGGCGTCTTCCATGACGCGCTCAACAATGTGAAGCCGGGCATCGAGGTTCGCTCCCGCCGTGTCGGCGGCGCGACCTACCAGGTGCCGGTCGAGGTTCGCCCCGAGCGCGCCCAGGCACTCGCCATCCGCTGGCTGATCACCGCCGCTCGCGGGCGCTCGGAAAAGACCATGGCCGGCCGCCTGTCGGGCGAGCTGATGGACGCCGCTCAGAACCGCGGCAACGCGGTCAAGAAGCGCGAAGACACGCACCGCATGGCCGAAGCGAACCGCGCCTTCAGCCACTATCGTTGGTAGTCATCCCGTCGGCCAGGGCCGCCGGGTGGCGCTGGTAGTTTTCGTACCTATATCTGGGGAAGCCGGGTCCGCCGGCTCCCAGCATCGCTAAGGAAGCCCAAGAAATGGCCCGCAGCCATCCGCTCGAACGTTATCGCAACATCGGCATCATGGCGCACATCGACGCCGGCAAGACGACGACGACCGAGCGCATCCTCTATTACACCGGCAAGTCCTACAAGATCGGCGAAGTCCACGAGGGCACCGCCACCATGGACTGGATGGAGCAGGAGCAGGAGCGCGGGATCACCATCACCTCGGCGGCAACGACCTGCTTCTGGTCGGCTGGCGAGGGCAAGGGCCCCGAGCACCGGATCAACATCATCGACACGCCGGGCCACGTCGACTTCACCATCGAAGTCGAGCGTTCGCTGCGCGTGCTCGACGGGGCGGTGGCCTGCTTTGACGGTGTCGCCGGCGTCGAGCCGCAGTCGGAGACGGTCTGGCGCCAGGCCGAGAAGTATCACGTGCCGCGCATGTGCTTCATCAACAAGCTCGACCGTACCGGCGCCAACTTCGAGATGTGCGTCGACATGATCAAGGACCGCCTCGGTGCGCGTCCGGCGGTCCTCTATCTCCCGATCGGCATCGAGGGCGGCTTCAAGGGCCTCGTCGACCTGGTCGAGAACCGCGCGATCATCTGGCTCGACGAGAGCCTCGGCGCGAAGTTCGAATATCACCCGATCCCCGACGACCTGAAGGACGCCGCCGCCGAGGCGCGCATGCATCTCATCGAGATGGCGGTCGAGCAGGACGACGAGGTGATGACCGCCTATCTCGAAGGCACCGAGCCGGACATCGCGACGCTCAAGAAGCTGATTCGCAAGGGCACGCTGAACTTCTCGTTCGTGCCGGTGCTGTGCGGCTCGGCGTTCAAGAACAAGGGCGTCCAGCCGTTGCTCGATGGTGTGGTCGACTATCTGCCGAGCCCGCTCGACATCCCGCCGGTCGAAGGCATCAAGCCGGACAGCGAAGAAACGGAGAGCCGCGCGCCTTCCGATGACGCTCCGTTCTCCGCGCTCGCGTTCAAGATCATGAACGACCCGTTCGTCGGGACGCTCACCTTCGCGCGCATCTATTCGGGCAAGCTCGAGACCGCGTCGCAGGTCATGAACTCGGTCAAGGACAAGAAGGAAAAGGTCGGCCGCATGCTGCTCATGCATGCCAACGACCGCGAGGACATCCAGATCGCTTACGCCGGCGACATCGTTGCTCTGGCGGGCCTCAAGGACACCACGACCGGCGACACGCTTTGTGCGTCGAACGCGCCGATCATCCTCGAGCGGATGGAGTTTCCCGATCCGGTCATCGAGGTTGCGGTCGAACCGAAGACCAAGGCCGACCAGGAGAAGATGGGCGTCGCGCTCAATCGCCTGGCGCGCGAGGATCCGAGCTTCCGGGTGACCACCGACCATGAATCCGGTCAGACGATCATCAAGGGGATGGGCGAGCTCCACCTCGAGATCCTCGTCGACCGCATGAAGCGCGAGTTCAAGGTCGAGGCCAATGTCGGCGCTCCGCAGGTCGCTTATCGCGAGTATCTCGCGAAGCCGGTGGACCTGACCTACACCCACAAGAAGCAGTCGGGCGGCTCCGGTCAGTTCGGCGAGATCAAGATCAAGGTCATCCCCGCCGAGCGCGGGTCGGGGTTCGTCTTCATCGACGAGATCAAGGGCGGCAACGTCCCCAAGGAATATATTCCTTCGGTCGAGAAAGGCCTGCGCGAGACGGCCGAAACCGGGTCGCTGATCGGCTTCCCGATCATCGATTTCGAGGTTCACCTGATCGACGGCAAGTACCACGACGTCGACTCATCGGCGCTGGCGTTCGAGATTTGCGCGCGCGGAGCGATGCGCGAGGCGGCGCACAAGGCCGGGATCAAGCTGCTCGAGCCGATCATGAAGGTCGAAGTGGTGACTCCGGAGGATTACCTCGGCGACGTCATTGGCGACATCAACAGCCGTCGCGGCCAGATCCAGGGCACCGACAGCCGCGGCAACGCGCAGGTGGTCGAAGCGATCGTCCCGCTGGCCAACATGTTCGGCTACGTCAACCAGCTGCGTTCGTTCACGCAGGGACGGGCGCAGTACACGATGCAGTTCTCGCACTATGATGAAGTGCCGCAGAACGTCGCCGACGAAGTGAAGGCGAAGCTGGCATAAGCGTAATTTTGTAGCTATGGGCGCGCTCGCATTGGGCGGGCCGCCCGGAATTTTCGAAACAGAAGAGGCGTAAAATGGCGAAGGCTAAATTCGAGCGGAACAAGCCGCATTGCAACATCGGCACCATTGGTCACGTCGACCATGGCAAGACGTCGCTGACAGCCGCGATCACCAAGGTTCTGGCCAAGAGCGGCGGCGGCGTTGCGGTCGACTTCGCCAACATCGACAAGGCGCCCGAAGAGCGCGAGCGCGGAATCACCATTTCGACGGCGCACGTCGAATATGAAACCGCCAAGCGCCACTATGCGCACGTCGATTGCCCGGGCCACGCCGATTATGTGAAGAACATGATCACCGGCGCCGCCCAGATGGACGGCGCGATCCTGGTCGTGTCGGCCGCCGACGGCCCGATGCCGCAGACCAAGGAGCACATCCTGCTCGCCAACCAGGTCGGCGTGCCGACCATGGTGGTCTTCCTCAACAAGGTCGACCAGGTCGACGACCCCGAGCTGCTCGAGCTGGTCGAAATGGAAATCCGCGAGGAACTGTCCAAGCGTGGCTATGACGGCGACAACATTCCGATCGTCTCCGGCTCGGCGCTCGCGGTCCTCGAGGATCGCGATGAGAACATCGGCGAAGAGGCGATCAAGAAATTGATGGACGCCGTCGACGATTGGATCCCGCAGCCGGAGCGTCCGCTCGACAAGCCGTTCCTGATGCCGATCGAGGACGTGTTCTCGATCTCGGGTCGTGGCACGGTCGTCACCGGCCGCGTCGAGACCGGCGTCGTCAAGGTCGGCGAGGAAGTCGAGATCGTCGGCATCCGCGACACCCAGAAGACCGTCGTCACCGGCGTCGAGATGTTCCGCAAGCTGCTCGACCAGGGCCAGGCCGGCGACAACATCGGCGCTCTCATCCGCGGCATTGGCCGTGAGGACGTCGAGCGTGGCCAGGTTCTCTGCAAGCCGGGCTCGATCACGCCGCACACCGACTTCCAGGCGGAAGTCTACGTCCTGTCGAAGGACGAGGGCGGCCGCCACACGCCGTTCTTCGCCAACTATCGTCCGCAGTTCTACTTCCGGACGACGGACGTTACCGGTGAAGTTGTGCTCCCCGAGGGCACCGAGATGGTCATGCCGGGCGACAACGTCACGCTTGGCGTGAAGCTGATCGCCCCGATCGCCATGGACCCGGGCCTGCGCTTCGCAATTCGCGAAGGCGGCCGTACGGTCGGCGCAGGGGTTGTCGGTTCGATCTCGAAGTAATATAGGGCGCCAACCGCGCGATTCTGGTTCAGGGTCGCGCGGTTCGCTTTTGGGTTTGTTTTATTTAGCGGGCCGCGGCTTAGGCTGCAGCTCGCCGGCTCTTTCGCATCGGTAGGGACATGGAAACGCAGAACATTCGGATTCGCCTGAAGGCGTTCGATCATCGAGTGCTCGACCAGGCAACTGGCGACATCGCTGATACGGCGCGCCGCACGGGTGCTCTTATTCGTGGTCCAATTCCCTTGCCGACGCGCATTGAGAAATTCACCGTCAACCGCTCGCCGCACGTCGACAAGAAGTCGCGCGAGCAGTTCGAGGTGAGGACTTACAAGCGGCTGCTCGACATCGTGCAGCCGACGCCGCAGACGGTCGACGCGCTGATGAAGCTCGATCTCGCCGCCGGCGTCGACGTAGAGATCAAACTGGCCTAACAGCCAGCTCGCGCGGCCCTCGGGCCGAGCGAAGGGTGATACCGCCGGAGACTAGCTCCGGGCTGCGTCCCCGCCGCTCCTTTTTTGGGGAGCTCAAGCCCAGGCGGGGCACGCATGAAATTCGGGCTGCACGCACGCGGGATTTCCCCGTGTGCCTCTGTGGAGGAGTTTGGTCATGCGCACCGGCGTGATCGCGAAGAAGGTCGGAATGACCCGTCTGTTCCAGGCGGACGGTCGGCATGTGCCGGTTACCGTCGTGCAGCTGGACGACGTGCAGGTCATCGGCCGCCGTGAAACAGATCGTGACGGCTATACCGCAGTCCAGCTTGGCGCTGGCAAGGCGAAGGCCAAGAACGTCGCAAAGCCGCAGCGCGGCGCGTTCGGCAAGGCCGAGGTCGAGCCGAAGGCGCGCATTGCCGAGTTCCGCGTCGCCGAAGACGCGCTGCTCGATGTCGGGGCGCATATCAGCGCCGACCATTTCGTCGCCGGCCAGTTCGTCGACATTTCCGGCGTGACCCAGGGCAAGGGCTTTGCCGGCGCGATGAAGCGCTGGGGCTTTAAGGGCCTGCGCGCGACCCACGGCGTTTCGGTCTCGCACCGCTCGCACGGTTCGACCGGAAACCGCCAGGATCCGGGCCGCGTGTTCAAGAACAAGAAGATGGCCGGCCACATGGGCGCCCGTAACCGCACCCAGCAGAATCTCGAGGTCGTTCGTACCGACCCGATCCGCGGCCTCCTGTTCATCAAGGGGTCGGTTCCGGGTCACAAGGGCAGCTGGCTTGCAATCAGCGACGCGATCAAGCTTCCGCGTCCGGATGCAGCGCCGTACCCGGCGGGCATTGTCGAGCAGATGAAGGCCGAGGACATCGAAGTTCCGACCGCCGGCCTGGTTGATGACGCCGCGGTCCACGAAATCCCGGCGCTTCCGAGCGACGAGGAAGTCGCTGCGATCGCGGCCGAGCAGGAAGCCGGCGCTGCTGCCGAGGCCCAGGCGGCCGAGGCAGCTGAGGCCGACGCCGCCCAGGCCGCAGAGAATGAAAAGGCCAGCGCGGCCGAGGAGACCAGCAAGGCTGCTCCCGACGCCGACGAAGGCAAGGAAGGCTGAAGATGAAGGTCAAGGTACAGACCCTCGACGCCAAGGCTGGCGGCGACATCGAGC
>JAZJZB010000063.1:25912-45995 GCA_040390085.1 Pseudomonadota bacterium | reverse complement strand
GCCTGTTCGCGGTCGGCGAGGCCGCCTGCGTCAGCGTCCACGGCGCCAACCGCCTGGGGTCGAACAGCCTGATCGATCTGGTCGTGTTCGGCCGCGCCGCGGGCTTGAGGCTCGCGGAGGTCGTGAAGCCGGGCGCGATCCAGCAGCAACTGGCCCCCGATGCGGCCGACTTCGCGCTGTCGCGGCTCGACAAGTTCCGCCATGCCGAGGGCGGCAGCCCGACCGCCGAGATCCGCCTCGACATGCAGCGCACCATGCAGGCCGATTGCGGCGTGTTCCGCACTGACCGCACGCTCGCCGAAGGCCAGGCCAAGATCGACAAGGTGTACGCGCGCATGGCCGACGTCCACGTCACCGACCGCAGCCTGATCTGGAACAGCGACCTCATTGAGACGCTCGAGCTCGACAACCTGCTCGCCCAGGCGGTCGTCACCATGCATTGCGCCGCCAACCGCAAGGAAAGCCGCGGCGCGCACATGCAGGAAGATTATCCCAAGCGCGACGACAAGAATTGGATGAAGCACACAATCAGCTGGATGGACGGCTGGGGCGGACAGGGCGCCGGCGTAAAGATCGACTACCGCCCAGTCCACGAGTTCACGCTGACCGGCGACATCGACTACATCAAGCCAAAGGCGCGGGTGTATTGAGCTTCTTGCTGACTATCCAAGGCTTAATCGGTGCCTCGTTCGTGGCCGGCCTCCTGCTCGGATTCTTGCTTGCACGTTACTGGATAGCAGTTGGCTGTGCATTGCCGCTAATCGGCGGGGCGCTTGCGGCATATCGCCTCACAACTTTAACCGAGCACAGGTCCACGGAAGGCCTCGACATTCCCTTTGTTGCTCTTTGGGTATTCTGCGGCGCCTTTCCAGGAGCGGCGCTCGGCATGTGGCTTCACAGTCTGCTCAAGCGCTCCGCATAGGAGGCCGCCTTCTCCGCATAATGCGCTGCCGACACGCGAAGCGCCTCCTTCTCCTCATCGGTAACCTGCCGCACCACCCGCGCCGGTACGCCGACGATCAGGCTGCCGCGTTCGAACCTCTTGCCTTCGGTGATCAGCGCGCCGGCGCCGATGATGCACTCGCTCTCGATCGCCGCGCCGTTCAGGATCCGCGCGCCCATGCCGATCAGGCAATCGTCGGCGACGGTGCAGCCGTGGAGGATCGCCTGATGGCCAACCGTCACGCGGGCGCCGATGGTCAGCGGGAAGCCGGCGTCGCTGTGGCCGATCGCGCCGTCCTGGAAGTTGGTGTCGTCGCCCAGGATCAGCGGCGTGTTGTCGCCGCGCAGCACCGCGCCGAACCAGACGCTTGCCCGGGCGCCGAGGCGGACGTCGCCGATCAGGTCGGCGGATGGCGCGGCCCAGGCGCCAGGGCCGAGCCGCGGGGTCAGCTCACCAAGCGAATAGAGCGGCATCGCTGCTCTCGAACGCGCCGACGAATTCTTCCTCTCCAGCGATCCCGTCCAGCTCGGCATCGAGGATGAGATATTCGTCCCCATATTTTTCGCCGAACGCGTCGAAATCGGCGGCGGAATCCCAGCGGTCGATGGTCAGCCACCAGCCGCCGGGCTCGGCCGGGCGAAGCAGGGTCGTGCCGAGGAAGCCGCGCGCCCGTCCGAACAGCTCGGCCCAGCGGCCGTCGGCGCAATAGGCCTTCGCGAACGCTTGCTCGCCGCCCTCGGGCGGGCGGAATCTCCAGACTCGGGCATGGGTCACGCCGCCGCACTAGCGCCCCGCGCGCTTGTGCAAAAGGGAAGGCCGGGCGGAGCTTGGCGGTCGACCCGGCCGGTAAGGGTCTAGCGGTCGAGCCTCCGCCCGAGCGCGACGAACGCATAGACCAGCGGCGGCACCAGCACCGCCGACAGCACGACCTTGGCGAGCATCTGGCCGAGCAGCAGCTGGCCGATCGGGAACACGCCGTAAAAGGCGATCGAGATGAAGATCAGCGTGTCGACGACCTGGCTGAGCACGCTTGCAATGCCAGCGCGCAGCCATAGCAGCTTCGCCCCCTCGCGCGCCTTGAGGCGGCTGAAGATGGTGACATTGAGGAAGGTCGAAACGCCATAAGCGGTGATCCCGCCGACCCAGATCCGCGGCGTCCCGCGCATCATCGTTTCGAATGCCGACAGGCGCGCCGGGTCCATCGATGGCGAGGCGGAGAGGCCAAGGACGCTCAGGGTCAGCACTAGCGAGACGATCAGGGGCACGAAGCCGAGCACCACCAGTCGCTTGGCGATCGTCCGCCCGTGAAGCTCGGCGACCGAGCTGGACGTCACAACCAGCAGCAGGAAGGCGAAAATCCCCGCCTCCACCGCGAGCGGCCCAAGCGCCACCTGCTTGTTGCCGAGCACGCCGGCGATGCACACCATTCCGCCATAGAAGACGGAAAAGACGAGGAGCGAGGGCGGGATTGCTGGCGCGGCGGCGCGAGGGTCGGAGGTCATGGCCGCGAAGACCTAAAGCCTTTGGCCGCGCGCGCAACCGGCGTTGACCCGGCTTGCGTGCGGCGGCTAGCGACGCCGCCAGTGACCTCCTCCAATCTCGATATCGTCGCGATCGGCGATGCCATCGTCGACGTGATCGCGACTTGCGACGACGCGTTTCTGATCGAACGCGGCTTCGACAAGGGCTCGATGCGCCTGCTCGATGCGGACCAAGCGAGCGATCTTTATTCCGCGATGGGCGCGGGTTGCGAGATCAGCGGCGGCTCGGCGGCGAACAGCATGGCCGGCGCTGCGGCGCTCGGCCTCAAGGCCGCGTTCATCGGCCAGGTCGCCGCCGACCAACTCGGGGCGATCTTCGCTGACGACATGCGCGCGCTTGGAGTCCGGTTCGACACGCCGGCGATTGCCGGCCCGCCACCGACCGGCCGCTGCTTGATCCTGGTGACGCCCGACGCGCAGCGGACAATGAGCACCTTCCCCGGCGCAAGCCATGAGCTGACCCCCGCCGCGCTCGACGCGGACCTGATCCGTTCGGCCAGCATCACGTTCCTCGAAGGATATTTGTGGGGCCCCGAGCGCCCGCGCGCGGCGATGCTCGAAGCGGCCGGTCTTGCCCATTCCGCCGGCCGCACCGTCGCCTTTACGCTGTCGGAAAGCCTGTGCATCGGCGACCGCCGTCAGGGCGTGCTGGGGATCGTCAATTCCGGCGCGATCGATATCCTGTTCGGCAATGAACATGAGCTGCGTCACCTGACCGGCTGCGCTGGCCTTGCCGAGTGCGGCGCGGCGCTGTCGCCAAAGGTGCCGACGTTGGTGATTACCCGGGGCGCCCACGGCGCGGTCGCGTTCGAAGGCGGTGCGCAGGTCGAGGTTCCAGCGGCCTCCGTCGAGCGAATCGTCGATACGACCGGCGCTGGCGACTTGTTCGCCGCCGGCTTTCTGGCCGGCCGCTGCCGCGGACGCCCGCTCAAGGCCTGCCTCGAATCCGGCACCATTGCCGCCGCCGAAATCATCTCGCATTTCGGGGCTCGGCCCGAAACCGACCTCAACCAATTGGTGGCGCGATGAACAATTTGAAGCGGCTCGCGGTCTATTGCGGCTCGGCCTCGGGCAGCAGCCCGGCGTTCGCCGGCGCGACCCGCGCGACGGCCGAGGCGATGGTCAGCGCCGGCGTTGACCTCGTCTACGGCGGCGGCCGGCTCGGGCTGATGGGCCTTGTGGCGGACAGCGTCCTTGCCGCCGGCGGTCGCGTGTTCGGCGTGATCCCCGAAGCGCTGGTCGAGCTCGAAGTCGCCCACGACGGCATCACCGAACTGACCACCGTCGAAACGATGCACGAGCGCAAGGCCAAGATGACCGAGCTCGCCGATGCGTTCCTCGCGCTTCCCGGTGGCATTGGTACGCTGGACGAATTCTTCGAAGCGTGGAGCTGGAACGCGCTCGGCTACCACGCCAAGCCCTTCTGCCTGCTCAACGTCGACGGCTTCTGGGACGGGATGATCGAGTTCATCGATCACGCCACCGCCAGCGGCTTCCTGTCCGCTCGGCGGCGCAAGCAATTGCTTGTCGCAACCGCTCCCGGCGAAGCGCTTGAAATGCTGGACGAAGCCGCCGCAGCCGCTACGCAAGGCATGGTCTGGTAGAAGCGCGCAAGGGTCCTTGGGGGAGGGGCTTTGATGAATTCCAAATTGCTCGGCGTTGCCGGGATCCTCGTCATCCTCGGCATCGCCTTCGCGCTGTCGACCAACCGCCGCGCGATCCGCCTGCGGGTCGTCGGCGCGGCCTTCGCGCTTCAGGCATTCGTCGCCTGGCTGGTGCTTTGGACAAGCTGGGGCCGGGCCGCGATCCAGGGCCTGTCCAACGGCGTCGCCAACCTGCTCGGCTATGCCGGCAAGGGCACCGAGTTCCTGTTCGGGCCAAGCGAAAGCAATCCCCTCGCGCACAGCTTCGCGATTGCCGCGCTGCCGGTGATCATCTTCTTCGCAAGCCTCGTCGCGATCCTTTATTATCTCGGGATCATGCAGCGCATCGTGCGCTGGGTCGGCGGCGCGATCGGCTGGGTGACGGGGATCAGCCGTGTCGAATCGTTGAGCGCGGCGGCGAACATCTTCGTCGGCCAGTCCGAATCGCCTTTGGTGGTCCGCCCCTATCTCGCGGCGCTGCCGCCCTCGCGGCTGTTCACCGTGATGTGCGTCGGCATGGCCGGAGTCGCCGGCACGATCCTCGCCGCCTACGCCAGCCTGCTCGGCGCCCAATACCTGCCGTACCTCCTCGCAGCCGCCTTCATGTCCGCGCCCGGCGGCATCCTGATGGCCAAGATGATCATGCCCGACGATCCGGAGGATTCGGACAAGACCGAAGACTCGAAGGTCGACGTCGCCGAGACCTTCGAGGAAGGGATGCAGCCCGCCAACATCATCATGGCCGCGGCGCAAGGCGCGCAGACCGGAGTCAAGCTCGCCGTCGCTGTCGGGGCGATGGTGCTGGCGTTCGTCGCGCTTGTCGCGCTCGCCAACGGGCTGCTCGGCGGGCTCGGCAACGTGGTCGGCATCCCCGACCTCAGCTTCCAGCGGATCATCGGCTATGTGTTCGCACCGGTGATGTATCTGATCGGCGTACCGTGGACCGAAGCGGGCACCGCTGGCGGGCTGTTTGGCACCAAGCTGGTCCTCAACGAATTCGTCGCTTTCATCGACCTCGGCAAGATGGACGCAGCGACACTGACCGACCGCAGCCGGGCGGTCGTCACCTTCGCGCTGTGCGGGTTTGCCAATTTCAGCTCGATCGCGATTCAGATGGCGGTGACCGGCGGCCTCGCGCCCAATCAGCGGCCGGTGATCGCAAGGCTCGGGATCCGCGCCCTGCTCGCCGGAAGCCTCGCCAATTTGATGAGCGCGGCGCTGGCCGGGCTGCTGATTCCCGCTTAGGAACAGCGACATGGCTACGATCACTGCTGACAATATCGCGTCCGTTTCGCTCAAGGACGCCGACCGCGATCCCGAAGCCTTCGCGGAAAAGCTCGGCCGCAGCTTCGAAGATTACGGCTTCGCGATCGTCGCCGACCACGGCATCCCCGACGAGTTGATCCACCGCGCCGAGGACAAGGCCAAGGCTTTCTTCGCTCTGCCCGACGAGGTAAAGCGCAGCTATCATGTCGCCGGCGGTGGCGGCGCGCGCGGCTACACGCCGTTCGGGATCGAGACCGCGAAGGGGCACAAGGCGCACGACCTCAAGGAGTTCTGGCACGTCGGCCGCGACCTGCCGCTAGGCCACAGGTTCCGCGACCACATGCCCGACAATCTCTGGCCGTCAGAAGTGCCGAGCTTCAGGGACACGTTCCAGGAGCTGTTCGCGACCTTCGACCGCACCGGCCTGAAGGCCCTCAAGGCGATCGCCTGCTACCTCAAGATCGACGAGAATTACTTCGAGGACGCGGTGCGGGACGGCAATTCGGTGCTGCGCGCGCTCCACTACCCGCCGCAGACCGAGCCAACCGGCGAGCATATCCGCGCCGGCGCGCACGAGGACATCAACGCCATCACTTTGCTGCTCGGCGCAGAGGAAGCGGGACTCGAGCTGTTGACCCGCGACGGTCGCTGGATCCCGGTGTCACCCAGGCCCGGCGAACTGGTGATCAACATCGGCGACATGCTGCAGCGGCTGACCAACGGCGTGCTCCGCTCAACCTCGCACCGCGTGGTGAACCCAGCCCCCGACCGCGCAGCCCACGCGCGCTATTCGATGCCCTTCTTCCTTCATTTCCGCTCGGATTTCCTGATCGAGGCGCTGCCCGAAACCGTGCCGGCGGGCAAGCAGCCGAAGTGGCCGCCGATCATTGCCAATGATTATCTTCACGAGCGGCTGCGGGAGATTAAGCTGGTTTGACGGCGAGGTTTGCGCGGCCGAACCCGAACGGGATCAACTCACCGATCGTATGCCGCTCGACCGCCGAGCCGTCGCCGCTGCCACACAGAATTTCGACGTCACGGCCGCTGAGCTGGGCAGCCTCCAGGATGGCCTGGCGGCAGCCGCCGCACGGCGTGCAGACGACACCGCCCTTGCCCCCGACGACCGCCAGCCGCGCGACCTTGTCGAGCCCGAACTTGTGCTGCGCGGCGGTCAGCGCGCTTTGCTCGGCGCAGACGCCTAGGCGGTAGCAGGCATTCTCCATGTTGGCGCCGGTCACAACCTCACCGTCGACCGACTCCACCGCGCAGCCGACGTGGAAGTTCGAATAAGGCGCATAGGCCTTCGCCGCCGCCGCGCGGGCCAGGTCGATCAGTTCTTCATCGGTCATCACACCAATCCTAACGCAGCGGCGGCTCGTCGAAGCTGCGCAACTTGCGGCTGTGGAGGTCGTCGCCTTCGCGCTGCATCAGGTTCAGCGCCTCGATCCCGATCCTGAGATGCTGGCTGATCGCCCGCTCGTAGAAGGCGTTGGCCTGGCCCGGCAGCTTGAGCTCGCCGTGGAGCGGCTTGTCCGACACGCAAAGCAAGGTGCCGTAGGGCACGCGGAAGCGGTACCCCTGGGCGGCGACGGTCGCCGATTCCATGTCGATCGCGACCGCCCGGCTCTGGTTGAAGCGCAGCGCCGAGGCGGCGTAGCGGAGTTCCCAATTGCGGTCGTCGGTGGTGACCACAGTCCCGGTACGCAGCCGCTGCTTGACGCTGTCCTCGTCCTCGCCGGTGATGTTCAGCGCGGCCTCGAACAGCGCCTTCTGGACCTCGGCGATCGCCGGCAGGGGGATCTCGGGCGGAAGTACGTCGTCGAGGACATGGTCGTCCCGCAAGTACGCGTGGGCCAGCACGTAATCGCCGATGGTCTGGCTCGGGCGCAGGCCGCCGCAATGGCCGATCATCAGCCACACTTCGGGGCGAAGCACCGCAACATGCTCGCAGATCGTCTTGGCGTTGGACGGGCCGACGCCGATGTTGACCAGGGTGATCCCGGTGCCGCCTTCGGCCATCAAATGGTAAGCCGGCATCTGGTGCCGCCGCCACTGCCCGGCGGCGATTTGCGCTTCGGCATCGGTCAGCTCGCCGGGCTCGAACACGCCGCCAGGGACCGACAAAGCGGTGAACCGCGAATCCTTCCGCCGCAGCGTGTCGATTGCAACGTCGACGAACTCGTCAACGTAGCGGACATAGTTGGTGAACAGCACGAAATGCTGGAAATGCTCGGGCGGCGTGCCGGTGTAGTGGCGCAGCCGCGCAAGGCTGAAATCGGTGCGTGGCCCGTCGAACAGCGCAAGCGGCCGCGGCTGGTTCGGCCCGCTCACCCACACGCCGTCGGCGATCTCGTCGCCGAGGTGGGTCAGCTCGTTCGAGGGGAAATGGCGCGACAGCTCGGCGGTGCCGATGTCGCCGACCTGGATCCCGCTTTTCTCGATCACATAGGCGTAGGGGATTTCGCTCGCTGACCGGCCGACCGAGACCTTCACGTCATAGTCGCGGACCAGATAGTCGAGCTGTTCGACCAGGAACTCGCGGAACAGCTCGGGGCGCGCGATGCTGGTCGCATAAGCGCCGGGCTGGTTGAGCCTTGCGAAGGCGCGGGCAAGCGCTGGCCGCGGCAGCTTGCCGGCATAATCGACGCGAAGCTCGGGGTAGGCGAACAGGCCCTTTGCGCGTGACTTTGCGTCGGGAGCCGTCCGGTCCTCGACGTAGCTGGCAAGCGACTGGCGGAGATTTGCAACCAATTGATCATAGATCGCCGTAAGCTGGTCGACGATCGCATGGGCATCGAAGGAACGTGACATGGCCTGCACTAAGCGAGCGAACGGCTGTGAGGCAAGGGTCGGCAAGCCATTGCCGGGCGCCCCGGATCGTGGCAGCAATCGAGCATGTTATCGCTACCATTAGTAGTCCGGCGCGTGTTTCTGATGTTGGTCGCGCTCGGCGGAGCGCCGGCCGCGACCGCAACGCCGCGGACGATTGTCGTCGATGTCGCCAATGCCGGAGTGCCCATCGACCGCTTCTTCGATTTGTCGGTCGGCTCCGATTTTCCAGGGACGCTGATTCGCCCCGACAGCCAGGCCCAGCTCAAGATCGCCACGCGCGAGCTTGGGTTCCGGTACGTACGGTTCCACGCGATCTTCCACGACGTGCTCGGCACCGTGAAGATGGTTGACGGCCGGGCCACGTATGACTGGACCAATATCGACCGACTCTATGACGATCTGCTCGCCAGGCAGATCAAGCCGTTCGTCGAGCTCGGCTTCACGCCGAGCGCGCTCAAGACTTCGGACAACAAGATCTTCTATTGGAACGGCAACACTTCGCACCCGCAGCCGGGCGGGTGGCGGAACCTGGTCGACGCATTCGTTCGGCATCTCGAACAGCGCTACGGCAAGCCCCAAGTACGCAGCTGGTATTTCGAGGTGTGGAATGAGCCGAACCTCGCCGGCTTCTGGGAGGGCGCGGACAAAGGCGCCTATTTCGACCTCTATGAAAACACGGCGCGGACGATCAAATCGATCGATCGCGAGCTTCGAGTTGGCGGTCCGTCCACCGCCGGCGCCGCCTGGGTTCCGGAATTCCTCGACTTCGCGGCGTCACACCGCGTTCCGGTCGATTTCGTCACCACCCACACTTACGGCGTCGACGGGGGATTTCTCGACGAGAAGGGGCAGCACGACAACAAGCTGTCAACCAATCCGGATTCGATAATCGACGATGTGCGCCGCGTTCGGCAGCATATCACTGCCTCGAAATTCCCCAACCTACCGCTCTATTTCACCGAGTGGAGCGCAAGCTACAATCCGCGCGATCCGGTGCACGACAGCTACGTCAGCGCGCCGTACATCCTGACCAAGCTCAAGCGCAGCCAAGGGCTGCTCCAAGGCATGAGCTACTGGACCTACAGCGACCTGTTCGAGGAGTCGGGCCCGCCCCCCAATCCGTTCCACGGGGGGTTCGGCCTGATGAACCGCGAGGGGATCCGCAAGCCCGCCTGGTTCGCCTACAAATATCTGCACGCGCTGCGCGGGCGCGAAATTGCGTCGTCGGACCAGCAGGCGTGGCTCGCGACGGACGGACGGCGGACGGCCGCTATCGTATGGGACTGGAAACAGCCGAAGCAGGCCACCAGCGACCGGCCTTTCTTCACCAAGGTGCTGCCGGCGAAATCCGCCCAACCGGTTCGGCTCGCATTCGCGGGCCTGAAGCCCGGGTCATACCGCCTCGAGGTTCGACGGACCGGGTTCCGCAACAACGACCCGCAAACGGCGTGGCTGGAAATGGGCTCGCCCGAAGCGCTGGGCCCGGCGCAGCTGGCGCGGCTTCAGGGCTTGACGCGGGATATGCCGGAACGCAGCCGCACGGTGCGGGTGGCGCCTAGCGGCTGGTTCAGGCTGGCGCTGCCGATGCGCTCGAACGATGTGGTGCTGGTGACGATGGAGAAGGTCGGGCGCTAGGCCGCAACCTCGCTTCGCTCGGATTGCCGGCTTCGGATGTCCACCGGACATCCTCCAGGCGGCAATGGTGCCTAGGAGAGGGCTATACTCGCATCTGAAAAGCGGCCGTTTTCCTTCGTTTTTACGAAGCCGCCGAGCCGCCCTGTGCTACAGCACTATGCCACGCCGCAAGAGAAAGGCCGGAAATGTCTGAGCCACCGGAGAGCGATCCGCTTTCACGCGAGGTGATCATTGCCGCGAAGCTCGAAGAGAACGGCATCACACTGAGGGCGAAGAGTAGGGCTGTTGCAGCCCTCGACCGCCTCATAGGGAGCCTATGTGATATACCAGCGGCGTTCGCCGAGGGAGTTTCCCGCAAGAAGCGCCTGAAGGACGAGATCAACGAACGACTGCGGCGGGCACAGGCAGACATTGCCGAGCGTCGGCTGCGCGGAATGGACAATGCGGGTGACGCCCTTCTCCTTGATGTGCTGGAAGAGAAGGCTCGCAAACAAATCAATGCTGCATCCGTAGCAGTTGATGCTCTGGACGCGCTCAAAGCTCTCCCTCCGCCCACCGAGGAGGCTGGTGCTGCGGCTCCGGAAAATGAGGAAGCTGAACGCATCGACGAAGATTGGATGAATCAATTTGTCCGTTTCGCAGAGGATGCGTCGTCTGACGATTTGCGCCAGCTGTGGGGACGCGTTTTGGCCGGCGAGATTAGGAAAAGGGGATCGTTTTCTCGTCACACTCTCCGCTTCATTGCGGAGTTAGATTCCAAAACGGCGCAGAACTGCGAGTTCGCCGCGCAGCGACTGATTGCCGACTTCATCCCGAAGAGCGACGAATGGAATAGCGGAGAGGCCTTGATGGTTGGTCTTGATCTTCAACGCCTCGGCTTGCTGGAGGGCGTGGGCTTCGGTCCCCGAAAGCATACTACCATAGAAGCAAGTGGATTTGGCGGAATCCTCGGGCGCAACTGGGCGTTGCTGCTCGAAGGAGAAGTCGGAAAACAGATCGGTTGGGACGCAATGCTACTTACCCGGATGGGAGAGGAAGTGTTCTCATTGCTTGAGGTGCCGGAAGTGGAGGCACTGCGCGCCTTGGCCGAAGCGTTGCCGAAAGATGGCCTCAAAAAAATTCAGCTTGGCACCTGCACGCCGGGGCCAAACGGCAACTTCAGCGTTGGCGGGCGAGAGGTTCTTTGGGAGGCAAGCCCGCCCGTATAAATGCGCTTAGCCCTCGTGGTGCCCAGGAGAGGACTCGAACCTCCACGCCCTTGCGAGCGCCAGCACCTGAAGCTGGTGCGTCTACCAATTCCGCCACCTGGGCACGGGAGAGAATGTAAGAGGTAGGCGGCGGCGCTTAAAGGCGGCGAGCGCGCCTTGTCAACGCCGCTCGGCGAAGGCTAGGGCGCGGCAATGATCGAGCGCTACGAACAACTGATCACGGTGTTCGGCGGCGATGGGTTCATCGGCCGCTACGTCTGCGAATCCCTGTTCAGGAGCGGGGTTCGCGTCCGCATCGCGAGCCGTGACCCGCGCAACAGCTATTTCATCCAGCCGCTCGGCCAGGTCGGGCAGTTCGGCTTCGTCAAGGCGGACATCACCAACGCCGAGAGCGTCCGCCGCGCCGTGCACAGCGCGACCGCGGTGATCAACCTCGTCGGCGTGTTCGGAAGCAAGATGCGCGCGGTCCATGTCGAGGGCGCGCGCAACGTCGCCGAGGCCGCTCGCGATGCCGGCGCGCAATCGCTGGTCCACATTTCCGCGATCGGCGCGGACGCCGAATCCCAATCGGCCTACGGCCGCACCAAGGCCGAAGGCGAGCAAGCGGTCCGCGCGCCTTTCCCCCAAGCAACGTTCATCCGCCCGTCGCTGGCGTTCGGTCCGGAGGACGAGCTGACCAACCGCTTCGCAGCAATGGCGCGGCTGCCGTTCCTTCCAGTCATCGCCTGCAAGCGCAATTTCCAGCCGGTCTATGTCCGCGACCTCGGCCGGGCGATTGCAACGGCCGCGCTCAAGCCGCAGCAGTTCGGAGGCAGGACATTCGAGATCGGCGGCCCGCAGGTCATGAACATGCTCGAGCTCCACCAGGCGGTGCTCGAGATCACCGGCCAGAAACCCGACTTGCTGCCGCTGCCCGACTTCGCCGGCAATCTCCTCTCCTATCTTGGCTTCCTGCCAGGCGCGCCGCTGACTCGCGACCAGTGGCTGATGCTTCAGCGCGACAATGTCCCGGGCGAGGGCGCCGCCGGGCTTGAGGCCTTCGGGATCCAACCGACCCCGCTCGCGGCGGTCGGGACCGAATGGCTCGGCCGCTTCCACAAGGGCGGCAAGTTCGCCGGCCGGCGAATTAATTTGACCGCGACCAACTGAGCGGCTGACTTCCGGCGATGCCAATCTTGCTGATCGCGATCATCCTCGGCATCGTCGAGGGCATCACCGAATTCCTGCCAGTCTCGTCGACCGGCCATCTGATCCTCGCCACCGAGCTCCTTGGGTTCGACGCCAACCAATGGGCGGCGTTCAATGTCATCATCCAGCTCGGCGCGATCCTCGCGATCGTCGTGCTTTACTGGCGCACGTTCTGGGCGGTGCTCGAGGGGCTGCTGCGGGCCAATCCGGTGTCGCTGCGCTTCGTCCGCAATATCCTCGCCGGCTTCCTTCCCTCGGCGATCCTCGGCTTCATCCTGATCAAGCATATCGAGGCGCTGCTCGGGAACGGCATCGTGGTCGCGGTCGCGCTGATCGTGGGCGGCGTCGCGATCCTGATCATCGAGCGGCTGGTGAAACAGCACGACACCGTGGGGATCGCTGAAATGCCGCTTCGCACCGCGCTTGGAATCGGTCTCGTCCAGTGCCTGTCGATGGTCCCCGGCGTGAGCCGCTCCGGCGCGACGATCATGGGCGGCCTGTCACTCGGCGTCGAACGCCGCACCGCCGCCGAATTCAGTTTTTTCCTCACAATCCCGACGATGCTCGGCGCGACCACGCTCGAGTTCCTCAAGCACCGCCACGACATCCTCGCCGGCGCGAGCGGGGTCGGCTTCGGCACGGTGGCGGTCGGCTTCGTCGTCAGCTTCCTGGTTGCGATCCTCGTCGTCAGGGCGTTCGTCCACTACATCTCGAAGCATGGCTTCGCGCCCTTCGCCTGGTACCGGATCGTCGCCGGATCGATCGCCCTCGTCTGGCTGCTGATGCGCTGAGTTTATCTCCGCCGCTGGTGGTGCTAGACTGATCGTCGAGACAATTCAGCAGCTTAAGTGGTGAGTCGATGCGTACCAGCCTGATCCTGCTTCCCTTGCTGCTCGGCGCGGCCCCCGCGGCCGCGCAAGCGCCCGAGACCCAATTGCCGCCGCAGCTCAGCGATCCAGCAATGGCCGACAAACTCGCCCGATCGATGCAGGCGCTATCCAAAGCGTTCCTCAACCTGCCGGTCGGCGAGGTCCAGGCGGCGGTCGAAGGGCGGGCGCCGACACCTGCGGAAAGGAAGCTCACCGTTCGCGACGTGGCCCGCCGCGATGATCGCAATTTCGACCGCGACTTCCAGCGGCAGATCGCCAACGCCAGGCCGATGATCGAGCAAAGCATGAAGGCGTTGCAGCAATCGCTGCCAGCAATGTTGCACGGGCTGAACGAGGCGCAGCAGTCGCTCGAGCGGGCAATCGCCAATATGCCCGACCCGACCTATCCGAAGCGCTAGACGCTCGCCGCTTAGCCGCTAAAGCTGCCCGTCCATGTGGCAGCTCTTCCAGTTCCCGCTCTGCCCCTTTTCGCGCAAGGTCCGCCTGGTTCTGGCCGAGAAGGGCGTCGGCCATGAGCTGGTGCGCAAGAACCCGTGGGAGAAGCGCGACGAGTTCATCGACCTGAACCCGGCCGGCGAGACCCCGGTGATGGTCGAGCCCGACCAGGGCGTAACCTTGATCGGGTCGCAGCCGATCGTCGAATATTTCGACGAGACGGTCGACCGGATGCCGATGATCCACGGCAATGCCGGGCTTCGCGCCGAAATCCGCAGGGTAACCGAATGGTTCGACATCAAGCTTTACCGCGAGGCGGTCGAGCCGCTGATGAACGAGCGGATGAGAAAGCGGCTGGTGAGCCGCGAAAGCCCCGACACGCGCGTGCTCCGTGAGGCGATGCGCATCGCGTCCGAGCATCTCGATTATCTCGACTATTTGCTCGACCATCGCCGCTGGCTGGCCGGCCCGGGCCTAAGCCTCGCTGACTTCACCGCCGCCGCGCACCTGTCGGTCATCGATTATCTCGGCGCGCTCGACTGGCGCGGGCACAAGCAGACCAAGGACTGGTATGCGGTGATGAAGTCGCGCCCCGGCTTCCGGCCGCTGCTCGGCGAGCGGATGGAGGTGATCGTGCCCCCGGCGCATTACGACAAGGTCGATTTTTAGGCCGCCATTGACCGTCGGTTCCATCAGGCTAGCTTCGTTGCCGATATCCGGGGGAGCCAGCAATGAGGGGCATGTTCCGAGTTGGCGTCGCAGCTGGGGCGTTGATGGTTTGCGCGGCCGAGGGGCAAGCCAGGCCGTTCACCGCCAAGGACCTTGCATCGCTCGACCGCGTGTCCTCGCCAAGCATTTCGCCGGATGGCCGCTTCGTCGCTTATGCGGTCAGGAGCACCGACTGGGAGGCAAACAAGGGCATCAATGCGCTCAATATCATCGACCTTCGCGGCGATGTTACGAAGCCGCTCGTTCTCCTCAGCGGCGAAAAGGGTCCCGCCAGCCCCAGCTGGTCGGCTGATGGACGATGGCTCTACTTCATTTCCGGCAAGTCTGGTTCCGCCCAGGTTTGGCGCTCTAACTCGGACGGTTCGGCACGCCAGCAGCTGACGGCATTCCCGATAGACGTTTCCGGATTCAAGCTCGCGCCAGACATGCGCAGCCTGGTCGCGGTTGCTGACGTCTATCCCGATTGCGCAACGCTGGCCTGCAGCAAGGCCCGCGACGATGCCAAGGCGAAGGAAAAAGGCAGCGCGATCGAAATCAAGTCGGGGCCCTCGCGCTACTTCGACACCTATCTCGATGAAAAGGTGCTCGCGCTTTTCCGCGTCGATCTGAGCCAGCCGGGCGCTCCCGCCGAGGGTGTCGCGGTTGCCAAGGGCTTTCCAGCGGACGTGCCCGCCGACGGCGACCCAAGCGCCTTTGCGGTCTCGCACGACGGGCGCACCATCTATTTCGTCAGCCGCGACCCGGCCGTCGACCCCGATACCGTTCAGGCCTTCTCGCACATTTACGCAGTCCCTGCGGATGGCTCGGCCATCCCGACCATTCTTGCGGCGCCGGCGGGCACTTCGCTGAAGGCGGTCACCGTTTCGCCCGATGGCCGGCAGCTTGCTTATCTGGCGTTGAACGAGCCGCTGCTGACGAGCGGGCGAACCGCAGTCATGGTGATGGACCTCAAGTCCGGCCGGACGCGCGAGATCACGACTGGCCTCGACGCGGAATTCAACAGGCTTGCCTGGTCCGCCGACGGCCGGAGCCTGCTCGCGACGGGAGAGGAGCGCGGCCAGGCCCCGCTTTATCGCATCGATCCGGGCAGCGGACGGGTTGCCAAGCTCAGCAGCGAAGGCATCGTCAGCGGCTTCGACAGCGCGCGCGCGACGACCGCCTTTGTCCGGGAGACACTCGGTTCTCCGCAACAGCTGTTCGTCCAGTCCGGCACGAACGCGGCCGTGCAGCTTACGCACGCCGGGGCTTCAATCCTCGCCGAAACGCCGCTCAGCCAGTCCGAGCAATTCAGCTTTCCCGGCTGGAACGGCGAGACCGTCTACGGTTTCGTGACCAAGCCCTATGGCTTCGTCGAGGGCCGCAAATATCCGGTCGCGTTCCTGATCCACGGCGGGCCTCAGGGCACATTCGGCAACGCGTGGAGCTATCGCTGGAACCCGCAAGTCTGGGCCGGGATGGGCTATGCGGTGGTCAGCGTCGATTTCCATGGGTCGACCGGCTACGGCGCCGACTTCACCAAGGCGATCATCGGCCGCTGGGGCGACCGCCCTCTCGAGGATCTGCAGAAGGGCTGGGCTTTTGCCCTGTCCCGCTATTCCTATCTCGATGGCAGCCGCGCCTGCGCGCTCGGCGCTTCGTACGGCGGATATATGATCGACTGGATCGCAAGCCAATGGAGCGATCCCTGGCGCTGCCTCGTCGACCATGCCGGGGTCTTCGACGTCCGCTCCCAGGCGTGGGTGATGGACTTTGGTTCCTTTGTCGGCGCGCAATTCGGCTCGACCAACAGCGCCGACTGGGAGCGCTTCAACCCGGCGGCTTATTCAAGCCGGTGGAAGAAGCCGATCCTGGTCATCCATGGCGGCAAGGACTTCCGCGTTCCGACCGAGCAGGGGATCGCTGCCTATAATGCCGCTCGTCGCGCCGGCGCTCCAGCCCAGCTGGAGATTTTCCCGGACGAGAACCACTGGATCCTAAAGCCGCAAAATTCGGTCCAATGGTATCGCATCGTGCAGAACTGGCTCGACCGCTGGACCGGAGGGACCGCCCAGCCGCCGGTCGCCGCGCCGTAGCGGGGTCGCTGGCGTAAATCGGCCTCAGGCTGCCAGCAGCGCTCCCCGAAGCACTCGGTCCTCGAGCGTCTGGCCGGCACCGAGCGCGACGCAGCTGAGCGCATTGTCGGCGACGTGGACCGGAAGGCCGGTCGAGTCCTGGAGGATCGTGTCGAACCCGCGCAATAGCGAGCCGCCGCCGGTCATCATGATGCCCTGGTCGATCACGTCCGCCGCGATCTCCGGCTGGGTGTGCTCGAGCGCGATGCGGACGACTTCGACGATCTGGTTGACCGGCTCGGCCAGCGCTTCCGCCACCTGCGCCTGGTTGAGCACGATCTCGCTCGGCATCCCGCGGCTGAGGTCGCGGCCGCGAACCGTCGTGGTCGGGCCGACGCCGTCGCCGGGCCGGACGGCGGAGCCGATCTCGAGCTTGACGCGCTCGGCGGTCCCTTCGCCGATCAGCAGGCTATAGTTCCTTCTGACATAGGAGCTGATCGCTTCGTCCATCCGGTCGCCGCCGACCCTTGCCGAGCGGCTGAACGCGAGGCCCTGAAGCGAGATCACGCCGACCTCGGTAGTTCCGCCGCCAATGTCGACCACCATCGAGCCGACCGGGTCGGCGACCGGCAGGCCGGCACCAATCGCCGCCGCCATCGGCTCTTCGATCAGCGACACCCGATCGGCGCCGGCGTTGCTGACCGCGTCGCGGATTGCACGCCGCTCGACCGAGGTCGCGCCGGACGGGATGCAGATCACCACCTCGGGGCCGCGCGAGAAGCGGCTCGGGCCGCCATGCGCCTTGCGGATGAAATGCTTGATCATTTCCTCGGCGACTTCGAGGTCGGCGATGACGCCGTTGCGAAGCGGCCTGACCGTGCGCAGGTTGCCGGGCGTCTTGCCCATCATCAGCTTGGCGTCATCGCCCACCGCGCGAACCTTCGCGACGCCGTTGACGGTTTCGATCGCGACCACCGACGGCTCGCTTGTCACGATGCCTTGGCCGCACACGTAGACGACCGTGTTGGCGGTGCCGAGATCGATCGCGATGTCGCGCGACGCGAAGCTGAATGGTGAACGCATTGCTGGACCCCCCGGCCTGGAAACGACTCTGGTTTCAAAGGCTTAGATCGGCGCCGCGAATGCGATAGCCGCGTTAACCATGTTAAATGCAGGGCGTTGGGCCGTTGCGTCGAACCGAAAAGCGTTAAATCACCGCGACTTGGCTGGAACCGCAGCCACCAGGTAGTTCAGCCGCACATCGTCGCTGAGATGGAGCCCGCGGGTCGGCGACCAGGCGATGCCCTCGACGTCGATGCACTTCAGGCCCGCGTCCGACAGCAGCACCTTCATCCGCTCGGGCGCGATGAACTTGTCGAAATCATGGGTGCCCTTGGGGATTTGCCCGATCCCCTCGGCAATTGTGATCATCAGCAGCTTCGACCAGCCGGTGGCGTTCGGCGTGGACAGGATCAGCAGTCCCTCCGGCGTAAGCCGCCGCCCGAGCGCGTTCACGAATGCCGCGGGGTCGGCGACATGCTCGATCACCTCCATGCAGGTGATTAGGTCGAACTGTCCTTCGAGCTGCTCGAGCTCGCCAGCGCGGTAATCGATCGTGAGCTCCATCGCCGCTGCATGGACCCGCGCGGCCTCGATCAGCTCGGGCGATGCGTCGAGGCCGGTGACGGTCGCGCCCAGCCGCGCCAATGGCTCAGCCAGCAGTCCCGCGCCGCAGCCGACATCGAGCGCGCTCTTCCCTTCCAGCGGAGCCCGGCTGCATTCGTCGGCCTGCCAATGCTGGTCGACCTGGTCGCGCACATATTTGAGCCGGACGGGATTGAGCTTGTGCAGCATCGCCGAAGCGCCGTTCGGATCCCACCAGTCGCCCGCGAGCTTGCCGAACTGCTCGACTTCCTGCGGGACGATGCTGCTCTTGGTCATCGCCCGCTCCATGCCCCCAAGGGTTGCAAAGTGGAAGGGAGCTGTGCGTTGGGGCAGCCATGGATCATTTCCAGCTGAGGGGCGGCGAGCTTTACTGCGAGGACGTGCCGCTGGCCGAGATCGCGCAAGTGGTCGGCACCCCTGTCTACGTTTATTCGACCGCGGCCATGTGCCGCCACGCCGCCGCGCTTCGCTCGGCGCTCGAGCCGCTCCCTGATCCGTTGATCGCATATGCGGTCAAGGCCAATCCCAACAGCGCGGTGATCGCCACCTTGGCCAAGGCCGGGCTTGGCGCCGATGTCGTCTCGGGCGGCGAATACCGGCGAGCCGTCGCCGCGGGCGTCCAGCCCGACAAGATCGTCTTCTCCGGGGTCGGGAAGACCGAAGACGAAATGCGCCTTGCCCTTGAGGGCGGGCTGTTCCAGTTCAACCTCGAATCGGCCGAGGAAGCGGAAATGCTGTCAGCCGTCGCAACCGCGATGGGCCGAACCGCGCCGGTCGGATTCCGGGTCAATCCCGACGTCGCTGCCGGCGGCCATGCCAAGATCACCACCGGTGCCGCGGAGAACAAGTTCGGCATCGCAATCGCCGGTGCCCTCGACGCTTATGCCCGCGCTGCGAGCCTTCCGGGTCTCGCGGTGCAGGGGGTCGCGGTCCACATCGGCAGCCAGTTGACCAGCCTCGAACCGCTCGAGCGCGCCTTCGCCCGCGTCGGCCAATTGATCCGCGATCTTCGCGCGGCCGGCCACGGCATCGATGTCGCCGACCTCGGCGGCGGACTTGGAATCCTCTACGATCCGGCAATCGCCCCACCGCCCAGCCCCGAGGACTATGGTGCGATGGTTCGCCGCGTCTCCGAAAGCTGGGATGTCCGGCTGGTGTTCGAGCCCGGCCGGCTCATCGTCGGCAACGCGGGCGTGCTGCTGTCCCGCGTAATCCGGGTGAAGCCCGGGGCCACCGCTCCGTTCGTCATCCTCGACGCAGCAATGAACGACCTGATGCGCCCGGCGCTGTACGACGCCTGGCACCGGATCGAGGCGGTGCGGCCGTCGGGTAGGCGGCGGACTGCAAATGTGGTCGGCCCGGTATGCGAGACCGGCGATACCTTCGCCACCGGCCGCGAAATGGACGAGGTCGCCGCCGGCGACCTGGTCGTGTTCAGGACCGCCGGAGCCTATGCGGCGGCGATGGCCAGCACCTACAATTCGCGTCCGTTGACGCCCGAGGTTCTGGTTGACGGCGATCGCTGGGCAGTGGTTCGTCCACGCGTGGACGTCGAGGCGCTGATCGCCGCCGACCGGTTGCCCGAATGGCTCGCCGGTTGCGCGGGCGGGAGCAACGGCTAAGAGCCCGGGCCAATGGGTCGCATCGTCATGAAGTTCGGCGGAACGTCCATGGCGGGCATCGAGCGCATCCGCCATGTGGCGTCGCTCGTTAAGCGCGAGGCCGACGCAGGCAACGACGTCGCGGTCGTGGTCTCGGCGATGGCCGGCGAGACCGACCGGCTGGTCCAGCTCTGCCGAGAGGCCGCGCCGCTTTACGATCCGCGCGAATATGATGTGGTCGTCGCCTCGGGCGAGCAGGTCACCTCGGGCCTGCTGGCGATCACCTTGTCGGGCATGGGCGCCAACGCGCGATCCTACATGGGCTGGCAATTGCCGATCCGCGCGTCGGGCCATAGCTCGGCGCTGATCGACCATATCGAGGCAAGCATCCTCGAGGATGTGTTCGCGCGCGGCGGGATCGCCAGTTTCCTGAACGGTGTCCGGTTCGGGCCCAAG
>JAZJZB010000063.1:19555-25902 GCA_040390085.1 Pseudomonadota bacterium | reverse complement strand
CAGCCCGACCGGGCCTACCACGCCGAACATTCCCATCCCCGGCTTCCAGGGGGTTACCCAAGAAGGCGACCTTGCCACCCTTGGCCGCGGCGGCTCCGACACGTCGGCGGTCGCGCTTGCGGTCGCGGTCAACGCCGACCGCTGCGACATCTACACCGACGTCGAAGGGGTGTTCACTACCGATCCACGAATTGTGCCTCGGGCGCGCAAATTGAGCGCAATCACCTACGAGGAAATGCTCGAGCTTGCGTCGGTCGGGGCAAAGGTCCTCCAGACCCGCTCGGTCGGCCTTGCGATGCGCTACAATATGGCGCTCCAGGTCCTTTCGTCCTTTGAGGACAAGCCCGGCACGCTGATCGTCGGCGACGACAAGATTGAGGAGCTCAAGATGGAACGGCAACTCGTCACGGGCATCGCCCATGACAAGAACGAGGCCCGGGTCACTTTGACCGGCCTGCCCGATCAGGCCGGCACGGTCGCGGCGATCTTCGCTCCGCTCGCTGCCGCCAACATCAATGTCGACATGATCGTCCAGAGCGGCGCCGGCACCGGCGGGCCGAGCGATCTCACCTTCACCATTCCCACCGCCTCCCTCACCCATGCGGTGGCCGAGCTCGAGAAAGCCAAAGGCGCGATCGGCTTCGACAAGATCATCACCGACACCGAAGTGGTGAAGGTCAGCGCGGTCGGCATCGGCATGCGCTCGAACGCCGGGATTGCGGCCAAGATGTTCGAGACCCTGGCCGAGCGCGGGATCAACATCCTCGCAATCTCGACTTCGGAGATCAAAGTCTCGGTGCTCTTGCCGGAGGAATATACCGAGCTTGCCGTGCGTGTGCTCCACAGCGCCTTCGGCCTCGACGCCGAGCAGGCGGCATGAGCGGCGAGGGGCTGATCGCCGAGCCGCGCGCGGTCCACGCTTCGGTCGGCCACGCCCGGCTCAAGGAGTTGATGCATCGCGGCACCGAATTCCTCGGCTGCGACGTCGCCATCCTCGGCGGCGCGATGAGCTGGGTTTCGGAGCGCAATCTCGTGTCGGCCATCTCCAATGCCGGCGGCTTCGGCGTGATCGCCTGCGGCGCCATGGGGCCCGAGCTGCTGGATGCCGAGATCGCCGAGACCAAGGCGCGGACTGACCGGCCGTTCGGCGTCAACCTGATCACCATGCACCCGCAACTGTCGGAATTGATCGATACCTGCGCCAAGCATCGCGTCGGCCATGTCGTCCTCGCCGGCGGGCTTCCCCCGGGCGGCGCCATCGACCGCATCAAGGCAAGCGGCGTCAAGCTGGTGTGCTTCGCGCCAGCGCTCGCGCTCGCCAAGAAGCTGATGCGCTCGGGCGCCGACGCGTTGGTCATCGAGGGGATGGAAGCCGGCGGCCACATCGGCCCGGTTTCGACTTCGGTCTTGGCCCAGGAAATCCTTCCCAACGTCTCCAAGGACATTCCCGTGTTCGTCGCCGGCGGCATCGGCCGCGGCGAAGCGATGGCTGCTTACCTCGAAATGGGCGCGGTCGGGGTCCAGCTCGGCACGCGGTTCGTCTGCGCGCACGAGAGCATCGCCCACGCCAACTTCAAGAAGGCCTTTATCCGCGCCTCCGCGCGCGATGCGATCCCTTCGGTCCAGATTGACCCGCGACTACCCGTCATTCCCGTACGCGCGCTCAAGAACCGCGAGATGGAGAATTTCGCCGCCAAGCAGCGCGAAGTCGCCCAGAAGCTCGATGAGGGCGCGATCGAAATGGCCGAGGCCCAGCTCCAGATCGAGCATTATTGGGCGGGCGCGCTGCGCCGCGCGGTGATCGACGGCGATGTCGAGAGCGGTTCGGTGATGGCCGGCCAGTCGGTCGGGATGGTCACCCGCGAAGAGCCGGTGGCCGCAATCATCCAGGAGCTTGTCGACGAAGCCGCCGCGGCGCTGGAGAGCCGAGGCTAGGCGGCGCGCTCAACCAGCGCCCGCACCGCGAGCGGGAACAGCTGGTCGTTCTCGCGCTCGATCCGCGCTGCGAGAGTGGCAAACAGCGCGGTCGCTTCGAGACGGAAATAGTCGAACATCCCGGCAATGACCGTCGGACCCGACCAGCGCCGCGCGAACTCCTCGAAATGCTGGGCAAGCGCGCTCGTCTCATCGCAAAAGCGTTCGGCGAGTTCAGCGGCCTCGCGGTCGCCGCCATTCATCAAAAGCGGATAAAGAACCGTGTCCTCATAGGCCAAATGGACCCTCAGCAGCGCATTCAGCTTGCCGATCAGCCTGGCGATTGGGATCGCGTCATATTCGTCGCGGTAGGCTCCAACGATCGCCACGATCTCGGCCGCGATGTTCTCGGCCTCGTCATGCTGCCGGCGCATGACTTGAATGCGGGTGGTCATGTCCGCGTCTTGCGCGTGCAGCAGTAAACGGGGCCTCGCCTAATCCTCCGATCCGGATCGGATTGTTGCCCATCGCCTCCGCCTTGGATTGCGCGGCTGGTTTCTGATAGCGCTTCGGCCATGGCCACCACCGCTGCCGCTTCCGCTCGCGAGATCCTGACCGGTCTCCACGCGATCATGGCCCGGCGGGGCTCGGCGCAGGCCAAGCTCGACCAGGTCGTCGAGCTGATCGCCGATGCGATGACCAGCGACGTCTGCTCGATCTACCTGCTGCGCGACAACGTGCTCGAGCTGTTCGCGACGCACGGCCTGCGCAAGGAAGCGGTGCACGTCACGAGGTTGAGGATGGGCGAGGGCCTCGTCGGCACCATTGCGGCCGAGGCGCGCGTGCTCAACCTCGCCGAAGCGGCCGAACATGCCGCCTTCGCCTACCGCCCGGAAACCGGCGAGGAGCGGTTCCACAGCTTTGCCGGTGTCCCGATCGTCCGTCTCGAAAGCCCGATCGGCGTGCTCGCGGTCCAGCATGCCGAGCCGCGGCGCTACGAGGACGTCGAGATCGAGGCGCTGCAGACGGTGGCGATGGTGCTGTCGGAGATGATCGCCGGCGCCCGGCTGGTCGACGGCGCCCGCCGAAGCCGGCTGCGCAGCGCTGGCCCCCTACGCCTGTCCGGGCTCAAGCTGGTGGCCGGCATGGCCAAGGGCGTTGCGGTGTTCCACGAGCCTCGCGTCATCGTCGAGCACACCGTCGCCGACGACATCGAGGCCGAGCGCGAACGGGTCTACGCGGCGTTCCGCAAAATGCGCGAGCAGATCGATAATATGGCGCGCGAGGCCGAGTTCGGCACGACCGGCGAGCACCAGGAGATCCTCGAGACCTACCGCATGTTCGCCTACGATGAAGGCTGGTCGCGGCGGATCAACGCTGCGATCGACAGCGGCCTGACCGCCGAGGCCGCGATCGAGCGTGTCCAGCAGCGCACGCGAGCCCGGATGCGCGAGATCGACGATCCGCTGCTGCAGGAGCGGATGCACGACCTCGAGGACTTGTCGAACCGGCTGCTGCGGATCGTATCCGGACGGATGGGGACCGCCGCCCAGACCGGCCTCAACCGCGACGCGGTGCTGATCGCCCGCAATCTCGGGCCGGCCGAGCTGCTCGAATATGACCGGCGGCGGCTCAAGGGAGTCCTCCTCGAGGAAGGCTCGCTGACCTCGCACATGACGATCGTCGCGCGCGCAATCGGAGTGCCGGTGATCGGCCGTCTCCACGACATCCGGCACAGCGTCGAAGAGGGCGAAACGATCCTTGTCGATGGCGACAATGGAAGCGTCATTATCCGCCCCAACCGCGGGCTGCTGTCAGGCTTCGAGCACCGCATGTCCCTCAGCCAGAAGCGGCGGGCGGAGTTTGCCGCGGCCAAGAACCTGCCGGCCGAGACGGTCGACGGAGTCCAGGTCAGCGTGATGGTCAACGCCGGCCTTGCCGAGGACGCTGCGTCGCTGGCGATGACGGGCGCGGACGGCATCGGACTGTTCCGCACCGAGTTTCAGTTCCTGGTTTCCGCAACCCTCCCGGGCCGCGACCGCCAGCTTCGGCTGTACACCAAGGTGCTCGAGGCGGCGGGGGACCGCCCGGTGGTGTTTCGCACCGTCGATATCGGCGGCGACAAGGCGCTTCCTTACCTGTCGGACGACAGCGAGGAGCAGGCCGAGAACCCGGCGATGGGCTGGCGCGCGCTGCGTCTCTCGCTCGACCGCTCGACTCTGATGCGTGCGCAGGCGCGTGCGCTGATCGAGGCGTCGGCCGCCAAGGTCCTGCGGGTGATGTTCCCGATGATCTCCGAGCCTTGGGAATATGAGGAAGCGCGGGCGCTGTTCGAGGAGCAGGTCGAATGGGCCCGCAAGGGCCATCGCAGGCTCCCCAAGAGGATCGAGTTCGGCGCGATGCTCGAGGTGCCGAGCCTCGCGGAGATGCTTGACCAGCTGCTGCCGAGGATCGATTTCTTGTCGATCGGCACGAATGATCTCACGCAATTCCTGTTCGCGGCCGACCGCTCGGACCCGCGCCTTGCCCAGCGCTATGATTGGCTGAGTCCCGCGATCATGCGATTCCTCAAGCGGGTGCTAGACTCCGCGGCTGCCGCTGGCGTGCCGGTCCGCATCTGCGGCGAGATGGCCGGCCGCCCGCTCGAGGCGATGGCACTGATCGGCATCGGCGCTGAGAATTTCTCGATCACGCCAGCCGGTGTCGGCCCGCTCAAGGTGATGGTTCGCTCGCTCGATGCTGCGGCCATCCGAAGCCGGATGGAGCAGCTGCTCGCAAAGCCGCCCAAGGACGTGCGCAAGGCACTGACCGAATGGGCCAGGCGCCATTCGGTCATAATCGGCTAGTGGCGGTTGACACTGGGCCGCCAGCCTCCAAACAGTCTGACAAGACCCGAACCTGAAGGCGAAGCGATGGATGAAGAGCTGGTCGAGGCGGACGTTCCGACAGTAGGCGAGCGGCTGCGGACCGCGCGCGAGGAGAAAAAGCTCAGCCTCGAGGATATCGCCGCCCAGACGCGAATCCCGCAGCGCCATCTCGAAAGCATCGAGAGTGCCGACTGGGACGCGCTTCCCGCTCCCACCTACACGGTTGGTTTTGCCAAGAGCTACGCCGCAGCGGTCGGCCTCGACCGGGCCGAAATTGGCGACCAGCTCCGCGAAGAAATGGGCGGTCAGCGCTTCGCGACCTCGACCGCCGAAGTGTTCGAGCCGGCCGATCCGGCGCGGACCATGCCCAAATGGCTGGTGATCGGAGCGATCCTCGCGGCGGTGCTGTTGATCGCGCTGATGAGCTGGCTCAACCGCCGCTCGCTCGACGAGACCGATCAGCCGGCGGCCAGCACACCTGCAGCCACCGCTCCAGCGGCAGCGCCGCAGCAAGCGCGGCCAGCCGCCGTTCCTGCGGCCGCTCAAGGCCCGGTGGTGCTTACCGCGACTGCCCCGGCCTGGATCCAGGTGACCGATGGCGGCCAGACACTGTTCATGGGCGAGCTTGCCGCTGGGCAGAGCTACGCCGTTCCGCCGACCGCGACTGCGCCATTGCTCAAAGCCGGCAAGCCCGAGGCGCTTCAGGTCAAGGTTGGCGCGGGAATCGCCCCGCAGGTTGGCCCGCCCGGTAAAGTGGCGTCGAACGTCAGCCTCAAGCCGGCCGACCTGATGAAAGGCCCGGCTCAGCCCGTGGCCGCGCAATAAAAGTCCGGGATTCATCGGCGCGAAAGCCGCGCCGGCGCACAGTCCCGTCCAACGTGAAGCGTGGGGAAAGCCAAGTGAAGTCTCGTTTGATCACCGCTCTTGCGGGAAGTGTCATGGTCGCGCTCGCCTCCTCTTCGGCCATCGCCCAGCGGCCTGCGCCGACCCCCGAGCAGCGCATCGACCGGCTGGAAAAGCAGGTCCAGCAGATGCAGCGGCAGGTGTTCCCGAAGGGCCGGCCGGCCGACACCGCCGGCTTCTCCGACGACCCGGCGGCGAGCCAGTCCGCGGTGGTCAACCTTGACCAGCGGCTGGAATCGCTTGAGCGGCAGATGGCCGACCTCGTCCGCCAGGGCGAGGAGAACGGCAACCGCTTGCGCAACGTCGAAAGCGGCCTTGCGCAGATGAAGAGCGACCAGGACCAGCGCATCGCCTCCCTCGAGCTGCGCATGAGCGAGGCCGCCGCAGCGACACCCGCGCCGGTGGTCGAAACCGCGCCACCGCCAGCAACGGCGACCAAGCCCAAAGCTACACCGCCCAAAACAATCCCGCCCAAGACGACCGCGGAAGCGCAACCTTCGAGCGGAGGCCCGCTAACAGCGGCTGCGGCCAGCGACCCGGGTGAGGATGCCTACACCGAGGGCTTCCGCATGTGGGAAGCGGGCAATTACGATCAGGCGATCACCGCGCTTCGCGCTTTCACCGCGGCTTATCCCAAGCACCGGCGTGCGAGCTACGCCAACA
>JAZJZB010000063.1:0-19545 GCA_040390085.1 Pseudomonadota bacterium | reverse complement strand
TCATCGGCCGGGCCTTGCTCGACAAGGGGGAGCCGCGCGCTGCGGCCGAGGCCCTGCTCGCCAATTACCGCAACAATCCCGGCGGCGAACGCGCTCCTGACAGCCTGTTTTACCTCGGCCAGGCGCTGATGAAGCTCGGCCAGCCCGGCCAGGCGTGCAAGGCCTATGGCGAGCTCGACGCCGTCTATGGCGCCAAAATCCGCCCCGACCTCAAGAAGCTGGAGGCTGACGCCAAGGCCCAGGCGCAGTGTAGCTGACGGCCGTCGCCCGGCGCTTGTCATGCGCGTGACAGCTTGAATCCATGTTCGCTGTGCGAGGCACGGCGCTCGGTGTAATCTGATCGCTCCAGGAGGGACGCTTGGCGACGGCAAAGCAAATCGAGCGGGACACGCCGGCGATCGAGCGCTTCCGGCGCGACCTCGACGCGCTGGTAGACGCCAATACGACCGTCGGAGTCGCCGTTTCCGGCGGCCCCGACAGCCTCGCCCTGCTGCTGCTCGCCGCCAAAGCGCGTCCGCTGCAAATCGAAGCGGCAACCGTCGACCATGCGTTCCGTCCGGAAAGCCGCGCCGAAGCCGAAATGGTCGCCGCACTGTGCGAACGCCTCGGCGTCCCGCACCGGATCCTCACCGCAAGCTGGGACGAGAAACCCGAAACCGCGATCCAGGAGCGCGCCCGGTTCATGCGCTACCGACTGCTCGGCGATTGGGCGCGAGAACGCGGAATTGGCGCAATCGCCACCGCCCATCATCTCGACGACCAGGCGGAGACCTTTCTGATGCGGCTCGCGCGTGGGGCTGGTGTGAATGGCTTGGCCGGGATGCGCCGTGTCGCGCGCGCGCCGGGCGCCGCCACGGCCTTGGTCCGGCCGCTGCTGGGCTGGCACCGCTCGGAACTCGAGGCGGTCTGCGCCGCTGCAGGGGTCGAGCCAGTCGCCGATCCGAGCAATGAGGACGAGCAGTTCGAGCGGGTGCGGGTGCGCCACGCGCTTGCCCAGGCCGAATGGCTCGACCCGCAGGCGATCGCCCGGAGCGCCACCAATCTCGCCCAGGCCGATGTGGCGCTTCACTGGGCGACGGACGCCGAATGGGCGCGGGCGGTCACCGCCGGCCCGAACGGAATCGTCTATCGCCCGACCGATGCTCCGCTCGACATTCGCCGGCGGATTGCTCGCCGGTCGGTGCTTCGCCTGGCGACCGAAGGCGGCGGCGCCGACCTGCGCGGTCCCGAGCTCGAGCGTTTGCTCCAGGCGCTGCTGAGCGGCGGCAAGGCGACGTTGCGCGGCGTGATGTGTACCGGCGGGCAGGAATGGCGCTTCGCCAAGGCGCCCGCCCGGCGCTAACGAGATCGTAATCCAGTCGCCTCCATTGGCAGGGCCCAAGCCCGAAATGGAAGCGATCGGCGATGGTTCCAATTCAAGCTCGCCTGTTGATGGTTCTCGCCCTTGTTTGCACCGGCTGCGGGCGATCGGACAATGATTCGGCGCGATCGTCGGTGACGGTGCGGCTTCCGCCGGCAAGGCCGGCAGTTCCGGCGCCCGGTTTCTCATCGGCGATATCGAATGTGCCCGATCGGTGACGACCGGCCCCACCTCCTAAGCCGCCCGCCGTTCACCCGGCCCTAAGCCGCGCATTGTTATTGGGGCCGCGGAGCCTATTTTAGGCGAAGAGGCGTTTCGCCCTCGGAAAGACGAGCGATGGACGACAAAGAGAAGAAGCCCGGCAACCCCTGGACCAAGAGCCTGCTCATCTGGGCGGGCGTGCTGTTCGCGCTGGTGCTCTTCGTGCAGATGATCGACGGCGGATCGCGCACCGCGACCGGCAACTCGATTCCCTATTCCGAATTCGTCCGCCAGGTGAACGACGGCAACGTCAAGACCGTCACTATTGCCACCAGCACGTCCGGCAACAGCGGGATCGCCGGCAAGCTCGGCAATGGCGAGGATTTCCGCACGGTCGCCCCGGGCGATGCCAATGTTTCCGACAAGCTGATCGCCAAGGGCGTCGCGGTCCAGGTCAAGGCCGAGGAGCAGTCGAGCATCTGGCTGTACATGCTCTACAATTCGCTGCCGTTCCTGCTGATCCTCGGGATCAGCTTCTTCGTCATGCGCCAGATGCAGAAAAACGCCGGCTCAGGCGCGATGGGCTTCGGCAAGAGCCGCGCGCGGATGCTGACCGAAAAGCAGGGCAAGGTGACGTTCGCCGACGTCGCCGGAATCGACGAGGCCCGCGAGGAGCTCCAGGAGATCGTCGAATATTTGAAGGACCCGGGCAAGTTCGCGCGCCTCGGCGGCAAAATCCCCAAGGGCGCCTTGCTGGTCGGCTCGCCCGGCACCGGCAAGACCCTGCTCGCCCGCGCCATCGCGGGTGAGGCTGGCGTGCCCTTCTTCACCATCTCCGGGTCGGACTTCGTCGAGATGTTCGTCGGCGTCGGCGCCAGCCGCGTCCGCGACATGTTCGACCAGGCCAAGAAATCGGCGCCGTGCATCGTCTTCATCGACGAGATCGACGCCGTCGGCCGCCACCGCGGCGCCGGCCTCGGCAACGGCAATGACGAGCGCGAGCAGACCCTGAACCAGCTGCTGGTCGAGATGGACGGCTTCGAGGCCAACGAAGGCATCATCATCATCGCCGCGACCAACCGGCCCGACGTACTCGACCCGGCGCTGCTGCGTCCGGGCCGCTTCGACCGCCAGGTGGTGGTGCCGCGCCCCGACATCGACGGCCGCGAGCAGATCCTCGGCGTGCACATGAAGAAAGTGCCGTTGGCGCCCGACGTCGATCCGCGCGTGATTGCCCGCGGCACCCCCGGCTTTTCCGGCGCCGATCTCGCCAACCTCGTCAACGAGGCCGCCTTGCTCGCCGCCCGCCGCGGCAAGCGCCTGGTCGCGATGAAGGAATTCGAGGAGGCCAAGGACAAGGTGATGATGGGCACCGAGCGCAAGTCCATGGTGATGACCGAGGACGAGAAAAGGATGACCGCCTATCACGAGGCCGGCCACGCGATCGTCGCGCTCCACGAGCCGGCCTCCGACCCGATCCACAAGGCGACCATCATCCCGCGTGGCCGGGCTCTCGGCATGGTCATGCGCCTGCCGGAGCGCGACAGTTATTCCTACCATCGCGACAAGATGTACGCGAACCTTGCCGTCTCGATGGGCGGCCGCGTCGCCGAGGAGCTAATCTTCGGTTACGACAAGGTCAGCTCCGGCGCTTCGTCCGACATCAGCTACGCGACCAGCCTCGCGCGCGACATGGTCACCCGCTGGGGCATGTCCGACGCCCTCGGTCCGCTTCAATATGCCGAGGCCGACGAGGAAGTGTTCCTCGGCTATTCGGTCAACCGCCAGCGCCAGATGTCCAACGAGACCGCGCAGGCGATCGACAAGGAAATCCGCAAGGTCGTCGAGGACGGCTACGCCCGCGCCAAGCATTTGCTCGACGAGCACCGGAACCAGCTCGAAAGCCTTGCCCAGGCGCTGCTCGAATATGAGACCCTGTCGGGCGACGAGATCAAGCAGGTGCTGGCCGGCGAGCCGATCGACCGCGGCAGCTCAAAGGGCCCCGCGATCCCCGCCGCCGGCTCGTCGATTCCGAAGGCGAAGCGTCCCTCCGCGATCGGCGGCCCGGCAACCGCCGGCGCCTGATCGTTCAACGGCCGTTCACCGCGGTTCGGCTTGCTCCTCCTGAATTGAGGGAGGGGATTTTGATGAGAATGAAGCTGATTGCCGGCGTTGCGGCGCTGACGGTTTCGGGCGTCGCGCGGGCGATGCCCGTGGACCAGTTTCTAGCCAAGGCCGAGGCGCTTCAGGCGAGGGGCTTCACCGCGATGTTCTCGAGCGACTTCAAGCTGCTCACCAGCGTGATCAAGGCGGATTCTGCAGCCCTCAAGGGCGAGCGTCAGGCGGCGGCCGCGGCGCATCGCAAGCCGCCCTACTGCCCACCCGGGCCGGTCAAGATGAGCTCGGACGATATCCTCACGGTGATGCGCGGAGTGCCGGCACCTGCTCGCGCCCGCACGGACACGCGCGACGCGCTGCGCAGCTATTTCGCCAAGCGCTTCCCCTGCGCCTAGTCGAGTGCGCCGGTGCCGACGAGGAGGCTAACGAACAGTGAGATCGCGATGAACGCGAAGATGGTTAGCGGGATCATCCGCCATGCCGCAGCTGGAGCCTGACCATTCAATCCGGGTTCGATCGGCCGGGCGCGACAGTCCGGCCGATCGAACCTTAGGGGATGAATGATCTATCAAATCCTGATTGCGGCCGCACTCGTCGCGGTCCCGTTGTCGACTATCTCCGCGATGCCGGTTTCGACCTTCCTCGCCAAGGCGGAAGCGCCTGGCGATCTTTTCCGAGGTCGTCAAATTGCTGACTAACCCGATCAGGGCCGATGCAATGCAGCTTCATCCGCAGTGGCTTAGCACCAAGTGCGCCGAGCGGCCGACGGCCTTCTGCCCGCCAGATCCAAGTGAACTTGACCGACAAGGAGATCCTTGGCGCGATGCAGTCCGTCCCGCCTGACCAGGGCACACATACCGCTACCAGAGACGCGCTCCCTCCCTCTGGTGCGGCATCACCCGCGCCCGGCGGCCTAGTCGAACAGGCCAAGGCCGACCAGCAGTGTAACGAACAGACTGATTATGACCAAGGCGAACAGCGTCAGTAACAGGGTTCGCCACAGCGTTGCCCAGAAGCCGAGCGCGTAAGCCCCTTTGAGTTGCCGATACATATGGATCGGCGGCACGAAGAAGGCGACTGAAGCGAGCGACTGCAGTCCGGCCTCATCCAAGACAACAACAACGGCGACCAGGAAAATCATGAAGCACAAAGAATAGGTCACGAAAATTGTGTGATCATAAAGCTTGAACCGGCGGCTGAATGGAAAGAGCAGCCAAAGAAAAGGGACGGACAGCGGGATCAGCGCCCAGCTAAACTTATAGGCAATCGTCTTTAGTTTGTAGAGGAGCAGCTCGGGGTTCCTTGCCGCCTCGCCGACACCCTCCTGGAGCCAGCTGGGAAGATTGTGCGGGACGTGAAAGGATCTGCTGAACTCCCGCCGCGCCATGATCGTGAGCGCCGCGAGCTCGGCACGCCGATCGTCGAGCGTCGCGTCGATCTTGGCTGTGGGCTCGTGCGCTGCGACAGCACGTGCCCGCTGGGCCTCAATTCGAGCGATGGCTCCCCGTACATTCTCGGCGTCTTGTGCGATACCTTCCTGTATCTCCTCGCTCGGACCGGTGTTGAACCCGCCGGTTAGACCAATGGCCGCGAACATCAGGAATACTGAGAACAGGAACAGCGCTATAGGCGAAATGAAGCGTGCCCGCTGGCCGTCGATGTAGCGGCGGGTAAGCTCGCCCGGATTCCACACGAGCAGCGGCAAAGTGCGCCAGATCTTACCTTCAAAGTGAAGGAGGCCGTGAAGAAGGTCGTCAAACAATGCCGAGAGCGTGCGATGGACGTGGGCTTGCTGTCCGCACGCATGGCAATAGCCGCCTGTGAGCGGGGTTCCGCAGTTGAGGCAATCCTGTTCGCGAAAATGCCCGTCCGGCGGCTCACCGGCGCGTTTCTCGATGGCTCGGCCGATCACTCCGCTCATCCCGCGTCGCCGACTGTGTCAAGTTCGCGCATTTGAGCCCTTTTTGCCGTCCTACATTAGGCGTCGCACGGTGTGCGTGCTAGCCGTTCGCGGAATGGCGCGCATCGGTATCCTCGGCGGCTCGTTCAACCCGGCCCATCGCGGGCACCGCCGAATCAGCCTGGAAGCGATGCAGGCCCTCGGGCTGGACGAGGTCTGGTGGCTGGTCTCGCCGGGCAATCCGCTCAAGGAAGGCGCCAAGGACATGGCGCCATTTGCGGCTCGTCTGACCGGGGCCCAGGGGTTGGCCCGCCGCGCCCGCATTCGGGTCAGCGATTTCGAGCAGCGTGAGGGCACTCGGTTCACGATCGACACCGTGCGCCGGCTCAAGCAGCGCTATCCGGCGCACCGCTTCATCTGGTTGCTTGGGGGCGACACCCTGCCAAATTTTCACAAATGGCGTAATTGGAGGGGGTTAGCACGCGAAGTGCCGATTGCGGTGATTCGCCGTCCCGGTTATGATCGGGCTGCCCAAGCGGCGCGCGCGATGGGCTGGCTAAGGGGGTTCGTCCATCCTCCGCGCCAGGCAAAGAGTTGGACGGAATGGAGTGAACCGGCGATCATTTTCCTTCGCCTGCCGCCCGATCCGACCTCCGCAACCGCCATTCGCGCGTACGATCCCAACTGGCACAGCCACTCGTCATCCCGCATTCCGCGGGCCCACCGCATTGGCACGCCATCGTTCGCCAGGAGACCCCTTGACCGAACATCCCGTTGAAGCCCCCGCCAAACAAGGCGGCAGAGCTCCCTTTGATGTCGAAGATCTCCACAAGCTCGTTCTCCAGTCGCTCGACGACGACCAGGCGCAGGAGGTCGTGTCGATCCCGCTCGCCGGGAAATCGAACATCGCCGACCATATGGTGATCGCTTCGGGCCGTTCGACGCGGCAGGTCGCCTCGATGGCCGTTAAGCTTGCCGACAAGATAAAAGAGCGATTTGGGCGGATCGTCCGGATCGAAGGGCTGCCGGCTGCCGACTGGGTGCTGATCGATGCGGAGGATGTGATCGTCCACATTTTCCGTCCCGAAGTGAGAAATTTTTACAATTTGGAACGAATGTGGGCTTTCGGCGATGATTCTGGCGTCAGCGCTGCTGCACGCGGGTAAGGGCATATGCGATTCATTGCACTGACACTGCTGGCGCTGGGCGCGTTCATCGCGCAGCCCGCTGCCGCGGCCTCGTCGCCGGGCATGACAACGCTCGAGCAGCAGATCAGCTCGATGGTTTCCAACAAGTCGGCCGACGTCGGCATTGCCGCGCTCGACCTCAACAGTGGCGAGAGCATTTCGGTGAAGGGCAATACGCCGTTCCCGATGGCCAGCACGGTCAAAGTCGCGATTGCGGCGCTGTACCTTGCGCAGGTCGACCACGGCCGCCGCTCTCTCGACGACACGATCAACGGCCAGAGCGCTCGCAGCCTGATGGCGCGGATGCTGATTCACAGCGACAACCGGGCAACCGATATCCTGCTCAAGGATCTCGGCGGGCCGCGCGCGGTGCACAATTGGCTCGCCGACAACGGCGTCCACGGGCTTCGCGTCGACCGCACCATCGCCCAGCTGCTGAGCGACAAGCGCGATCTTTGGGACCGCCGCGATTCGAGCACTCCGATGGCGATGGTCGACTTGCTCAAGCGGATCTACACCGCGCAGCTGATCAAGCCCCAGAGCCGCAACTATCTGCTCGACCTGATGTCGCGCTGTGAGACCGGCAAGAACCGGATGAAGGCGATGCTGCCGTTCGGGACTCCGGTCGAGCATAAGACCGGCACGCTCAATGGCCTGGCCGACGACGTCGGGTTCATTACCTTGCCCGATGGGCGGCGCGTCGCGGTTGCGATCTTCACCCGCGGCGGAAGCGACCGGCCGCGCACCATCGCCGAGAGCGCCCGCGCAATCTACGACGGCTTCAAGTCCGTCTTCACCTGGCCATTCGGCGCGCCCGCCTACGCCCGCTAGGTGCTGCTTCACATCGTCGCTCGCGGGAAGATCGGCCGCTCTCCGGAGGCCGAGCTGGTCGAACGCTATCTGAAGCGCATTTCCTGGCCGACGAAATTGACGGAGCTGCCCGATCGCGGCGGCAAGCTGCCGGAACCGGCGGCCAGCAGCGTCGCAATCGTTCTCGACGAGCGGGGACAGGCTTTGTCCTCGTTCGAGCTGGCGAAAAAGCTCGAAGCCTGGCGCGACGGCGGAAAGCGCGAGGCCCGCTTCCTGATCGGCGCCGCCGACGGGCATGACGACGACCAGCGCGGTGGGGCCGACCTGCTGCTCTCGTTCGGGCCGGCGACCTGGCCGCATTTGCTGGCCCGCGTCATGCTTGCCGAGCAATTGTTCCGCGCGACGTCGATCCTTGCGAACCATCCCTATCATCGCGAAGGGTAGGGGCATGCGCGCCGCCGCCGTCCTGCTGCTCTGTCCCGTCCTCGCAGCGGGCGCCTGGGCGCAGCAGGCTGGAATCCCGATCAGTGCTGAGCTGCAGCAGGCGCGGGCCGAGCAAGCATCCGCCGAGGCCGAAACCGCACGGCTCGAGAAAGCGGCGTCCGGAGCGCGCGGCGAGGCGGAGCGGCTCCGCGCCGAACAGGTCGCTTCCGCCCAGGCGATCGAAGCCGCCGAGGCCCGCATTACCGCCGCCGACGTCGAGGTCCGCCTCGCCTCGGCCTATGTCGCTGCTCATCGGCGCCAGCTCGCCACCGAGCAGCGGCCACTCTCCTCGCTCCTCGCCGGATTGGCGGTGATGGGCCGCCGCCCGCCGCTGCTTGCGATCGCCGATCGCGGAAGCACCGACGAGCTGGTCAAGGTTCGGCTGCTGCTCGATTCGACGCTGCCGGTCATCCGTCGCCGGACAGCGCGCCTGTCGGCCGAGCTGGCCCAGGGTCAGCGGCTGCGGCAGGCGGCGCTCGACGCACGCTCGAACCTCGCGCGCAGCCAAAGCGAGCTCGCCGCCAAGCGCCAGCAATTCGCTGCGCTCGAGCGCAAGGCGATCGAACGCGCGCTGAGCTCGGGCGACCAGGCGCTCGGCACCAGCGACGTCGCAATCGCGGCCGGCGAGGACGTAGAGCGCCTCCGCGCCGAGCAATCGAGCGGCGCCCCGGCGCGGGCGATCGCCGCGCGGATCGCGGCCGAGCCGTCGGCGCCGCTCAGCCCATTTGCCCCCGAACGGGGTGCTGGACCGTCGTTCGCCTATCAGCTTCCCGCCGCAGCGCCGGTGACCGAGGGCCTGGCGGCGGTTAGCGACAGCGGCGTGCGTTCGCGCGGCCTGACGATGGCGACCCCGCGCGGGAGTGCAGTGACTGCCCCGGCCGACGGAATCGTCAAATTCTCCGGCCCGTTCCGCGATTTCGACGGAGTCCTGATCATCGACCATGGCGGCGGCTGGACCAGCCTGCTGGTCAATGTGTCATCGACGCTCAAGCCCGGCGACCGCGTTCGGCTCGGCCAGGCGGTGGGCCGGGCGCTCGGTCCGCTGCAGGTCGAACTGTCGAAGGGCGGCCGTCGAATTTCGCCTGCTCTCATCGCAGGTTCATCTGCCACTCTGTCAAAGGCCAACAAAGGCGGGTAAACGCCCAGCGCTCACGAAATCGGCCGGATTAGGACTCGACCAATGAAACTGACTGCCAAGATTCTTCCCCCGCTCGCGCTGGTCGGCGCGCTCGCGCTGGTGCCGGTCACTGCAGGCTCCTTCGCCGCCGCGGACACGACCAATTACCAGGAGCTCGAGAAGTTCATGAGCGTCTACGAACGGGTCAAGGCGAACTATGTCGACCCCGTCGACGACCACACTTTGATCAAGGGCGCGATCGACGGCATGTTGTCCTCGCTCGACCCGCATTCGTCCTACGTCGAGGCGAGCGACTTCGATCAGCTCAAGACTACCACCGACGGCAATTACGGCGGGCTTGGCCTGACCGTGTCGATCGAGGACGGCGCGGTGAAGGTGATCGCTCCGACCGAGGACACGCCGGCGTGGCGCGCCGGCATCAAGGCCGGCGACTATGTCACCCATATCGACGGCGAGCTGGTCTACGGACTCAACCTCGACGAGGCGGTCGCCAAGATGAAGGGCGACCCTGGAACATCGGTCAAGCTGACTATCGTCCGCCCTGGCCACAACAAGCCGATCGAGCTGACCATCGTCCGCGAGCGGATCGAGCTTCGCCCCGTGAAGTGGGAGATCAAGGAGGGCGTCGGCTACCTCAACATCAACACTTTCTCCGGCAATGTCGGTGACCAGGTGAAGTCGGCCTTGCTATCGATTGATAAGGCGACCGGCGGGCATCCGCTGGGCTATATCGTCGATTTGCGCTCCAACCCTGGCGGCCTGCTCGACCAGGCGGTCGACATCGCCGACGATTTCCTCGAGAGCGGCGAGATCGTCTCGCAGCGCGGGCGGACCAAGGACGACATCGAACGCTACTATGCGCGGCCCGGCGACATGGCTCACGGCCTGCCGGTCATCGTCCTGACCGACGCCGGAACCGCTTCGGCATCGGAAATTGTCGCCGGCGCGCTGCAGGATCACCGCCGCGCGCTGGTCATGGGCGAAAAGAGCTTCGGCAAGGGCTCGGTCCAGACCGTCGTCCAGACCGGACCCGATGCCGCGCTCAGGCTGACCACGGCGCGCTATTACACGCCGTCGGGCCGCTCGGTGCAGGCTGCAGCGATCGACCCCGACGTGATCGTCCCGCAGCTGACCGACCCCGATTACAAGGACCGCAAGGTGGTCCGCGAGGCCGATCTTCGCCGTCACCTGCTTGCCCAGTCGAAGGTCGAGGACAAGCTGCTGGAGGCCGACGACACGCCCGACCCGCGGTTCGAGGCGAAGGCCGCCGACCTCGAGAAGAAGGGCATCAAGGACTTCCAGCTCTACTACGCGCTGAACACCTTGAAGCGGCTTGCCGGACCGGTCAGCGCGCCAGGCACAGCGCCCGCAAAGAAGTCCCGCTAGGCTGAGCGTGAGCGAAGCCATGCTTCAATTGGAGCGCGCAGGGGGGCTTTCCTCGGCCGCGGCGGCCCGCCTCATCGCCTTGCTGTTGCCGTTGTCCCTGCTCGCGGGCGCGTACGGCTCGCAGATTTTCGGCGGCCTGTTTCCTTGCGAGATGTGCTGGTGGCAGCGCTACGCCCACTTCGCCGCGCTTGTTCCTGCGGTCCTGGCGTTCACCGCACCCGCGGAATCGCAGCGCTCGCGCGCCCTCACCTTGCTCGCCGCCTTGGCGATCGCAGCGTCGGGCGCGATCGGCGTCTATCATGCCGGGGTCGAAGCCAAGATCTTCGAAGGATTCACGACTTGCACGGCAGTCGCTCGGAGCGGGAGCACTGCCGACCTGCTCAAGCAGATAACCCATGCGCCAATCATCCGCTGCGACCAGGTCCAGTTCCGCTTCCTCGGCATTTCGATGGCCGGCTGGAACGCGATCCTGTCGTTGGGCGGTGCCACGCTGATCCTGATCCTCAGCCTGAGGTCGAAGCGGGCATGACCGGCTGGCGGCCAGGCGACCGCCGGGCCAACAGCGGGTCGATGCTGCGCGTCGACCAGGCCGGCGAATATGGTGCGACCCGAATCTACGCCGGGCAGCTGGCGGTGCTTCGCCCCAATTGCCCCGAGGCCAAGCTGATCGCGCGCATGGCCGCGCAGGAGCAGCGGCACCTCAAGCGCTTCAACCAGCTGATGGCCGAGCGGCGCGGGCGGCTGACCGCGCTCCAGCCGCTGTGGAACGTCGCCGGTTTCGCGCTCGGCGCCGCAACCGCGCTGATCTCCGAAAAAGCGGCGCTCGCCTGCACCGACGCAATCGAGACCGAGATCGACAAGCATTATAGCGCCCAATTGAAGGAACTCGGTGATGACGATCCCGAGCTTGCCGCCGATATCGCCGATTTCCAGGCGGACGAGCTCGAGCATCGCGACACGGCGCGCGAGGCGGGCGCCACCCAGGCGATCGGCTATCCGCTGCTGACTGCGGCGATCCGTGCCGGCTGCAGGGTGGCAATCGGGCTGTCAAAGCGCATATGAGGAACCTGAGGCGGGCTCGCCCGCTGATGACGTGGAAAGGACGCGTTAGGAAGATGAACAGGCTGATTATCACCCTCGCCGCGACAGCGGCCACCGCAGCCGGCTTCGCTGTGCTTCCGACCCCGGCAACGGCCCAGCAGAACGCGATTGCCGAGATCATCGTCTACGGCAATGATCCGTGCCCACGCTCGACCGACGACCAGGTCGTCGTCTGCGCCCGGCGCCCTGAGAGCGAGCGCTATCGGATCCCCGAGAAATACCGCCCGAGCGGCACTCGGCAGCAGACCGACGCCTGGGCCAACCAGGCCAAGGTGCTCGAGACAGCCGGTGCGACCGGGATCAACAGCTGCTCGCCGGTTGGGCCCGGCGGCTACACTGGCTGTTTGATCAAGGTCATCAAGGAAGCCCGCGAGCAACGCCGCCAGCAGGCCGAAGACTCCACGCGGCCTGAACAATAAGCGGCGTTCGCGGCTTGCACTGACCGGCCAGTTCGTTACGCCGGTGTGACATTGCCGAGGGAAGCCGGCCGTTGAGCACAGCCCAAGCCGTTCCGCGCGCGGAAAGTTCGCGCCCGACTGATTTCCTCGGCCATCCGCCGGGCCTTGCCTATCTCGCCTTCACCGAAGCTTGGGAGCGCTTTTCCTTTTACGGGATGAGCGCGCTACTCGTCTTGTACATGGTCAACCAGCTGCTGCTGCCGGGCCATGTCGAGCACGTCGTCGGCTTCGCCGGGTTCCGGGCTTCGATCGAATCGCTGTTTGGCCCGCTGTCCACTCAGGCGCTCGCCTCGCAGATCTTCGGCCTCTACTCTGGCTTCGTTTACTTCACGCCGGTGTTCGGCGGCTGGATCGGCGACCGCATCGGCCAGCGCAGCGCGGTGGTGATCGGGGCGTTGTCGATGAGCGGCGGCCACCTGGCGATGGCGTTCGACCAGAGCTTCCTCCTTGCGCTTTTGCTGCTGATAATCGGATCGGGCATGCTCAAGGGGAATATCTCGGCGCAGGTGGGCGGGCTCTATCCGGTCGAGGATGAAGCACGACGCACGCGCGGCTTCGCGATCTTCAGCACGGGCATTAATTTCGGCGCGGTCGCCGGACCGCTGCTGTGCGGTTTTCTCGGCGAACGCTACGGTTGGCATATCGGCTTCGGTACTGCTGCATTGTTCATGCTGGGCGCGCTTGGGGTCTACCTCAGTGGCTATCGCTACCTGCCGCAACGGGTTGAGCGCAAAAAGAAGTCGGCCAGCGCTCCACTGACGTCGGGTGACCGGCAGGTCATCGCCGCGCTGTTCGCAGTGATGGCGATCACCGTCTTCCCGCACATCGCTTACTACCAGCTTGCCAACGTGCTTCCGATCTGGCTGCAGGAACATGCCAATATGAATGCCGGAGGGTTCGTGGTGCCGATCCCCTGGTTCCAGTCGATCGACCCGCTGTTCAGTATCCTCACCGTCCCGCTGCTATTCACCTTGTGGCGGTGGCAGGGGCGGGCGAGCGGGCGCGACCCGTCGGAGCTGGTGAAGATCGGCACCGGATCCTTGATCTGCGGCGGAGCGAACCTGATCCTGGTCGCTGCGATCGCCTTGTCGCCGGGCCGCGTGCTGTGGGTCTGGCCGTTCCTCTACTGCGCGATCCAGGGCATCGGCTTCATGTATTTCTGGCCGCCGCTGCTCTCACTGGTGTCGCGCGCAGCCCCGCCGCGGGTCAATTCGACCATGATGGGGGTCGCCTTCCTGGTCATGTTCGTCGGCAACAATCTGATCGGGTGGATCGGCACCTTTTACGAGCAGATTGGCCCGCTTGCCTTTTGGGCGCTTCATGCCGCGATCGGCGGAGTCGGCGGAATGCTCGCGCTGGCCTTCGCGCGCTCGTTCGGCCGGATGCTGGAGCCGCGCTAGGGAACGATCGGAAGATAGACCGCGCTCGGCGCCGAGCCGCCGTAAAACACGCTCTGCTTCGCAGCTCGGTAATCGCCCGACTTCGCGTAGAAGATGTTCGTCACAAAGCTCTGCGGATTGCGGTCGTAGAGCGGAAACAGGCTCGACTGCACCTGGACCATGATCCGGTGGCCGGGCCGGAACACATGGTCGACGTTGGGCAAGCCCCAACGGTAATGTTCGACCTTGCCGGCCCGAAGGGCGCGGGGCCTGGAGAAGCTGTCGACATAACGGCCGCGGAAGATTTCGATCCCGATCGGCAACTCGAAGCCCGACATGTCCGGCTTCGATCCCTGCGATGCCTCCTCTGGCGTTTCGTTGGGATAGACGTCGACCAGCTTGACCACCCAGTCGCTGTCCGTGCCGCTGGTCGCGGCGAACAGGTCGACTTGCGGTGCCCCCATGATGTGCACCGGCTTGGTCAGCACCTCGCCGGTATAGACGAGGACGTCGGGACGGTCGGAGACGAAGCGCTGGTCGTGCACCAGCCAGGGCTTCCACTGGTCGGGATCGCCGCTGCTGATTGGGCGCGGGATGAACGGCACCGGCTTGGCGGGGTCGGAGACATAATCGTCGTGGCCGACCGCGGCCGGCGCGGTGAAGCTCGTCCTCATGCCCGCGGTTAGATAGAGCGGCGTCGGCGTTCCCATCGGCCAGCGCGGGGATTCCTCCCAGCGGTTGATGCCGGTGGCGTAGGTCAGGACCGGCGGCGTGTGCGGGTCCGGCGCGCCCCTCAGATAATGGTCGAAGAAGGGCTTCACATATTTGACGCGCCATTCGAGCGCGGTGTCGCCGGTGAAGGTCAGTGCGCCGAGGTCGTAGCCGTAGTGATTGGCGCCGGAGTGCCGCCACGGCCCGATCGCCAGATGGAGCAGCTCCGTGCCTTCATATTTGCCCTTGAGGGCCTTGTAGACAGCGGGACCGCCATAGCTGTCCTCCTGGTCCCATTGGCCGACCTCGATCAGCGTTGGCACCGTCAGCGGCCGCGCAGCCATCCATTTGTCGACCGCCTGGAGCGACCAGAAGTCGGTGTAGGCCGGGTTCTGGAACAGCTTCTGGACGAACGGATAATGTTCGATCTTCAGGCGGCGGGCATAATCGGCCATCGACCCGGCCTCGAGGTAGCGCGTGTAATCGTCGCCCGGCGGCACGGCGATCTCGCCGCCTTCGGCCTTCGCGGTGCTTTGCGACACCGCGAAATCGAGGCTGCTGGTGCGGAAGGCGCCGTTGTGGAACCAGTCGTCGCCCATCCAGCCGTCGACCATCGGGCTTTGCGGCACCGCGGCCTTGAGCGCGGGGTGCGGATTGATCTCCGACGCCAGGGTCAGGAAGCCGAGATAGGACGAGCCGATGGTGCCGACCTTGCCGTTCGATTCCGGCACGTTCTTCACCAGCCAGTCGATCGCGTCATAGGCGTCGGTCGATTCGTCGATCCCGCTGTGGTTGAGCGGGCCAACGATCGGCCGGTTCATGACGAACTCGCCCTCCGAATTGTGGAGGCCGCGAATGTCCTGCTGGACGATGATGTAGCCGTCCTCGACGAACTCCTTGTACATCGCGGGCACGATGTCGACGACGTGCTGGCTGGCGGTGCGGGAAAGGCTGCCCTTGGCGTCATAGGGGGTTCGCGAAAGCAGGATCGGCCCGCCGCGCGTGCCCTTCTTCATCACGATGACGGTGTAGAGCTTGGTGCCATCGCGCATCGGCACCATCGCCACGCGCTTTACATAGTCCGCTTCGGGCAGGACCGGGTCATAGCTGGCGACGACGTCGGGCGTCATCGGAGGCACCGGCGGCGGTGCGGCGGCGAGCACGAACAGCGGGAGAAGCGAAGCGGTGAGGCGGAGCGCGAGCTTGGTCATGCGCGATCCCTAAGAGGACGCCGCCACTCCGGCAACATCGCGCGGGATCGCTCGTTCAAAGCGCGATGGCCGACGTTGCGACCGAGGGACTGAAGCAGGCGATCGAAGCCGAGCGCGCGATCGAGCCGCGCAGCAACACGCGGGCGGCGTGGGAAGAGCTGCTCAAGGACGCGCGCAAGTGCACCCGCTGCGAGCTCTACAAACATGCGACCCAGACGGTGTTCGGCGAAGGACCGCTCGACGCCACGATCATGTTCGTTGGCGAGCAGCCGGGGGACCAGGAGGATCTTGCCGGTCGCCCCTTCGTCGGGCCGGCCGGCGCATTGTTCGACGCAGCGCTCGAGAAAGCGGGGATCGACCGTTCGACGGTCTATGTCACCAACGCGGTCAAGCATTTCAAATTCATCCTGCGCGGCAAGCGGCGGATCCACGACAAGCCCGACGCCGGCGAGATCACCGCCTGCCGGTGGTGGATCGAGCATGAGCGTGAGCTGATTCGCCCGCCGGTTACCGTTGCGCTCGGCGCCACCGCCGCGCGCTCGCTGATCGGCAAGATCGTGACCATTAGCAAGGTCCGCGACACTCCGCTGCTGCTCGCCGACGGCAGCGAACGCTGGGTGACGGTCCATCCGAGCTATTTGCTGCGCATTCCCGAGGAGGGGCGGCGGCGCGAGGAACGCGCGCTGTTCGTGCGCGACCTCAAGCGCATCAAGGCGCATGCGGAAAGGCTTGCAATTGCGAATTAGTCGCATTAGCGACAGCCGTACAGAACACGCTTGCGAATAAAGGGGACAGAATGAAACGCGCATTGGTGCTGGGCCTCGGCCTGGCAGGGCTCGCTGCAACTCCCGCTCGGGCTGACGAAAATTATTTCGGCTATTCCTATGGCAGCGAAACGGTTCCGAAGGGCGGAACGGAAGCTTATCTCTGGGCGACCGACCGCCGCGGCAAGGGCCAGGGGAAATATAGCGCGCAGGACTATCGGCTCGAGCTGGAGCATGGCTTCACCGACCGTTTTCAGGTCTCCGGATATCTGAATTTCGAGAGTCACGATGTGCGCGGGCTCGAGCCCGGATTCGAGGACGTGAAGCGCGGCCTCGGGTTCAAGGGCGTGCAGACGGCGTTCAAATATGCGGTGCTCAGCCCGTATAAGGACGGCATCGGCCTGGCCTTCTACGTCGAGCCAGGCTGGTCGCGGATCAACAGCCTGACCGGCGAGCGCGGCACTGAATATGAGCTGGAGCTGAAAGCCATCCTTCAGAAGAATTTCCTCGACGATCGCTTGATCTGGGTCGGCAATCTGACGTTCGAGCCGGAATGGGAGAAGGAGGTCGAAATCGACGCGGTCAGCGGCGCGCGCGAGGTCGAGTGGAAAAAGGAAGCCGTGCTTGAGGCCAGCACCGGCCTTGCCTATCGCGTCGCGTCGAACTGGATGCTCGGGGTCGAGGGGCGCTACACCAGCATCTATCCGGACTGGACGAAGCAGTTCGACCGGGAAACCTACGCCGTTTCCGCAGGACCTGCGATTCATTATGCCGGAAGGAAATGGTGGTTCACCGCAACCTATTTGCCCCAGCTGTTCGGCCGCCCGAGCCCGATCGGCAGCCGGGCGCTCGACGAATATGAAAAGCGCGAGCTGCGGTTGAAAGTGGGTTACAACTTCTGAGGAGAGCATGAGCAGGCCCGGCGCACCCTGGTTCACCATCCTGCCCGCGGCAGTCGCCGCGGTTGCGCCGGCTCCTGGCGCGGCCACCGTCTACCTGAGCATCGAGGCGGCGCAGCGGGCGATGTTCCCGGGCGCCAGCTTCGTCGCGCGCCCGGTCGCCTTTACGGCGGAACAGCGCAAGGCGATCGCACGCGCCTCGGGCGTCGGCGGCTTCGACAAGCTGCTCCGCGCGTGGGACGTGCGTTCCGGCGGGGAACGCGCCGGCTGGTTCATCGTCGACCGCGTGCTCGGCAAGCATGAAATGATCACTTACGCCGTCGCGCTGTCCCCCGACGGGGTCGTGAAGCGGGTCGAGATCCTCGAGTATCGCGAGACCTATGGCGGGGAAATTCGCAATCCCGCGTGGCGTCAGCAGTTCGTTGGCAAGCGCTTTGGTTCGGGCGTCCACCTCGGCAAGGACATCAAGAATATTTCCGGAGCGACGCTATCCAGCCGCCACGTGACTGACGGCATTCGCCGGCTGCTCGTCACCTATCAGCTGCTGCTTAGCAATGCTTAAGCGCTGCCGGCCGCTGCTCGGGACCTTCGTGGAGATCAGCGCCGATCGCGAGGATGCGATTGACGCGGCGTTCGAGGCGATCGCGCAGGTGCACCGCCTCATGAGCGCGCACGAGCCGGGCAGCGACGTCTCGCGAATCAACCGCCTCGCGCACCAGCGTCCGGTCGAGGTCGACGATTGGACCGCACGCGTGCTCGAGCGTGCGCTGTACTGGGCGACGCAGAGTGGAGGCGCGTTCGATCCCGTGCGGGCGGGCAAGGGCGCGCTGGCCCGCGGTGCGATCCCGCGCCACCGCGACCAGCCGCAGCCGGAAGCATCGCACTGGACCTGGCTCGAACTCCAGGGTCGGTCCGCGCAGCTGCTCAAGCCCGGTTGCATCGACCTTGGCGGCATTGCCAAGGGATTCGCCATCGACCGCGCCATCGAAGCCCTGCACCGCGATGGGTGCGCGCAGGGCCTCGTCAATGCGGGCGGCGACATGCGTGGCTTCGGGGCACATTCCGCGCCGGTGACCGTGGTGGAACCGCGACAGCGTCGCCCACTGGCTGTCGTGGATCTCTTGAACTCGGCGCTGGCGACAAGCGGCGGGCTGCCCGACGATCAGGGCCGTCTTACCTTCGAGCATCTCGGCGGCACGAATCCGCGCTGGTCCTCGGTCACGGTGGTGGCGGCCACGGCATGCGATGCGGACGCGCTGACCAAGATCCTGTGGGCGGCAGGCGAGGACGCCGGACGGCTGCTCGACGCGGCCGGCGCGAAAGCGCTCGCGATCAACCACGACGGCGAGGTCGAAGCCGTCTTCGAAGTCGCAGAGGAGCACGCGTGACCAAGCGCCGCCCGGGCCGACTTCCGCGCTGGCAAGAATGGGCCGTTTACGCCAGCTTCGGCCTGTTGATCGCGACCGGTATCGCGTGGCTGCTGCTCGAGCATTTCGTGCGTGTCCAGGGCGAGTTCGGCGCGGAGCCGCATCCGGCCGAGCATATCGCGCTGATCCTGCACGGCGTCGGCGCTTACGCTTTCCTCGTCGTCGGCGGGGCGATGATCCCGGTGCACGTCACGCTTGGCTGGAACACCAAGCGCAATTTCACCACCGGCATCATCTTCGTCGCCGCGCTCCTGCTCCTCGCGATGACCGCTCTCGGACTCTATTATCTCGGCGACGACGTGCTGCGTCCGGGGGTGAGCCTCGTCCACTGGATCGCCGGCCTGGTCGCGCTGCCGCTGCTGCTGCTCCACGCGCTGCGCGGCCGCGGGACCCGTTAGTCACTCGGCCGCAAGCAGTGTCTCCGCGCCGCCGAGGTCGACCGAAACCAGCCGGCTGACGCCTTTCTCGATCATCGTCACCCCGTAGAGCCGATCCATCCGGCTCATCGTCACCGCATTGTGGGTGACGATCAAATAGCGGGTGTCGGTCTCCTCGGTCATTTTGCGCAGCAGTTCGCAGAAGCGCTCGACGTTCGCATCGTCGAGCGGTGCGTCGACCTCGTCCAGCACGCAGATCGGCGCCGGGTTGGTGAGGAAGATGGCGAAGATCAGGGCGACCGCGGTCAGCGCCTGCTCGCCGCCCGACAGCAAGGTCAGCGTCGACAGCCGCTTGCCCGGCGGCTGGGCCATGATCTCCAGCCCGGCCTCCAGCGGATCGTCGCTTTCGACCAGCTCGAGATGGGCCTGGCCGCCTTCGAACAGAGTGGTGAACAACCGCCGGAAATGGCCGTCGACATGCTCGAAGGCTTCGAGCAGCCGGACCCGGCCTTCGCGGTTGAGATTGCCGATCGAGCCGCGCAGGCGGTGGATCGCCTGGGTCAGCTCGTCGGCTTCCTCGGCGCCCTTGGCGTGGGTTTCGTCGAGCTCGGCAAGCTCGGCTTCGGCGACCAGAT